>NZ_JBEZDY010000009.1:0-83384 GCF_040648555.1 Actinoplanes sp. NPDC049118
GGGGCGGACGGGCCGGGGCGGACGGGCCGGGCGGACGGGCCGGGCGGACGGGCCGGGCGGACGGGCCGGGCGGACGGGCCGGGCGGACGGGCCGGGCGGACGGGCCGGGCCGGACCGGACCGGACCGGGGTGGGCCGGGGCCGGGGTGGGCCGGGGTGGGCCGGGCCGGGGCCGGGGTGGGCCGGACCGGACCGGGGTGGGGCGGGGCGGGGCGGGCCGGTCAGCCTCGTTCGATCAGGTGGCCGACGATCTGCGGGCCCATCAGGACCGCCTCGCCTGAGCCGTCGCGGCGGGCGTCCGGTGCCGGTAGTTCCACCGGGTCTCCGTTGCTGCCCGCGCCCACCGGGCGGGTGCCCACCCAGGCCAGTTCCAGGCGGGTTTCGCCCTTCAGGAAGCGCTGGACCCGGACGCCGCCCGTTGCCCGGCCCTTCGCCGGGTACGACGCGAAGGGGGTCACCTTGACCTGGGTGCCCGTGGAGGTCACCACCATCGGCTCGCCGTGCTGGGGGTCGGTCGTGTCCACCACGTTGAACGAGAGGACCTCGGCGCCGGCGGCCAGGTTCATGCCCGCCATGCCGCCGCCCTTGAGGCCCTGCGGGCGGACCAGTTTCGCCGCGAAGCGGAGCATCGAGGCGTCCGAGGACACGAAGGCCAGCGATTCCGCGCCGTCGGTCAGCCAGGCCGCGCCGAGTACCTCGTCGCCGTCCTTGAGGGTGATGACCTCGAACTCGTCGGAGCGGACCGGCCACTCCGGCGAGCAGACCTTGACCACGCCCTGCCGGGTGCCCATCGCCAGGCCCGGCGAGCCGTCGGCGCCGAGCGGGGCCAGGCCGACAACCTTCTCCCCCGGCGCCAGCGGAATCAGCTCCGAGGCCGACATGCCGCCACGGACCGAGACCGTGCCCGACTGTTCCGGCAGCACCGGCAGCGGCAGCACGTCCGTCTTGAACGCCCGGCCCGCGCTGGTCACCAGCAGCACCCGGCCGCGGGCGGTCGAGTGCACCACGGCGCGGACCGCGTCGTGCTTCACCCGGCCGCTGCGGCGGCGGGCCTCGATCGTCTCCTCGCTCTCCGCCGCGGTGCGGGCGATGAGCCCGGTGGCGGAGAGGATGACCTGGCACGGGTCGTCGGCGACCTCGAGCGGGCCGGCCGGCGCGGAGGCCGCGAGGACCTCCTTGAGGTCGCCGTCGATAAGCGTCGTGCGGCGCGGGCCGCCGAACTCCGCAACGACCGCGGCGAGTTCGTCGGAGACGACCTGCTTGAGTACGTCGTCGTTGTCGAGGATGCGGCTGAGCTCGGCGATCTCGGTGCGCAGGCGCTCCTGCTCCGTCTCCAGCTCGATGCGGTCGAACCGGGTGAGCCGGCGCAGCGGGGTGTCCAGGATGTACGTCGCCTGGATGTCGGTGAGGCCGAACTCGCTCATCAGGCCGGCCTTGGCGGCCGCGGCGTCGTCACTGCCGCGGATGATCGCGACCACCCGGTCGATGTCGATGAGCGCGATGAGCAGGCCGTCGACCAGGTGCAGCCGGTCCTGCCGCTTCGTACGCCGGTGCGTGGTGCGCCGGGTGACCACCTCGTAGCGGTGGGCCAGGAACACCTCGAGCAGCGCCTTGAGGCCCAGCGTCCGCGGCTGGCCGTCGACCAGCACCAGGTTGTTGATGCCGAACGACGACTCCAGCGGGGTCAGCCGGTAGAGGTCGGCGAGCAGGGCCTGCGGGTTGACGCCGACCTTGCACTCGATGACCAGGCGGATGCCGTGCTCGCGGTCGGTGAGGTCCTTGACGTCGGCGATGCCCTGCAGCCGGGCCGGCTGGCGCTGGCCCTTGCGCGGGCCGGAGGTGATGAGCTTGCCCTTCACCTCGTCGGTGATCGCCTCGATGATCTTCTCGGTGCCGACGCCGTACGGCAGCTCGACCACGGTGATGGCCTGGCGGCCGCGGCCGCCCTCGAGGGGACCGGTCTGCGCGCGGGCCCGCATGCGCACCACGCCGCGGCCGGTCTCGTAGGCCCGGCGTACCTCGTCGAGGCCGAGCAGCTGGCCGCCGGTGGGCAGGTCGGGGCCGGGCACGTAGCGCATGAGCACGTCGAGGTCGGCCTCGGGCTCGGTGATCAGGTGCCGGGCCGCCGCGACGACCTCGCCGAGGTTGTGCGGGATCATGTTGGTCGCCATGCCGACGGCGATGCCGGACGTGCCGTTGACCAGCAGGTTGGGGAAGGCCGCGGGCAGCACCCGGGGCTCCTGCTCGGAGCCGTCGTAGTTGGCCTTGAAGTCGACCGTGCCCTCGCCGAGCTCGCCGACGAGCAGCATCGCCTCGCGCGACATCCGGGCCTCGGTGTATCGCGAGGCGGCCGGGCCGTCGTCGGGCGAGCCGAAGTTGCCGTGCCCGTCGATGAGCGGCACGTTCAGGGAGAAGCCCTGCGCCAGGCGCACCATCGCGTCGTAGATCGCCAGGTCGCCGTGCGGGTGGTATTTACCCATGCAGTCGCCGACGACGCGGGCCGACTTCACGTACGGCCGGTCGGGGCGGTGGCCCTGCTCCTGCATCGACCAGAGGATGCGCCGGTGCACGGGCTTGAGCCCGTCGCGCGCGTCCGGCAGGGCGCGGGAGTGGATGACCGAGTAGGCGTACTCCAGGTAGGAGTCCTCGACCTCGGTGGTGATGGAGTTGTCGATGACCCTGGCGCCGGCCTGGTCGAAGGCCGACAGGTCCACCCGGGACTGCTCGTTCTTGCGGCGTGCCATGTCTGTAAACAGCCCCCTCATCTAACGCAGTTGCATGGGTTTTCCGCCGCGGGCCGGCTCAAGCGTCGATCGTTTCCTGGTCGATGCGGCCGGCGGCCTCGATCAGCCAGTTGCGGCGTGGTTCGACCCGCTCACCCATCAGCAGTTCGAGCGTGGCCTCGGCCCGCTCGGCGTCGTCGATGGTGATGCGCCGGACGGTGCGGGTCGCCGGGTTCATCGTGGTGTCCCACAGCTCGTCGGCGTCCATCTCGCCGAGGCCCTTGAACCGGGGCACCGGCTTGACGACGGACCTGCCGGACTGTTCGAGCCGGCCGACGGTCCGCTCCATCTCCTGCTGCGTGTAGGTGTAGAGGGTCTCGGCGTTGCGGCCCTTGGTGACGACCTTGTGCAGCGGGGGCATGGCGGCGAACAGCCGGCCCCCCTCGATCACCGGGCGCATGTACTTGGCGAACAGGGTGATCAGCAGGGTGCGGATGTGCGAGCCGTCGACGTCCGCGTCCGCCATGATCATGACGCGGCCGTAGCGCATCGTGCTCATGTCGAACGTGCGGCCGGAGCCCGCGCCGAGCACCTGGACGATGGCCGAGCACTCGACGTTGTCGAGGACCTGCTGCAGGCTCGCCTTCTGCACGTTGAGGATCTTGCCGCGGATCGGCAGCAGGGCCTGGTATTCCGAGCTGCGGGCCATCCGGGCGGTGCCGAGCGCGCTGTCACCCTCGACGATGTAGAGCTCGCTGCGGCCGATGCCGGTGGAACGGCAGTCGACGAGCTTGGGCGGCATCGAGGCGCCCTCGAGCGCGGTCTTGCGCCGGGCCGCGTCCTTCTGCTGCTTCTGGGTCAGGCGCACCCGGGCCGCGTCGACGACCTTCTGCAGCACCGTGCGGGCCTCGGTCTTGGTGCGGCGATCGTCGATCCAGTTCTTGACGTACTGCTCGACCAGGCCCTGCAGCACCCGGGTGATGCCGGCGGTGGAGAGCTCGTCCTTGGTCTGCGAGGTGAACTGCGGCTCGGGCACCCGCACGTGGATGACCGCGGTCATGCCCTCGAGCAGGTCGTCCAGGACCGGCGGGTCCTCCTTGGGCTTGAGCAGGCCGCGGGCGTTGCGGATCGCGTCGGTCAGCGCGCGGACCAGGGCCCGCTCGAAGCCCTTGCGATGGGTGCCGCCGTGCACGTTGCGGATCGTGTTGGTGAAGCACTCGACCGTGCGCTCGTAGCCGGTGCCCCAGCGGAGCGCGACCTCGACCTGCGCGTGCCGCAGGACGTTTGACTGCATGACGCCGTTGGCGTCCGCGGCGTTCTCCTTGTAGGTGCCCTCGCCGGTGATCATCAGGATGCCGGAGACCGGCTTGTCACCCGACGGGGTGAGGAATTCCACCATGTCGGTGAGGCCGTGCGGGTAGTGGAACTTCTCCTCGACCGGCTCCTCGCCGGTCTCGTCGCGCAGCACGTAGGCCACGCCGGGCACCAGGAAGGCCGTGTTGCGCAGCTTGGCCTTGACGGTGTCGAGGTCGAGGCGCGCGCCGGTCTCGAAGTAGCGGGCGTCGTACCAGTAGCGGATCGAGGTGCCGGCGCGCTCGCCGCGCTTCATCCGGCGGACCACGCGCAGGCCGGACTCGGGCACGAAGGCCGCAGCGGGACCGGGACCGGCGAAGACGCCGGGCACGCCGCGCTGGAAGGAGAGCTCGTGCACCTTGCCGTCGCGCTTGACGGTCACGTCGAAGCGCAGCGACAGCGCGTTGACCGCCGACGCGCCGACGCCGTGCAGGCCGCCGGAGGTCTTGTAGCCGGAGCCGCCGAACTTGCCGCCCGCGTGCAGGCGGGTCAGCACCAGTTCGACGCCGCTGAGGCCGGACTTGGCGTTGATGTCCGTCGGGATGCCGCGGCCGTCGTCGTCGACCTGCACCGAGCCGTCGGCGTGGAGGATGACCTCGACGTGCTCGGCGTGGCCGCCGACGCCCTCGTCGGTGGCGTTGTCGATGATCTCGTTGGCGAGGTGGTTGACGCCGCGGCTGTCGGTGGAGCCGATGTACATGCCCGGCCGCTTGCGGACAGCGTCGAGTCCTTCGAGGTGCGTGAGGTCATCAGCCCCGTAGAGGATCTCTGGTTGCGCAGTCACGAAGCACTACTCCCGGCGATGGCGGATGTCAACGACGCGGCGAGCCTACCGGGCACCTACGACGAGTCTTTGTAAGGCCGACCGTGAGCGCCGCTAGTTAACAGCGACTAAAAGGACAAATACTATTGCTCGTGAGCCACGACACGGTTCCGGCCGGCCTGCTTGGCCGCGTAGAGCCCGGCGTCGGCCCGGCCCAGCAGGGTGTCGGCGGTCGCGTCCTCGGGGCGCAGCCGGGCCAGCCCGATGCTGATCGTGACCGGGATCGGCCCGGACCGGGTGTCGATCGGCGAACCGCCGACCACGGCGCGAAGCTCCTCCGCGAGGGCGGGACCGGCCTCGTCGATGCCGGGCAGCAGCACCGCGAACTCCTCGCCGCCGTACCGGGCGACCAGGCCCTCGGTCGGCAGGCCGACGAGCAGCCGGCCGACGACGCCCTTGATCACGTCGTCGCCGGTCTGGTGGCCGTACGCGTCGTTGATCCGCTTGAAGTGGTCGATGTCGACCATCAGGGCGGTCACCGGGCCGCCCTTGGCCCGGGAGAGGGTCAGCGAGCGCTCGGCCAGCTCGAAGAACCGCCGCCGGTTCGCCACGCCCGTGAGGCTGTCCGTGGTGGCCAGCTCGTTCACCCGGCTGAACAGGCGCGCGTTGTCGTAGGCGACCATGCCCTGGCCGACCAGCGCGGCGGCCACGCCGAGGTCCGCGGCCGCGTACGCACCCGGCCGGTCCGAGGCGAGCACGAGCACGCCGACGGCGCCGTTGCGGTCGTCGAGGGTGACCGTGAGCCAGCTCTGCCCGGTCGAGTCGTCCAGGGAGCCGGCCCAGGGCGGCGTGCCCGAGAGCATGTCCGCCTGCCGGTTCTCCAGCAGCGCCCGCAGTTCCGGGTGATCGGCGAGGGTCAGGGTCAGCGGGGCCGGCCCGCCGTGCACGGTGATCTGGGTCGAGGAGGACGTGCCGAGCAGCAGCCAGCCGCGGTTGGCGCCGGGCGTCTGCCGCGCGGTGAGCAGCAGCCGGCGCAGCACCAGTTCCGGGTCGAGAGTGCCGGTGAGCCGGGCCATCGCGCGGCGCAGCGTCTCGGCGATGTCGCGCTGGCGGTTGGCGGCGGCCACCGCGACCTCGAGCTGTGCGGCGCGGGCCGTCTCCAGGCCGACGGCGATGTGGTGGGTGATGGCGGTGAGCACGTCCGCGTCGTCGACGTTGAAGACGCCCTTGGCGACCCGGCTGTCCAGGTAGACGACGCCGAGCAGGCGGTCGTCCAGCTCCAGCGGCGCGACCAGGATGCTGCGCAGGCCGAACTGGACCACGCTCTCCGCGCCCAGCGCCGCGCCCTCCTCGGTGCCGGTGACCACGAGCGGCTCGCGGCTGTGCCGGACCCGGTCGACGACGGTGGCGCTGTATCCGGTGAGCTCGTCGAGGTCCCGGCCGCCGGCGTCGCGCCCGACGTACGGCGCAAGCACCTGCGTCTCGGCGTCCACCAGGAACAGGATGGCGCGTTCGGCGCCGAGCAGCCGGGTGGTCTCGTCCAGCGCGACCCGGGTCAGCCGCTCCGGGTCGATGACCCGCGACGCCGCGAGGCTGAGCTGCTCGAGGGCGGCCCAGCGCTGCCCGGCGCGGCCCCGCGCGGCCACGACGGGTACGCGGTTACGGCGCCCGATGTCGAGCCGGAACTCGGCGGCGATCCGGCGCGCACGGTGCGGCCAGCCGTGCGCCTCGGCGATGCTCGCGGCCATCCGCGCCTGGCGCTCGGCCTCGCCGGTGCTTCCGGCGGCGGTGAGCGCGCGGGCGCGTACGAGAGCGGCCTCGAAGGCCGGCAGCGGCGCGTCCACCCGGCGCAGCAGCGGCTCCGCCGCGGAGAGCAGATCGAGCGCGGCGGTGCCGCGCTCGGGGTCGAGCGCGAGCAGGGCGGCCCGGACGATCTGGTGGTGCGCGGCGACGACGGGGCGGCGGGTGACCCGGCCGAGGCTGGCGACGGCGGCGCGGGCCGCCTCCATCGCGGCCTCACGCTCAGCCGGCGCGGCCCGGCGGGCCTGCTCCAGCCGGCCGTACGCGAGGTAGACGTAGTAGCCGTGCTGCGCCGGAAGCAGGTCGATGGGCCGCACCCCAAGCGCGTCGAACTCGGCGGCGGCGTCGTCGAACGCGGGGCCGAGATCGTCGCGCTCGATGGCGGCGAGCATCCGGGCGGCGAGGGTGTGGATGACCTCGTGTATCCCCTTCGGCCGGTTGTCGGCGCGGGCCAGTGCCGCGAGCGCCTCGCCGGCCCGGCCGCGCAGGGCCAGCAGGCCCGCGTCGACGGCGACGACGGCGCTGCGGTCGGCGTGCCCGCCGGCGTCCAGGCAGCGCTGGCGGCCGGGGCGCGCGGCCTCGGCGACGCCGACCTCGCCACGCAGCACCCAGTCCCAGCCCAGCACGGTGTAGCAGTCCAGGATCAGTCCGACGTCGAGGAAGCGCTCGCGCTCGGCGAGAACCTGCCGGATCCGCTCGCCGGAGTCGGCGCCGCTGCCGTGGAAGGCCACGCCGGTCATCCAGTCGATCCGGGCGACCAGCGTGGGGTCGCCGAGCTCGTGCGCCAGGCTCAGCGCGCTCCTGGTGATCCGGTCGGACATCCGCTGCAGGCCGAACATGCGCAGCGGGAGGGTCAGCGCGACCAGGTCGCGGGCCCGCTCGGGAGACCGGCCGACCCGGCTGGTCGGGTGCACCATCCGCATGCCGTACAGCAGGGACCGCAGCGGCCGCATGGTCCGCACGCTGCCGGAGGCACCGTAGTGGTAGAGCGTCGTCTGCAGCCGCAGGCGCTCGCGGTAGGCGCCCTTGGCGGTGCCGTAGCCCAGCCGGGTGACCCGGATCAGGCAGCCGATGATCAGCAACCAGAAGCTGGACAGGGCGGACAGCACCGGGTTGGCGGGCAGCGGGCGGCCGAGCTCGGCCAGGCCCTGCTCGACGGCGCGCAGCTGCGCGGCCCCGCCCCAGTTGCTCTCGTGTACGCGGGCGAGCATCAGGTGTACGTGCGCCCGCTCGGTGGCGTCGGTCGACTTCTCCAGCGCGGCGGTGAACGTGGCGATCGCCTCGTCGAAGCGGCCGTTCTGGTGGTACGCGGTCCCGAGCAGCTGCAGGAACGCGCTGCCGAGGGCGATGCCGCCCGCCTCGGCGGCCTCGGCGGCGTACTCGAGGTAGATCAGTGCCGTGTCCGGGGCGTGCTCGGCGAGCGCGCGGGCGCCGGCCGCGTGACCGGCGCGCACCATCCGGGCCGGGTCGTGGCCCGGGTCGCCAAGCGCGCAGTGCCGCGCGAGGGCGTAGACGTCGGCGTCCTCCCTGCGGTCCAGGACGTCGGCGATCCGCTGGTGCAGGTCGCGCATCCGGTCGTCGGGAATGCCGTCGAGCAGCGCGATGCGGATGCTGTCGTGCAGGAAGCGGTGCACGCCGTCGCGGTGCTCCACGAGCCCGCGGCGGATGGCGTCGGAGAGCACGTCGGCCACGCGCCGGCGGTCGACGCCCGCGACCTCGGCGACCAGGCCGGGCGCGAACGAGGTGCCGACGACCCCGGCGACCCGCAGCAGGCGGCGGCTCTCCTGGTCGAGCTCGCCCATCCGGCGCAGCAGGAGCTGTGCCGAGTCGGCGGGCAGGGCCAGGTCGCGGATGCCGGCGGCGTCGATCTGCCAGACGCCCCAGTCCGGGAGCAGCAGCCCCGCGTCCATCACGGCCTTGGCGTACGCCAGGGTGACGAACGGGTTGCCGCCGGTGAGCATGGCGATCATCTCGGCGCTGTTGGCGTCGATCCGGTTGCCGCCGGAGATCGACTCGATGAGGGTGCCGACGTCCTCGGCGTCCAGGGTCGACAGCGTGACGTCGGTGTCGCGGGCCTGGCCGAGGCGGGCCAGCGTGGCCGCCACCTCGGGCGCGCCCTCGTCGTCGCGGGCGGTGGCGAGCACCAGCAGCGGCACTCCCGACAGATCCGCCGCGAGCTGCTCGAGGACCCGGACCGTGCCGTCGTCGTACCACTGGACGTCGTCGAGGTGCAGCAGCACCGGGGCGGTGCCCCGGGCCAGACCGGTGAGCAGGTCCGCGACGGCGGCCGAGTGCCGCTCCAGGCCGATCTCGCCGGCCACCTCCGGCACGCCGAGGAGCTCGGCCAGCACCGGTGACAGGCTGGTGACCAGGGCGGCGCCCTGTCCTGCCGCGGACCGCAGCAGGGTGGCGGCCGCGGACCGGCCGCCCGGTTCGCGCAGCAGGCCGCGCACGTATTCGTCGACGGCCGCTCGGATCGGCGCCATCGGCCGCCGCTCGCTCGGCGTGGCGCTGCCGCGCAGCACGATGCCGCCCGCGGCGGTGACCCGCGCGCCGAGCTCGGCGGCGAGCCGGCTCTTGCCGGATCCGGCCGGACCGTGCAGCACCGCGATGCCGCCGCGGCCCGCCGCGGCGTCGGCCCAGCGCGCGCGCAGGGTCTCGAGCTCGGCGTCGCGGCCGGTCAGCGGCGCCTCGCCGATGACGGTCGGCCCGTCGTTCAGCGCCAGCGGGAAGATCGCGTCCGGTTCCAGGGCGAGCCGCCGCAGGTCGGCGAGCAGGCCGTGCGCGCCCTGGTAGCGGTCGTCCGGGTCCTTGGCGAGCAGGCGCACGATGATCGCGGCGAACGACGCGCTCAGGCCCGGTGCCAGGGCCCGGGGGTCCGGCACGGGCGCGGTCGCGTGCAGGTGCAGCAGCTCGCCGACGTCGGCGGCGGCGAACGGCGGCGCGCCGGTCACGCACTCGAACAGCACCGCGCCCAGCGCGTACAGGTCGGAGCGGGCGTCGACCGGCCGGTTCAACATGCCGGCCTGCTCGGGCGCGCAGTAGGTCAGCGTGCCGGCGATCGGGTCCGCGGGGCCGGTGAGGCCGCCGGCGGAATCGGAGGAGCGGGTGGCCAGCCCGAAGTCGATCAGCCGGGCCGCGCCCTGCGGCGTGACGATGATGTTGTCCGGTTTGATGTCGCGGTGCACGAGGTCGTACTCGTGTGCCGCCCGCAGGGCCCCGGCGACGTCGGCGGCGATCTGCACGGCGGCGCGCTCGCGGATCGGACCCCGGGCCAGCCGGGTGCCGAGCGTGTCGCCGTCGATCAGCTCCATCACCGCGTAGGGGCGCCCGCCGGCCATGCCGACCTTGTGCACGCGGGGCAGCCCCGGGCTCACGATGGCGGCGAGCAGGGCGCTCTGCCTGCGGAACTCCTGTGCGTGCTCGGGGTGCTGTGCGGCGTCGTGGCGCAGCAGCCGCAGGGCGTACTCGCGGCCGCGGTAGCGGACCCGGTGCACGACGGCCTGCGCGCCCCGGCCTATCTCGCCCAGCACTTCGAGCCCGGCGTCGCCGGGCTCGAACTGGATCTGCTCCGGCTCTGCCGGCAGCGATGGCGAGACACCCACGGAGCCTTTATCGGCGCGCGCCGCGCCCGCTGAAGGATTGTCAGCCGCACGCCTGCAACGCGCGGCCCGCGGCCGGGACCTGCGGATGCAGCGCCCGCCACAGCTCGACGGGCGCCGCCTTGCCGGCCACGGACACCGGCGGCATCTCCTGGTAGGCCACCGCGGCGTCGGTGACGTCGCGGGTGGCGGCACAGACCACGACCGTGTCGTGCGGCGCGTACGCCTGCAACCGCGACGCCGTGCTCACGACGCTGCCGCTGACCATCCCGTACCCGCCGTCGCGGGTCTCGTCCAGGTCGACGATGGCGTCGCCGGTGGCCAACCCCACCCGGGTGCGCACCGGGAACCGGCCGGCCAGGAGGCGCCCCCGCAGCGCCTCCTGTACCCGCAGGCCCGCACGCACCGCGCTCGCCGCCGCGCAGGCGACCCCGTGCGGCGTGCCGGCGTCGGGCCCCAGCGCCCCGAACACCGCCATCACCGCGTCCCCGATGAACTTCTCCACGACCCCGCCGGCGGCCCGCACCGCGGCGGAGACGGTGGCGAAGTAATCCACCTGAAGATCCCGTACGTCCGCGCAGTCCAACTCGTCGACGATGCTGGTGAAGCCCACGATGTCGACGAACAGCACCGTCACAGCCTGTCGCCGGCAGCGGATGCCGGCAGCCGTTCTGTTCATGTCCCACGCTCCTTCGCCGCGTTGGCGAAGAGAACGGTGCCATTCCGGTGCGAGCGGCGGATCTGCAGAATGACGTATCTGTGACAGCGGACCGGCGGTCGAATTTGTGACGCAGAACCGTCCGAACCGACGAGAACCTGCTACCGGGATCGGCACTAGGCTGCCACGCATGGCCAGCGAGGGGGACGACGCGCCACTTGTCGGACGTACCGACACTTTGACCGCGGTGCGCACGGATCTGCTGGACGCGGGTCCCAGCGGCACCGCGGCGGTGTTCGTCACCGGGGAGAGCGGCGTCGGCAAGAGCCGCCTGCTCCGGGAGACCGCGGACGCGCTGCGCGACGCCGGCACCGCCGTGCTGTCCGGCACGTGCCTCGACATCGGCGACGCCTCTCCCCTGCACCCGGTCCTGCAGGCGCTGCGGCGCGCCGGCGTGCACACCGAGCCCGGCCCGGCCGACGCGGGCGCCCAGGACGGTGCGGGCGCCCT
Source organism: Actinoplanes sp. NPDC049118 (assembly GCF_040648555.1). Lineage (NCBI taxonomy): Bacteria > Bacillati > Actinomycetota > Actinomycetes > Micromonosporales > Micromonosporaceae > Actinoplanes > Actinoplanes sp. NPDC049118. The sequence continues at coordinate 11,409 of NZ_JBEZDY010000009.1, forward strand.
GCTCGAGCGGGTCTCCCAGCAGCTGCGATCGCTCGCGCAGGGTCGCCGGCTGCTGCTGGTCCTCGACGACCTGCAGTGGGCCGACCGCAGTACCCGTCAGCTGCTGCTCTACCTGCTCGCGGGCCTCGGCGAGCTCAACCTGTCGGTGCTGGCCGCGGTCCGGGCCGAGTCGTTGCACGGGTCACATCCGCTGCGCCGGGTGCTGGCCGAGCTGCGCCGGCTGCGCTCCGTACGCGTGCTGGATCTGGCCCCGCTCGACCGCGACGCGACCGGTGAGCTGGTGGCCGCGATCGCCGGGACGGACGTCGCGCCGGAGGACACCGAGCGGGTCTTCAAGCGCAGCGGCGGCAACCCCTTCGTGGTCGAGGAGCTGGCCCGCGATCTGCGCGACGGCCGGGTCGAGCTCTCCGACACGCTGCGCGAGATCTTCCTGTCCCGGGTCGACGAGCTGCCGCCGCACGCGCACGAGGTGGTGCACGCGGTCGCGGCCGGCGTCGAGCCGGTCGAGCACGCCCTGCTGGCCCGGGTGCTGCCGCTGCCCGAGACCGAGCTGATCGAGGCCGTGCGGGCCGCGGTCGCGCACCGCTTCGTGACCAGCGCTAACGACGGCTACCGGCTGCGCCACCGGGTGGTCGCCGAGGTTCTCGAGCACGAGGTGCTGCCCGCCGAGAGCGCCGCCCGGCACCGCCGTTACGCGGAGGCGCTGGAGGCCGCGCCGAGTGGCCCGGATCACGCCCGGCTCGCACACCACTGGCGGCAGGCCGGCGACCCGGACCGGGCGCTGCCGTCGGTCATCGCCGCCGCCCGCAACGCCGAGCGGATGTACGGCTACGCGGAGTCGCACCGCCACTGGACCCTCGCCCTCGAGCTGACCGGCGACGACGCGCCGCAGCGCACCGAGCTGCTGGCGCACGCCGCCGAGGCCGCGCACCGCTGCGGCGAGCACCAGCGGGCCCTGACCCGCATCGAGGAGCTGGCCGCGCGCCCGGACGGCCCCGGCCAGTGCGAGATCCACCTGCGCCGGGCTCGCTACCTGGCGTCCGCCGGCCGGTCGGCCACCGCGGAGACCGAGTACGAACGCGCGCTCGCGGCCGAGGCGTGCACGCCGGAGGAGAAGGCCAGCGCGGCGGCGAACCTGGCCGAGCTGCTGCTGCACCTGGGCCGCTACGCCGACGCCGGGATCCGCGCCCGCGAGGCCCTCGAGCTGGCCGAACGCGCCGACGGCTCGACCGCGGACCTGGTACGCGCCAGCGCCGCGCTCGGCTTCAGCCTGGCCTTCCGCGAGGACCCCGACGCCGGGCTCGCGGTGATCCGGCAGGCCGTGGAGATCGCCGAGCGCTCGGGGCACCCGGACGACATCGGCTGCGCCTACCTGCACCTGGCCGAGCTGCTCACCGGGCCGCTGAACAGCGTCGAGGAGGGCGTGCTCGTCGCGCGCCGGGGCGCCGAGAAGCTGGCCGCGATCGGCCTCGGCCGCACCTACCAGGCCCGGCTGCTGGCGATCGCCGCGAACGGGCTCTTCCGGGTCGGCGACTGGGCCGAGGCCGAACGGGTGCTGCAGGCGGCGATGAGCCACCGCCCGTCCGGCGCGGACGCGGTCGAGCTGCTGCTCTCCCGGTGCCGCCTCTGGGTGGGCTTCGGGGACGTCGAGCAGGCGAACCGCGACCTGGACGCCGTCGCCACCATCCTGGCCGGCGGCGGCGCCCGGCACGTGATGCCGATGCTGACGCTGCGCGCCGGGCTCGCCATGTGGCAGGGCCGGCACGCCGACGCCCGGGCGGCGGTCCAGCGCGGCCTGACCGAGACCCGCTCCGACGATCTGGTGCTGCTCGGGGTGCTGGCCTGGCACGGTTTGCGCGCCGAGGCGCAGGCGCAGGCCGGCGGCGAGGTGCCGGTGGACCCGGGCGCGGTCCGGCGGCTGCAGGTCGTGGTGGAACGCGTGGCCCGGAGTGCGGGCAACGCGGCGCCGGCGGTCCGCGCCGTGGTCGACGGCTACCTGGACCTGTGCGCGGCCGAACAGAGCCGGATCGACGAGCGCAACGACCCCGACCTGTGGGCCCGGGCCGCCGCGTCCTGGGACCGGCGCAAGCAGCCGTATCCGGCGGCGTATTCGCGGCTGCGGCAGGCCGAGGCGTCGTTCGCGCGCCGGCCGAGCCGGTCCACCCGGAGCCGGGCGGCGGCCACGGTGGCGCTCCGCGAGGCGTACGCGACCGCGCGCGCGATGGGCGCCAAGCCGTTCGCGGCCGAGATAACCGCGGTGGCGGCCCGGGCCCGGGTCGCCCTGACCGGCGACGAGGACACCGTGCCGCACCCCGGCCCGAGCCGGGACAGCGACGATGAGCTGGGCGTTCTCACCGATCGCGAGCGCGAGGTGCTGGCGGCGGTGGCCGAGGGGCTGACCAACCGGGAGATCGGCCAGGCGCTGTTCATCAGCGAGCGCACGGTCGGTGTGCACGTCGGACACATCTTCGACAAGCTTCAGGTCCGCACCCGGGTGCAGGCCAGCCGGGTCTACCTACGGGCGGCGTGACCCGTTCGTTATCCGCGCACCCGGAATACGTCGTTCTACCGATCCCCTCGTACGTCGTCGATGGAAGGCTGACGGTCGTTCGGGGGAGCACCGCCCGGCGTCCCGCGTCGCCGGGCGGTGCTGGAGGGCCTCCGCCGTGAAGTTTCGTTTGTGGAGGACCGCTATGACCGCCGACTCCGTCTGGGGCCCTGTGCAACAGGACATGGCCGCCGTACTGGCCGGGCACCCGGACGACGTACCCGCCGTGGTCGATCAGCTCACGAAGCTTCAGGACGTGCTGCTCCGCGTACCGCCGCTGCTCGCCAGCAACCCGCTCGCCGACTTCAACAAGCTCTACTTGAAGATCACGACCAGCGTGCTCGAGCGCCTGTACGCCGGCCGATTCGCCGACCCGGCGTTCCTGGCCCGGCTGGACGTCGAGTTCGCCGCCCGCTACTTCGACGCCCTGCGCCAGTGGTCGGACGCGAGCGCCGGCTGCCCGCGCGCCTGGGCCGTGCTGTTCCACCGCATCCCGGGGCCGGACGCCCGGCCGCTGCCGTCGGCGGCCGCGGGTGTGAACGCACACATCAACTACGACCTGCCGTTCGCGCTGGTGACGACGTTCGACCACCTGGGCTCGGATCCGGTCGACGACAGCGACCAGCACCACGACTATCTGCAGATCAACGACATCTTCGCCGAGTCGATCCCGGGCCTGCGCCGCGGCATGCTCGAGAAGTGGCAGCTGATCATCGACATGATGAACGGCGACCTGGACGACTGGTGGCAGGGCGAGCTGATCGAGTACACCCGCAACGTGGCCTGGCGTAACGCGCAGAAGCTCTGGGCGGTTCGCCATGACCTGCAGGCGCTGGGGCGGGAACGGAGTCACCTGGACTGCACCGCGGAGGCCTTCGGCAAGCTGCTGATGTCTCCGATGGGCGCGATTCTCCAGTAGCCGGACGGACTTTTCTCGAGGGGGGCGTGGGAGGGGTCCGCGCTCGTCCAAGAGCGCGGACCCCTCTCATCGAGGGACGTCCCTACTTGATCGCGATGAGGCGGGCGACGCTCTTGTCGCCGTCCTTGGCGCCGGCCACCCCGACCTCCGCGCCGGTCTTGATCGCCGCGGCGTCGGCGGCCTTCCTGTCCTGCACGACCCGGAGCTTGTCGCCCAGGGTCCAGGTCAGGGCGAAGCCGTCGGACGACTTGACGCTCACGGTGGTGGCGTCGACCGCGGTGACGGTGCCCCGCTGCACCACGACGGTCCTGACTCCGTCCTTGCCCTGCACCGTCAGCTCGCCGTGCAGGGTGTTCTTGCGCAGGAACCGGCGAACACCGGGGTGCCTGCGCTGCTTGTCGTCGGCCGGTCCGGCCGAGGCCGTCGCCGCGGGGCCGGCCTCCAGCGCGGTCTCCAGGCCGACCGCCTGCAGGGCGTACGCCTCCTCGGCGACGTCGGCGCCGGTCGCCGGGGAGGCGCCGGAGGTTGCGGCGCCGACGCCGCAGGCCGTCAGCGCGAGCAGTCCGGAGAGGCCCAGCGTGGTCAGGGTCAGCGCGATTCGGGTTCTTGTCATGCCGAGTAGGTTGCGCCGGGGTTGCACGGGCCGGATCAGCGTCATGTTCGGGTTGTGTAAGGGAGCGTCACCGTGAACATCGCGCCGCCCTCCGGGGCGTGACCGGCGGCGATCGCGCCGCCGAGCCGGCCGACCAGCCGGGCCGCGAGGGCCAGGCCGAGGCCGCTGCCGGTCTTGCGGATCCCCCGGTAGCGCTGGTGCAGGGCGCCGCGCTGGAAGGCGACGGACAGGTCCTCGTCGGTGAAGCCGGGGCCGCCGTCGCGGATCTCGACCACCCCGCCGTGCTCGCCGGCCCGCACCGCCAGCACGAGCGGGGCGCCGGCCGGCACCACCCGCAGCGCGTTCTCGCAGAGCCCGTCGATGACCTGGCGGATCCGGCCGGGGTCGGTGTCGACGACGATCGGCGCCGCCGGCAGCTCGGTGAGCAGCCGCGGCCCGTCCGGCACGCAACGCGTCGCCCAGGCCTCGGCGGCGGAGCCGACCAGGTCGACCAGGTCCACCGGCACGACGTCGACCGGCAGATCCGCGGCCTCGAGCCGGGCGAGCACCAGCAGGTCCGAGATGAGCCGGTCGAGCCGGTCCGCCTCGGCGAGCATGGTCTCCCCCGCGCGCGGTGCGCCGTCCGCGCCGATCACCCCGTCGGCCAGCGCCTCGGCGTACCCCCGGATCGTGGAGAGGGGCGTGCGCAGCTCGTGCGAGACCGAGAGCAGGAAGTCGCGTTCGCGGCCCTCGCTGATCTGCAGCGCCGCGCCGAGCTGGTTGAGCGCCGAGGCCAGCTCGGCGACCTCCTCGGGCGGCCGGACCGCGAGGCGCACCGACCGGTCGCCGGCGGAGAGCAGGCCCGCCGCCACCGCCGCACGGCGCAGCGGCCGGGCGATGAAGCGGGCCAGCAACGCGCCGGCGAGCACGCCGCCGACCAGCCCGGCGAGCAGGGCGATCCAGACGCCGCGGAGCACCCGGGCCGCGGTGCCGGACGCGGCGTCGCGGGTCAGCACGACGCCGCTGTCGTTGCCGCGCAGCGGCCGCCCGACGATCAGGACGGTCCGCCCGCCGACGATCCCCCGGGTGTCGACGTCCGCCCCGCCCGCCACCCTGGTGATGACCCGGTCGGGCAGCCCCGCACGGTCGACGGCCCCGCGCCTGATCAGGTAGACGTCGACGCCGTCGGCGCGCAGCCGCGAGACGATCCGCTCGCGGGCGACCTGACGCTCGGTGGTGAGCAGTTCGACGGCGAGGGCGGACTTCTCCACCAGGTCCTGGCGGGCCGCGCTGTTCGCCGAGCGCACGGCGATGGGGAGCGCCACCAGCGCGGTGATGATGACGGCGACGACCGCGGTGGCGGCGGTGACCAGGACGATCCGCCCGGAGAGAGTGCCGAGGAACCTAGGGCGTGTCTGGCGGATCATGGCGTCGCCGAGCCGAGGTCCAGGTTTCGCGTCGCAAGTGGGGTGGAAGGCCGGATACCGGTGTTGTATCCGGCCTTCCACCCCGCGCCGCGAGGCAGAAGCTGGGCCCGGCGCAGGCCGCCATGATCCGCCAGACACGCCCTAGGCATCGGCGGTGTAGCCGACGCCGCGGACGGTGCGGATCAGGTTCGCGGCCGGCCCGAGCTTCGCGCGGACCTGGGCGACGTGCACATCGACGGTACGGGTGCCGGCATGCGACGCGTACCCCCAGACGCTGGCCAGCAGCTCCTCGCGGGTGAAGACCCGCCCCGGCCGGCCGAGCAGGTGCCCGAGCAGGTCGAACTCGGTCGGGGTGAGCGCGAGCGCGGCGCCGTCCACGGTGGCCAGGCGCCGGCCGGGGTCGAGCTGCAGCGGCCCGAGGGTGCGCACCCTGCCCCCGTCGGGCGGCCCGGCGGCCCGGCGCAGCAGCGCCCGCACCCGGGCCACGAGCTCGCGCGGGCTGAACGGCTTGGTCAGGTAGTCGTCGCCGCCGAGTTCGAGGCCGAGGATCCGGTCGACCTCGTCGTCGCGGGCGGTGAGGAAGACGACGGGGGTCCAGTCACCCTCCTCGCGCAGCCGCCGGCAGATCTCGGTGCCTTCCAGCCCAGGCAGCGCGATGTCCAGTACGCAGGCGACCGGGCGCATCCGGCGGGCGGCCGCCAGCCCGGCGACGCCGTCGTGTTCGACGTGCACGCCGAAACCGTCCCGGGTCAGGTAGAGCCGGACCAGGTCCGCGATCGGCCGCTCGTCCTCGACGAGCAGGATCAGGCCCTTGGCGGATGCGTCGCTCACTGCACCATTCTGCCCGGGCGGGCACCCGGTCAATGTTCGGATGTTGTACGGGTCACCAGCGCCGCGGCCCGCAGCGTCAGATAGCGCTGCTCGGGCAGGCTGGCCGTCATGCCGGCCGCCCTGAGGTAGCAGGCGTGCGCGGCCGGGTGGTCCTCGGCCAGCTCGAGCAGGTGGGCGCGGACGGACTCGAGCCGGTGGTTGCCGGCCATCCGCTCGTCGCCGTCGAGGCCGGCGAGCACGGCCAGCCCGGCCAGCGGCCCGCGCGCCCGGGCCACGGCCACCGCCCGGTTCAGCGTCACCACCGGCCCCGGCGAGACCCGCTCGAGGACCTCGTACAGGGCGAGGATCTGCGGCCAGTCGGTCGCCTCGGCGGTGGCGGCCTCGTCGTGCAGCGCGGCGATGGCGGCCTGCAGCTGGTACGGCCCCAGCGGCCCCCGGCCGAGCGTGGCGGAGACGAGCGCGACCCCCTCGGCGATGAACGCGGCGTTCCACGACGTCCGGTCCTGCTCGTCGAGGGGCACCAGGGCGCCGTGCGCGTCGGTGCGCGCGGCCCGGCGGGCGTCGGTGAGCAGCATGAGCGCGAGCAGCCCCGCCGTCTCGCCGTCGCCGGGCATCAGCCGGTGGAGCATCCGGGTCAGCCGGATCGCCTCGGCGGTCAGGTCGGCGCGTTGCAGTTGCTGCCCGGCGCTTGTCGTGTAGCCCTCGTTGAAGACCAGGTAGAGCACCTGCCGGACGACCCGCAGCCGCTCGGCGCGCTCGCCGGGCGGCGGCGCCTCGAAGCCGAGCCCGCTGGTCCTGATCCGCTGCTTGGCGCGGCTGATCCGCTGCGCCATGGTCGCCTCGGGCACGAGGAAGGCCCGGGCGATCTCGGCGGTGCTCAGGCCGCCGACCGCGCGCAGCGTCAGCGCGAGCTGCGAGGGCCCGGACAGCGACGGATGGCAGCAGAGGAACAGCAGCGTGAGGGTGTCGTCCTGCTCCGGAGCGGCGGGCGGCCCGGCCGGCTCGAGCAGCGCGACGTTCTCCTCGCGGGCCCGGCGCGCGCTCTCGCTGCGCCACTCGTCGACCAGTCGCCGCCCGGCCACGGTGATCAGCCACGCGCGGGGGTTGTCGGGCAGCCCCTCGACCGGCCACTTGAGCGCGGCGGCGAGCAGGGCCTCCTGCACCGCGTCCTCGGCCGCGTCGAACTGGCCGTACCGGCGGACGAGGACCCCGAGGGCCTGCGGCGCGAGCTCGCGCAGCAGGCCCTCGATCCCGGGTGTCTGCGTGGTCACTGCTCGGGCGGGCCGGCGGCGACCTCGCGCAGCTCGACCCGGTCGGCCCAGACGACGACCTCGCCGGCCCGTTCGATCGCGCGCCGCTCGTCCGCGACCTCGAGGATCCAGTACCCGGCCAGCGACTCCTTCGCCTCCGCGAACGGCCCGTCGGTGACGACGACCTGGCCGTCGACCAGGCTCACCGTCTTCGCCGAGCCCGGATCCGCGAGGCCCTCGGCCGAGACCAGCTCCCCGGACTTCTCCAGGTCGGCGTTGAAGGTACCCATGAACGCGATCATCTCGGTGACCCACTCGGGGCTGCGGGTCTGCATCATCGTCGCCCCGTCGCCGAACATCATCAGCATGTACTTCATGGCTCAGTCTCCCAGCTCGCGGGTGCCCCGGCCGGGGCACTTCCACCGTTGAGTCGGAGTCCCCGCGCGGTTCTCGACATGCTCCCGCGGAAATTCCCCCGTGTCGACGCGACCGGTCGCCGGGTGGCGTGGCCGGCGGCGTGCGCCGCCGGCCACTCTTGGAGAGCGCTCTCCAAGTGCCTCCTAAAATCGTCCTTCATCGCACCGCTGTCAAGAGATCGAAATCCGATAAACGGCATTAGACCGTAAAGGTATAGCGACTTTCCGGCCATCGAAGCCCAGCTATTGACACGAATGAAAAGCGGGCGTAACACTGCGGCATGCATGGAGAGCGCTCTCCATTACCCGATCCCCAGTGACTCCGTCCCCGATCGTCAGGAGTTCCCGTGCATCCGGCTTCTTCCCCGGCACCTCCCCGCGTGCCAAGACCCCGCCGCTGGCGCCGGCTGATCCCCGTCACCGTGCTCGCCGTCGTCGCCGCCCAGCTGAGCGTCGTGCAGCTCGACGCACATGCCGCCGATTCGTTGTTGTCGCAGGACAAGGCCGCGACGGCGTCCTCTCAGGAGGGTGTCGAGGTGACCGCGGCGAAAGCGGTCGACGGTGATGCGGGCACGCGGTGGTCGAGTCTGTTCAGTGATCCGCAGTGGTTGCAGGTGGATCTCGGTGCCACCGCGACGATCAGTCAGGTGGTGTTGCAGTGGGAGGGTGCGTACGGCAGGGCCTACAGGATTCAGACCAGCCCCGACGCCACCACCTGGACCGACGTCTACAGCACCACCACGGGTGCCGGTGGCACCGAGACCCTGACCGTCAGCGGTTCGGGCCGGTATGTGCGCATGTACGGCACGGTCCGGGGTAGTGGTTACGGCTATTCGTTGTATGAGTTCAAGGTGTACGGGTCGGCCGGGGCCGCCTGTGGGGCGGTGAACGCGGCGCAGGGCCGGCCCGCGACGGCGTCGTCGCAGGAGGGCGCCGACGTGACCGCGGCGAAAGCGGTCGACGGTGATGCGGGTTCGCGGTGGTCGAGTCTGTTCAGTGATCCGCAGTGGTTGCAGGTCGACCTCGGCGTGTCTGCCACGGTCTGTCAGGTGGTGTTGCAGTGGGAGGGCGCGTACGGCAGGGCGTACAAGATTCAGACCAGCCCCGACGCCACCACCTGGACCGACGTCTACTCCACTACGACGGGTGCGGGCGGCACCGAGAACCTGACGGTGAACGGCTCGGGCCGGTACGTCCGCATGTACGGCACCGCCCGGGGCAGCGGCTACGGCTACTCCCTGTACGAGTTCAAGATCTTCACCACCGGCGGGACCACCCAGCCACCCATCCCCGGCGACTTCACCACGGTCTGGACCGATGACTTCTCCGGCGGCGCCAACACCTCGCCGAACCCGGCGAACTGGCTGCTGCGCACCGGCACCCAGTACCCGGGCGGCGCCGCGAACTGGGGCACCGGCGAGGTCGAGACCGCTAGCAACTCGACCGCCAACGTCTACCTCGACGGCGCCGGAAAGCTGAACATCAAGGCGATCCGCGACGGCGCCGGCAACTGGACGTCCGGCCGGATCGAGACCCAGCGCACCGACTTCGAGCCGCTCGCCGGGCAGCAGACCAAGTTCACCGCGGTACTCCGGCAACCCGACGTCGCCAACGGCGACGGCTACTGGCCCGGCTTCCGCGCGACCGGCGCGGCCTACCGGGGCAACTACAACAACTGGCCGGGCGTCGGCGAGACCGACATCATGACCGACGTCAACGGGCGCAGCCAGCTTTCGCAGACCCTGCACTGCGGCAACGCGCCCGACGGGCCGTGCGCCGAGTACAACGGCCGCCAGAGCGGGCTCGCCGGCTGCACCGGCTGCCAGACCGGCTACCACGAGTACACCCAGATCATCGACCGGACCAAGACCGACGAGGAGATCCGCTTCTACCTCGACGGGCGGCAGACCTGGGTCGTGCGCGAGTCGCAGGTCGGCGTCACGGCGTGGCACGCGGCCGTGCACCACGGCTTCTTCCTCCGCTTCGACCTGGCCGTCGGCGGCTCGCTGCCGAACGCCATCGCCGGCTACACCACGCCGACGCCGCAGACCACCTCCGGCGGCGTGCTCAGCGTCGACTCCGTGACGGTGGCCCGCGCCGCCGGCACCACCCCGGCGCCGATGACCGACCCGGCCACCCCGGCGGGCCCGTCGACCGTGCGGGTCACCGGCTCGCAGGGCAACTGGCAGCTCAACGTCAACGGCTCGCCGTACGAGCTGAGGGGCCTCACCTACGGCCCGCCGCAGGCCGCCGCCGACGGATACATGCGCGACCTGAAGAACATGGGCGTCAACACGATCCGCATCTGGGGCGTCGACGACACCAACACCCCGCTGCTGCTCGACCGGGCCGCGCAACAGGGCATCAAGGTCGTCGTCGGGCACTGGCTCAACCAGGGCGCGGACTACGTCAACGACACCGCGTACAAGACGAACACGAAGAACGAGATCGTCGCCCGGGTCAACGCGCTCAAGAACCGGCAGGGCGTGCTGATGTGGGACGTCGGCAACGAGGTCATCCTGACCATGCAGGACCACGGGCTACCGGCCGCCGAGGTCGAGGCGCGACGGGTCGCCTACGCCCGCTACGTCAACGAGGTCGCGCAGGCGATACACGCGGCGGACCCGAACCACCCGGTCACCTCGACGGACGCGTACACCGGCGCATGGCCGTACTACAAGCAGCACGCTCCGGACCTGGACCTGCTCGCCGTCAACTCGTACGGGGCGATCGGCAACGTCAAGCAGGACTGGATCAACGGCGGCTACACCAAGCCCTACATCCTCACCGAGGGCGGCCCGGCCGGCGAGTGGGAGGTACCCAACGACGTCAACGGGGTGCCGACCGAGCCGTCCGACCTGCAGAAGCGCGCCGGCTACACGGCGAGCTGGAACGCCATCAAGGCGCACCCGGGCGTCGCGCTCGGCGCGACCGAGTTCCACTACGGCCTCGAGAACGACTTCGGCGGCGTCTGGCTCAACACGTTCACCGGCGGCTGGCGCCGGCTCGGTTATCACGCGCTGCGGCAGGCGTACACCGGGCAGGCCTCGGCGAACACCCCGCCGGAGATCACGTCGATGTCGGTGAGCAACCAGACCGCCGTACCCGCGGGCGGGACGTTCACGATCAACGCCGGGGCGACCGACCCGAACGGCGATCTGATCCGCTACAACCTGATGTACAGCAACAAGCACATCACCGGCGGTACCGGACTGACCAATGTGGTCTTCACCACGGGCGGCAACGGCACGTTCACGGCCCGGGCACCCGAGCAGCTCGGGGTCTGGAAGGTCTACGTGTACGCGTTCGACGGCCACGGCAACGTCGGCATCGAGCAGCGCTCGTTCCGGGTGGTCCCGCCGACGATCCCGGGCACCAACCTCTCCCGGGGTAGGCCCGCGACGGCATCGACCTACCAGCCGACGGGTACCAACGGCCCGCAGCTGCCGGCGTACGCGGTGGACGGCGACTACGGCACCCGCTGGGCCAGCGAATGGGTGGACACCGCCTGGCTCCAGGTCGACCTCGGATCGGTGCAGTCGTTCAACCGCGTGCTGTTGGCGTGGGAGGCGGCCTACGCCCGGGGCTACACGGTGCAGGTCTCCGACAACGGCACCGCCTGGAGCACTGTCTACACCGCGACGGCCGGCAACGGCGGCTTCGACGACCTGGCGGTGTCCGGCTCCGGCCGCTACGTCCGGGTCAACGGCACCGCCCGCGCGACCGCCTACGGCTATTCGCTCTGGGAGCTGGGCGTCTACCGCAGCTGAGCACCCGAAAGGACCGGCGGCCGGCGCCCCTTCACATAGTGAGGGGGCGCCGCGGCGCTCGGTAAGATCGACGAATGTCTCAGCTCGCGCGGTGGTGCGCCCGCATCGCCGAATCGCGAGCGTTCGAGATCGTCATCGTCATCGCCATCGGCGCGAACGCGATCGTGCTCGGCCTCGAGACGTATCCCCACCTCGGCGACGCGCGCCCGCTGTTGCACGGCCTCGAACTGTTCTTCCGCGGACTGTTCGTGGTCGAGATCGCGATCCGGATCCTGGCATACGGCCGGCGCCCGCAGGACTTCTTCCGCAACGGCTGGAACGTCTTCGACTTCGTGGTCACCCTGGCCGTGTTCGTGCCCGGCCTGCACGGCGACTCGACGATCCTGCGGGTGGTCCGGATCGCCCGCGTGCTGCGGCTGGTGCGCTTCTCCCCCGGCCTGCGCACGATCGTCTCGGCGCTGCTGCGCAGCCTGCCCGGGGTGGGCGGCGCCCTCGCACTCGCGCTCGTCACCATCTACGTGTACGGGATGGCCGGCTGGCTGATCTTCGCGGACACCTACCCCGACGGGTACGGCAACATCGGCCGGGCCGTGCTGACGCTCTTCGTGCTGCTGTCGCTGGAGACGCTGCCCGAGCTGATCGATCAGGGGCTGGCGGTCTCGCGGTGGACCCTCGTCTACTACGTCAGCTACGTCCTGATCACGGCGAACCTGCTGGTGAACATCCTGATCGCGGTCATCGTGAACTCGATGGAGGAGGTACGCCGGCTGGAGATGACCGAGGGCCTGGCACCGGACTTCGACGCCGACGGCGACGGCGTACCGGACGAGCTGGACCGGCTCGCGATCAGCCAGCGCCTGGACGACCTGCGCGCGGTGATCATGGAGCTGGAGCGTGAACTTCGCGTCGGCCGGCGCGATACGCACTAACGTCGGCAGGGAACGCCAACCCTGAGGAGCGGTCATGGACAAGGTGGTCCATTTCGAAGTCCCCTACGACGACGTCGACCGGGCGCACACCTTCTATCGCGAGGCCTTCGGCTGGCAGCTGCAGAGCATGCCGCAGATGGGCTACACGATGGTCACGACGACGCCGACGGACGAGTCGGGACGGCCCGGCGAGACCGGCGGCATCAACGGCGGGATGCTCGCCCGGCAGGGTCCGATCACCGGCCCGGTCATCACGATCGGCGTCGAGAACCTGGACGACGCGCTAGCCCGGGTCGAGAAGCTGGGCGGTTCCGTGAGGATTCCCCGCCAACCGGTCGGCGAGATGGGCTTCTCCGCCTACGTCACCGACACGGAGGGCAACCTGATCGGCCTGTGGCAGAACGCCTGACGGCGCCCGTCAGCCGGGCAGCCCGGCGGCCCAGGCCAGGACCCGGTCCACGTCGGCGCGGGTCCAGCCGATCGCCGAATCGATCGGCACCAGCAGGGTGGGTGCCGATCGCTCGGCGGCCCACCGCCGCCCGGCCTCGGTGTGGTTGTCGTCGATCCAGGCGAGGGGTCGGTCGCTCGCGACCCTCGCCACGGACGACACCTTGGCCTCCGGCGGGAAGGGCAGCGGCGGGAACGGCACCACCGGCAACGGATCGAGGCCCAGCGCGGATCCGTAGAGCGTGTTCGCGTCCTCGCCCCAGGCGCTCGCCCAGTACAGCTCACCGGCCTCGGCCAGTTCCGTGATCCAGGGAGCGTGAGCGGGACAGTAGCGCTCCGGGCCCTCGCCCGGATAGAACTCGCGCTCGAGGTAACCGTCGGGGCAGGAGGACGCGGCGAACGGGTTCAGCACCCCGTCGAGGTCCAGCAGCAGAACGGGTCGGCTCACCGTGCCATCTAAACGCGCCGGGTTGCCGGTCCGTCAACCCGGGTCCGCCCGGTACGCGTGGAAGCCCCTGCGCGCCACAGCCTCGGTGGCACCGTGGCGCGCAGGGGGATTCTGTGCGGTGGTTACGGGCCGGACGTCAGGTACCGGATCTCCGCGCCCCGCTGCGCCGTACCGCCCTTGTCGTTGATGATCCGGTTGATGGTGCCCTGGCCACCCAGGGAAACGGTGACCATGTTGGTGAACCGGATGCCGGGCTTGACCGGCACCTCGATCGCGCGCTCACCCACCACCGACCGATCGAGGGTGAAGACGCAGTAGCTACCGACGCCCCAGGCCTGGTGGGTGTTCACCGCGTCGGCGACCTTGTACGCCGCGTAACCGCGGGTCGTCCCGTTCATCCAGGACGCCTGGTTCGGCATCTCGTACGGCATCTCGTTCTGGTAGAAGTACGTCCGGCCGCGTTCGCCGTGCCAGACCGTCTGGTACCGCTGGAAGTGCTCGACGAACAGGCCGTACATGGTGACGTCGGCGCCGTTGACGACCAGGCCCCGTTCTGCGGCGTTGACCGACCAGCCGACGCCGGCGCCGTGATCGGCGCGCCACAGCCACAGGTGATCGCCGATCACGTGGTTGCTGTTGACCACGACGCTGTCGGTGGCCCGGCCGGCGCCCGCGCCGCCGATCCGGACGAACACGTCGTGCAGCGAGATCGGGTTCGCCGCGTTGTTCGCGGCGTCGACGGGTCGAAGACGTTGACGTTCGGGCCGAGGTTCGGGTTGCGCGGGTCGGTCGGCTCGACGGGCGGCGTCGTGGTTCCGCCGGTGGTGAAGACCTTGAACTCGTACAACGAGTAGCCGTAGCCGCTGGCCCGGGTGGTGCCGTACATGCGCACGTAGCGGCCGGTGCCGGTCACGGTAAGGGTCTCTGTGCCGCCGGTGCCGGTGGTGGTGGCGTAGATATCGGTCCAGGTGGTGGCGTCGGCACTGGTCTGGATCTTGTATGCCCGGCCGTAGGCGCCCTCCCACTGCAGCACCACCTGGCTGACCGTGGCGGTGGCGCCGAGGTCGACCTGAAGCCACTGCGGGTCGCTGAACTGGCTCGACCACCGCGATCCCGCGTCGCCGTCGACGCCTTGGCCGCCGACACATCGGCGCCCTCCTGAGAGGACGCCGTCGCGGCCTTGCCCTGCGACAACAACGAATCGGCGGCACCGGCCGGGGTGGCGACCGAGGCGGCGGTCAGGCCGAGCGCGGTGGCGAGGACGGCGGCGAGGACGGTGAAGGTGTGGCGCCCCGCGCCGGGGCGGCGCGTTCAGCGATATCGGATTCATGGCCCCTACCTGTCGTGACGGGAGTGGCACCCGCTCGCGGTGAATCGAGACGGCCACCAGGAATTGATCTTTGGAAAGCGCTCTCCAAGTAAGGCGATTGTTACCTCGGTGTTGCTCCGCGTCAATACATCGGGGTTCCGGAAATGAAATCGTGGCGGGCATCGCCGACTCATTCACACGTTGACACCCCCGCCGCCGGCGCCGACACTGGGACGCCTCACTTTCGAATGGAGTTCGCGTGAGAATCGGGCGGCGCACCACTGTGGTCGGTTGCCTGCTGGCCCTGCTCCTCGGCGCCGCGGCCTGCGACACGGGCGCCGCCGCACCCCCGGTGGCCGGCTCCACGGCACCGAGCGGCGCGGGCCGCTTCGGCGGCACCGACCTCGCCTGGGTGGAGATCAACATCGCGATGAACGAGGAGCTGCTGCCGCTGCTGGAGCTGGTCGCGACGCACAGCTCGAGCGCGGAGACCAAGGCGCTCGCCGCGGAGGTGGCGGCCCTCAACGACCAGGAGCTGTCAGCCCTTCGCGGGCTGCACGACCAGGCAGGACTCCCGGCCGAGAACCCGCACAAGGGCATGCCGATGCCGGGCATGGTGACCCCGGAGCTCGTCACGCAGGCGGCCGCGGTCCGGGGTGCGACGTTCGACAGGCTGCTGGCGGCACACCTGAAGGCACACTTCGAGCAGGGCGTGCGGCTGGCCGAGAGCGAGGCGAAGGCCGGCGTCGAACCAGAGACGAAGGCCCTGGCGACGCGGGTGATCAGCGGCCGGGAGCGGCATCTGCCGCGGCTGGCCGCGATCCGCCGAGCCCTTTGATACGGCCGGTGAATCGCCAGAAGAATTGGCTTCGAATTCCACCTTCGACGTGGTCGAGAATGGTCCGGGCGCCGGTTTCGGCGCCCGGACGAATTCGTTCGTCCTGTTACGGCAGGACGTAGTTCTCGTTGAGTGCCGCGCCGCGGTCCGGCTTGTACTGGTCGAAGCCGCGCGGGTCGCACTGCAGCCCGCCCCGGATGCAGTGTGTGACGAGCGCATTGAGGGTCGGCGCGTCCCACGCGTTGTAGAAGTCGTAGTGGAACGAGTAGGCCCGCCCGCTCGACAGCCGCACGTTCGACATGTTGCCGCTGACCGGGAACGCCATCTTGAACTCGACCATCGGCACGGCCACCGGGTGGCTGGCCGGGCAGACGCCGACGGTCGGGTACGCCATGTGGCTCTTGTGGTCCGGCGTGTCCAGGTAGACGCCGTCCCAGCAGCTCGGGGCCTGGTAACGGATGTTCAGCTGGGTGCCCGCCGGGCACGTACCGGGGAAGTCCCAGTTCCGGACGCTGTCGCCGCACTCCCAGCCCTCGACCGCGCCGGGCGCGTTGCGGAACTCGTCAAGCGTCGCCGCCGGGCTGCCCACGACGTACCGCAGGCCGGGCGGGGACGGGCGGACGCTGCGGTAGTCGATCACGCCGCTCTTGTAGTAGATGACCTGGCGGCCGACCGGCTGGACGGCGGTGTCGCCGTTGAGCAGCGTCGGCATCCAGTAGCCGGTCTTGTCGCCCGGCGTGATGCAGGAGGTCCCGCCGGCGTTCAGGCTGGCCAGGGTCGTCGCCGCGTTCGTGGTGGTGTTGCCCATGAACGTGTGCGAGTGCGAGGCGCCCGGCAGGTTCGGCAAGACGATCGGGTCGTCCGGCAGGTTCGACCGGCTCACCGAGCAGTTCGCCTGGAACTCGTGGTGTGTCGTCGGCGGGTTCGTCGCCGGCGGGGTGGCCGTCGACGGGACCACGCCGGTGACCGGCGGGTTGGCCGGGACGTAGCCGGCACCGCCAATCGGCGGCGGGGTGCTGCTCGTGCCGTAGACCTTGAACTCGTACAGCGAGTAGCCGTAGCCGGTTCCGCGCTGGGTGCCGTACATGCGCACGTAGCGGCCGGTGCCGTTGACCGCCAGCGTCTGGGTGCCGCCGGTGGCCGTCGTGGTGCTGTAGACGGTGCTCCAGGCGTTGCCGTCGGGCGAGGTCTGCACCTGGAAGGCCCGCGCGTACGCGGCCTCCCACTGCAGCACGACCTGGGTGACCGTCGCGGTGCCGCCGAGGTCGACGCGCAGCCACTGCGGGTCGGCCCACTGGCTGCCCCACCTGGTGTCCGCGCGGCCGTCGACCGCGGCGGCCGCGGGCGATTCGCCGTTCTCCAGCGACGAGGCGAGGGCCGGCCTGCCCTGTGACAGCAGGCTGTCGGCGGCGTGCGCCGACTGAACCCCCGCCACCAGCAGCGATCCGGCGACGGCGGCCACGCCGAGCGGCGCGATGAGCCGTCTGAGCCGGCTTTTCCCTGATCTCATGAGTTCTCCCACTGCGATGAGGACGGGTGCCTCACCCGGTCGGACACCGGCATGACGGCGTGGCGGAGCACCACGCCTCGGCGGTGCGGGGATCGGCCGGGCGATGCGGGACGTACTTGGAGAGCGCTTTCCGAAGTGTTACGCCAAGGTTGCACGTCCGTCAATATGTCGAGGCAGATCCGGAACCGCGCGGGCCTGGGACCGGCCGGAACAAGACTTTCGGAGAGCGCTCTCCAAGGTGTGCTATAAAAATGTTATGCAGACCCGGAACACGACCCGATGACCGCCGGCACCGGGCGGGTGCCCGTCGGCGAGCGACTGCCGACCCTTGAGGACGTGGCCCGGGTCGCCGGGGTCTCCCGGGCCACCGTGTCCCGCGTGATCAACGGCATCCGCAACGTGGATCCGCAGCTGCACGAGATGGTGTGGAACGCGGTCGGCCAGACCGGCTACGTGCCGAACCGGCTGGCCCGTTCGCTGGTCACCCGCCGGACGGGCACGGTGGCGCTGGTCGTCTCCGACTCCGAGTCGCACGACGACGACCCGTTCATGGGCCGGTTCTTCGCGGACCCGTACTTCGGCCGGGTGGTCGGCGGCCTGATGAGCGTGCTGCGGGCGGCGGGGATCCAGCTGGCGCTGCAGATCGTGGGCACGGAGGAACAGCGCACCCGGCTGGTCGGCGACCTGCGCCACGGCCAGGCCGACGGCGTGATCGTGCTGTCGCTGCCCGGCCACGACCCGCTGCCGCGGATGCTCACGGACGCCGGGGTCCCGGCGGTGATGATCGGCCGCCCGGCCGACCCGGTGCCGATCAACTACGTGGACCTGGCGAACGACACCGGCGCTTCGCTGGCCGCCGACCACCTGGTCGAACGCGGCTGCCAGCGGATCGGGATGATCTCGGGCCCGGCGGACGTGCCGGCGAGCAACGACCGGATCGCCGGGTTCCGGCGCTCGATGGCCCGGCACGGCCACGCCTGGGTGCCGCTGGCGTCCGGCAACTTCACCCAGGAGAGCGGCGAGGACGCGATGCGCACGCTGCTCGCGGAGAGTCCCGGCGTCGACGGCGTCTTCGTGGCGAACGACCTGATGGCACTGGGCGCGCTGCTCGCGCTGCGCGACGCGGGCCGGCGAGTGCCGGAGGACGTCGCGATGGTGGGCTTCGACGACAGCAGCGCGGCCGTGGCGGCGAGCCCGGCGCTGACGACGGTGCGGCATCCGCTGGAGGACATGGCGGCCGAGAGCGCGCGGCTGCTGCTGGCCCGGATCGACGACCCGAGCATGCGGATCTCCTCGGTGATCTACGAGCCGACCCTGGTACTGCGCCAGTCGGCGTGAGGGGAGCCCGCCGGGCCTACGGGCTGGCGGCCAGGAAGAGGAAGACCGCCAGCAGGCTCAGATGGATGCCGCCCTGCAGGACGTTCGCCCGGCCCGGCACCACCGTCAGCGTCCCCACCACCACCGTCAGCGCGAGCAGCACCATCTGGGTGCCGCCCAGCCCGAGCAGCAACGGCCCCGGCAGCCAGATCATGGCGATCGCGATCGCCGGGATGGTCAGGCCGATGCTCGCCATCGACGAGCCGAGCGCCAGGTTCAGGCTCGTCTGGATGCGGTCCCGGGCGGCCGCGCGGACCGCCGCGATCGTCTCCGGCAGCAGCACCAGCAGGGCGATCACCACGCCGACCACGGCCGCCGGCATCCCCGCCTTCGCCACCGCCGACTCGATCGCCGGCGAGACGCCCTTCGCCAGGCCGACCACCGCGACCAGGGCGACCAGCAGGAGACCCAGGCTGGCCAGCGCCGCCCGGCCGGTGGGCGGCTCCAGGTGCTCCTCCTCGATCACCCTGCCCGCGGTCGTTATCGGCAGGAAGTAGTCGCGGTGCCGGTGCGTCTGCACCAGCACGAAGAGCAGGTACAGGCAGAGCGAGGCCACCGCCGCGAAGGTCAGCTGCGCCGGCGAGAACTGCGCGCCCGGTCGGCTGGTCGTGAAGCTGGGCAGGACCAG
The DNA here is from genome assembly GCF_040648555.1 of Actinoplanes sp. NPDC049118. Taxonomy (NCBI): domain Bacteria; kingdom Bacillati; phylum Actinomycetota; class Actinomycetes; order Micromonosporales; family Micromonosporaceae; genus Actinoplanes; species Actinoplanes sp. NPDC049118. The sequence continues at coordinate 30,648 of NZ_JBEZDY010000009.1, forward strand.
GCACACGGTGGCGATCGTGGCGACCGCGGCCAGCGCGCCGCCGGTGCCCTCCGGGTTGAAGACCGCGAAGCGCCTGCGTACCGCTCCGACCAGCAGGGAAAGGCCCATGATGCCGTTGCAGGTGATCATCACGGCGGCGAAGACCGTGTCGCGGGCGAGGGCCTGCGTCTTCTCGCCACCGCTGATCATCAAGGTGACGATCAGCGCGACCTCGATCACGGTCACCGCCACGGCCAGGACCAGCGAGCCGAAGGGCTCACCGACCTTGTGCGCGACCACCTCCGCATGGTGCACGGCCGCGAGCACCGCGCCCGCCAGCAGCAGCCCGCTGATGATCACCAGCGCGGCCGGGAGGTCGCGGCCCCAGGTCAGGATGAGCGCCACGACGGCCAGGGCCGGGACCCAGACCGTCCACCGGACAAGATAAGTGCTGATCTTGGCGGTCATCCGATCACCCTGCCAGAAAATCCCGGACATCGCCCGGGACCGGCATTTTCCGCCCCGGCCGGATCACCGCTGCGCCCCTGGTCGAGCCACCCGGCGACGGTGCGGGGCGGCCGGGGCGGCGGCCCGGGCAGTGACGCCCTACGATGATCGGCAAGTCCACCCTGGAGGCCCCGTGAGCGACCAGATCGACAGCTCGACCGCTCAGCCGGCCCGCCGGTACAACTACTGGCTCGGCGGCAAGGACAACTTCGCGGTCGACCGCGCCTCCGGTGACGAGATCCTCAAGACCTTCCCGACGGCCCGGATCGCGGCCCTGGAGAACCGCCGCTTCCTGCGGCGGGCGACGCGCTACCTGGTCGCCGAGGCGGGCGTCCGGCAGTTCCTTGACATCGGCACCGGGCTGCCGACGGCCGACAACACCCACGAGGTCGCGCAGCGCATCGCGCCCGACAGCCGCGTCGTCTACGTCGACAACGACCCCATGGTCATGGTGCACGCGCGGGCGTTGCTGACCAGCACGCCGCAGGGCAGGACCACCTACCTCGAGGCCGACCTGCGGTCGCCCGAGGAGATCGTGGCGGACCCCGCCCTGCGCGAGACCCTCGATCTGGGTGAGCCCGTCGCGCTGATGCTGGTGGCCGTCCTGCACTTCATCGAGGGGTACGGCGCCGGCGCGCCGCTGGTGCGCACCCTGATGGACGCCCTGCCCAGCGGGAGTTTCCTGGTGGTCACGAACGCCACCAAGGACCCCCTCGCGCCGAAGATGGCGGCGGCCTACGACGACGCCCTGGCGGCCGGCATCACCAACATCTGGCCGCGGGACCGGGCCGAGTTCACCGCCCTATTCGACGGGTTCGAGCTGATCGAGCCCGGCGTGTCACCGGTGAGCGAGTGGCGCGCGGAGGACGAGACGGAGCCGCGGCCGGACCCGGCACACATCGCGATGTACGCGGGCGTCGCCCGCAAGCCTTAGGAACTCCTCGCGGGTCACGCCCCCGCGTTGTCGAGAGGCCTCAGCGCAGGTCCGCGTTCTCCACGACGTGCGTGGGGAAGCCGGTGCGGGCCGCCCGCAGCATGGCCCGGCCGAGCCGATCGGTGCTGGTGACGTACCTGGGCACCAGGCGCCCGAGCAGCGGCATCAGCGGCGCGGTGGCCGTGTACAGGGCGCGGTAGAGGCCCGTCCGCGAGGTGGCGCCGTGTGTCGGCTGGATGAAGGCCGGGCGCATCGCGTACCCGTTCGGGAAGGTCTTGATGACCTCGACCTCGGTGCGGCCCTTGACCCGCGCCCACATGGCGCGGCCGTCGGGATTCGTGCCGGCGCCCGACACGTACAGGAAGGTCGTCTCGGGGTTGAGCCTGGCGAGCAGGTGCGCGGCCGCGACCGGATAGTCGTACGAGATCCGGGTGTACTCCGCCTCGCTGAGCCCGACCGACGAGACACCGAGGCAGTAGAAGCAGGCGTCGTAGCCGCGCAGATCGTCCTCGATCGGGGTGAGATCGGCGAAGTCCGCCGTCGTGACCTCCCGGAGCTTCGGATGCCGCACCCCGGTCGGCCTGCGCCCCACCGCGAGCACCTGCTCGACGTCCGCCGCGAGCAGGCTCTCGCGCAGCGCGCCCTGGCCGACCATGCCGGTCGCGCCGAAGATGATGACCTTCATTTCCCGTCCTCCATGACGTACCTCGTCGACGGCGCTGCGGACCGGCGTCCATCGTCGGCAGCCTAGCTACGCGCCGCGCCGTTCGGGTCGCGACCGTCCGGCGGCGTGAGCTGGGGCGTCACCCTTCCGGGAGCAGAACGTCGTACCCGGCTTCTACAGTGCTCCGGTGCCCGTTGAACGATGGTCCACCGCGCAGATCGAGGCCCTGGCTCCCGACGCGAGCTCGCTGAAAGGCGCCCGTGGTGTCAGCGGCGCCACGCGGTGGCAGGAGGCCGGCCTGCTCGACGAGGTCCTGTGGGGGCTGTGCAAGGTCAGCGGCAAGAACCCGTACCAGGTCTGTGTCGACCTGGCCGGGCCGGCATACAGGTGCTCGTGTCCGAGCCGCAAGTTCCCCTGCAAGCACGCGCTCGGGCTGCTGCTCTACTGGTCCGGTGGCGGCTCGGTCGAGGCCCCGGCGCCCGCCTTCGCCGCCGAGTGGCAGGCGTCCCGCGCCGCCAAGGCCGCCCCGGCGAGGGCGAGCGGACCGGCCGACCCGGCCGCCGCCCGCAAACGCGCCCAGCAGCGAGCGGACCGGGTCGCGGCCGGCATGGCCGAGCTGCGGCGATGGCTGGACGACCAGGTGCAGCAGGGTCTGGCCGGCGCGGAGCGGGCGGGGCACCGGCCCTACGAGACGATGGCCGCCCGCCTCGTCGACGCGCAGGCACCGGCGGCCGCCTCGGCGGTGCGCCGGCTGGGCGGCATCGCGGGCATCGGGCCGCACTGGGCCGACCGGCTGCTCGGCGAGCTCGCGATGCTGCGGCTGCTGGTCGCGGGTCATGAGCGGCTCGGCGCGCTGCCGCCTGCGCTGGCCGCCACGGTCCGGTCGCGGATCGGGTTCCCGGTCGCCAACCAGGACGTGCTCGCCACCGCGGAGATCCGGGATCTGTGGCAGGTGCTGGGGCAGGTCGACAGCGAGGAGGGCGCGATAACGACGCGGCGGACGTGGCTGCTCGGGGTCGGCAGTGGACGGTTCGCGTTGCTGCTGTCGTTCGCGGCGCCGGGGCAGTCGCTTGCCGCCGAGGTGGTGCCGGGCACGACGGTCGAGGCGGCGCTCTGTTTCTACCCGGGCGCCGCGCCGCTGCGCGCGCTGGTGAAGGAGCAGTTCGGCACTCCGCGGCCGCTGACCGCGCCGGCGGCGGCCGTGGGCCTGCGGACGGCACTGGCGGGCTGGTCGAGGACGCTGGCCGCCGAGCCCTGGCGTCACGACGCGCCGGTGTTGCTGGCCGATGTGGTGCCCGGTGCCGACGGATTCATCATCGACGCCGCCGGGGAGTCCCTGCCGCTGGCGCCGGGGCACCGGGAGCCCTGGTGGCTGCTGGCGGCCGCCGGCGGGTCGCCGGCGACCGTGGCGGGCGAGTGGTCGCCCTCGGGACTGCGGCCGCTGGCGGCGTGGGTCGAGGGCCGATACCTGCCGGCACCCCCGCCGGCACCGGACGGCGGGGCGGTGCGTGCGCCGGAGCTCCCGGCCGACCTGCTGGCGGCTGCCCTGGTCGGCACCGCCCGGCGGCCGTGGACGTCGGCGGGCGTGCACGTCGGCGATCGGACCCTGACCCCGGCCGCACCGGGAACCGCGCCCGGTGGCGGCTCGGACGCGGCGGCCGCCCTGCTCGAGGCCGCCGCCACCGCCCTGACCTACCGGCGTTCGGGTGTCACGCCCTCGTCCGGGCACGCGCCGGTCGAGGCGGCACCCGCGGAGACCGGCCGGCCGCTGCCGGCGGCCGCCGGGGCCCGGCTGCTGCGGTTGCTGACCGAGGGCGGCGCGCCCGGTGGCGCGCAGCAGGCGCAGGAGTTGCTCGCACAGTGGCTGACCGCGGCCGCCGAGCACGGCGGATTCGCCCCGCCCGAGTCGCTGCCCGCGCTGCTCGACGCCGGCCGCCGCAACGGCGCCGTCCGGCCGGCGATCGGGCGCATCGCCGGCCGGCGCGGCACCTGGCTCGCCGGGATGCGGCCCGACTGGCGCTGGCTGCGCGACGAGGCACCCGGCGCTGCCCCGCCGACGGATCCGGAGGTGTGGGAGACCGGCACCGGCGGCGAACGCCTGGCCTACCTCACCCGGCTGCGCGGCACCGACCCGGCCGCCGGGCTCGCCCTGCTGGAGAGCACCTGGCGGACCGAGACGCCCGAGGACCGCGCCCGGTTCGTGAGCGCGCTCGGCACGGGGCTCTCCCCCGACGACGACGCCTTCCTCGACCGAGCCCTCGACGACCGGCGCAAGGGGGTGCGCGAGGCCGCTCTCGACCTGCTGCGGCGGCTGCCGGGATCGTCGCTGTGCCGGCGGATGGCCGCCCGGTCGACGGCGGCGGTGCGCCTGGAGCGCCGTGCCCTCGTGCGCGACCGGCTCGTCGTCACCCCGCCCGCGGAGCTGACGACCGAGCTGCGGCGTGACGGCGTCGGCGCCCAGCCCGCACACGGCACCGGAGTGCAGGCCTGGCTGCTCGAGGAGATCATCGCCGGCACGCCCCTGACCGGTTGGACCGAGGCCTTCGAGCGTTCCCCGGCCGCGGTCGTCGGCCTGGCCCGGGGCCACGACTGGGAGACGCCGCTGCTACACGGCTGGGCCAAGGCGGCGATCATGCAATCCGACTCCGCCTGGGCGGCCGCGCTGGTCGGCAACGACGCCCGGGGAAGCGCCACCGGGCTGCGCGAGGCCGTCCGATGGGACCTGCACCTGCTGCTGCCGCCGGCCGACCTGGCCCGCATCGCCGCCGACTTCCTGCGCCGCGAGGACCACCTCGCGCACCGGCTGCTGGCCGTGCACCCGGGCGCCTGGCCGGACGAGCTCGCCGTCGCGGTGGTGGAGACCATCGCGCACCGGGTCCACGCGGACAAGCACAGCTGGCAGCTCGCCGAGCTGTGCCGGGCAGCGGCGATGGCCATGCCGCCCGGCTACGCGGCGCAGGTCGCCCGGCTGGCCGAGCGGCTCGATCAGCAGCCGGCCGACCCGTCCCGGGTGCGGCCGGTGGCCGAGCTGGCCCGGATCCTCACCTTCCGCCACGAGATGCTCCAGGAGCTGCGGCCGCCGTCGTGATCCGGCGTCGGCCCGTCCTTGAAGGAACGCAGTTCTTGTCAGAGGTGCTTAGTAACGTGCCAGTCATCAGCAGCGCCGACGGGCCGGCCGGGCCGTGGGACAGACAGGAGTTCGAGTGACCGCACTGCGACCGCACGCCGAGGATCAATATGCCGAGGAGCTCGCGCTGCTCGCCGCGGCCGACGACCGGCCGCGACCGCCGGGCTGGCGGCTCTCCCCGCAGGCGGTGGTGACCTACCTCCTGGGCGACGGCGCCAAGATCACCCCGAAGTACGTCGGGCCCCGGCGGCTCATGGAGGTCGCGGTGTCCACGCTGGTCACCGACCGGGCGCTGCTCCTGCTCGGCGTGCCCGGCACGGCCAAGACCTGGGTCTCCGAGCACCTCGCGGCGGCGATCTCGGGCGACTCGACCCTGCTGGTGCAGGGCACCGCCGGCACGGCCGAGGAGGCGATCCGCTACGGGTGGAACTACGCCCGCCTGCTGGCGGACGGCCCGTCCGCGGCGGCGCTGGTGCCCAGTCCGATCATGCGCGCCATGCGGACCGGCGCGATCGCCCGGATGGAGGAGCTGACCCGCGTCCCGTCCGACGTGCAGGACGCGCTGATCACCGTGCTCTCGGAGAAGACCCTTCCGGTGCCGGAGCTCAACACGGAGGTGCAGGCCGAGCGCGGCTTCAACCTGATCGCCACCGCCAACGACCGCGACCGCGGCGTCAACGAACTCTCCAGCGCGCTGCGCCGCCGGTTCAACACGGTGGTCCTGCCGGTGCCGGCGTCGGCCGACGACGAGGTGGAGATCGTTTCCCGCCGGGTGGCCCAGCTCGGCAGGTCGCTGGACCTGCCCGAGGTGCCCGCCGCCCTCGAGGAGATCCGCCGGGTGGTGACCATCTTCCGCGAGCTGCGCACCGGCCTGACCGAGGACGGCCGCACCAAGCTGAAGTCGCCGACCGGCACGCTCTCACCCGCCGAGGCGATCTCGGTGATCACCAACGGCATGGCCCTGGCCGCACACTTCGGCGACGGCAACCTGCACCCGTCCGACGTGGCCGCGGGCATCGTCGGCGCGGTCATCAAGGACCCGGCCTCGGACGGCGTGGTCTGGCGCGAATACCTCGAGACGGTCGTCCGCGAGCGCACCGACTGGCGCGACTTCTACCGTGCCGCCCGCGATGCCTGAGCAGCTCTACGGCATCCGCCACCACGGGCCGGGCTCGGCCCGAGCGGTCGTACAGGAGCTGAATCGCCAGCGCCCCGGGATGCTGCTGATCGAGGGCCCGCCGGAGGCGGACGACCTGATCCGCTGGGCGGCGGACACCGGCCTGGAGCCGCCGGTGGCGCTGCTGGGCTACGCGGCGGACGACCCCAGCCGGGCGGCCTTCTGGCCGTTCGCGGTCTTCTCGCCGGAGTGGCAGGCGATCCGCTGGGCCGTGGAGAACCAGGTGCCGGTCCGCTTCTTCGACCTGCCCTACTCCTACCGCCTCACCGACGACCGCACCCCGGACACCCCACCGGCCGCCGGCCCGCCCCCCACCGCATCCCCACCCCTGCCCTCCGATATGGACCCCACCGGCACACCTTCAACACCCCCAACCAGCCCCCACCCGGCCACCATGCCCGAGACACGCGCGATGCCCCCAACCGGCCACCACCCAGCAGTTGCGCCCGCGACACCAGTGACGCGCCCGGCCGACCACCACTTGGCAACCACGCCCGAGACGCAGGCGACACCACCGGCCGGGCACGAACCGGCGATCACACCCGCGACACAGGCGCCCCCAACCGGCCACCACCCCGCAGCCACGCCCGGGACACAGACGACGCCCCCAGCGGGGCACGATCGCGACGGTGAGGTCGACGTGCCCGGCGGAAGCGGTGCCGGACCGGCGATGCCCGGCGACCGGGGCGCCTCGGACACCGGCGGCGGGCCGGTGCCGCCGGAGCCCGGCGGTCCGGACAGGATGGTCCCGGCGCCACCGGCGTCGCAGACTCCCGCCGAGGCGGAGGCCGGCGCGGCGCGGGTGCGGGTGCGGCCGGTCGATCCGATCGGGGAGCTCGCCGCCGCCGCCGGATACGACGATCCCGAGCGCTGGTGGGAGGACGTCGTCGAGCACCGGGGGATGCCCGCGTTCGAGGCCATAGCCGAGGCGATGGCCGCCATCCGCGAGTCGTCGCCCGAGGACCCCGAGGATCTCGTCCGCGAGGCCTACATGCGCACGGTGCTGCGCGAGGTTCGCCGCACCCACGACAACATCGCGGTCGTGTGCGGCGCATGGCACGTCCCCGCGCTGACCCGCAAGGTCACCGCCAAGGAGGATGCCGCGCTGCTCAAGGGGCGCAAGAAGGCCAGGGTCGCCTTCACCTGGGTGCCGTGGACATACGGCCGGCTGGCCTCGCACTCCGGCTACGGCGCGGGCGTGCGGTCGCCGGGCTGGTACCACCACCTGTTCACGACCGCCGACGACGTCGTGCCGCGGTGGCTCGTCGACGCCGCCGGGGTGCTGCGCGCCGAGGGCGTACCCACCTCGTCGGCGCACGTCATCGAGGCCACCCGGCTCGCCGAGGCGCTCGCCACGGTCCGCGGGCGCCCGCTGGCCGGGCTCACGGAGGTGACCGAGGCAGCCGAGGCCGTCATGTGCGACGGCGAGCCGCTGCGCCTGGAGCTGATCGACCGGCGCCTCGTCGTCGGCGAGCGGCTCGGCGGCGTTCCCGACGACATGCCGGCCGTGCCGCTGGCCAAGGATCTCGTGGCGCAGCAGCGCACCGTGCGGCTCAAGCCCGAGGCGCTCGAACGCGAGCTCGAGCTGGACCTGCGCCGCGACATCGATCTGTCCCGCAGCCGCCTGCTGCACCGGCTGCGCACCATCGGCGTGCCGTGGGGCGAGGCGGAGACGGCCCGGCGTGGTACCGGGACGTTCCGCGAGCAGTGGCGGCTGTGCTGGCAGCCGGAGTTCGCGGTCCGGCTGGTCGAGGGCAGCATGTGGGGCACGACCGTCGCCGTCGCGGCGACCACGAAGGTGATCGACGCCGCCCGTAGGGCCGCCGCGCTCGCCGACGTGACCGAGCTGGTCGAGGTGTGCCTGCTGGCCGACCTGGCCGACGCCTACCCGCCCGTGCTCGCCGCCCTCGACACCCGGGCCGCGCTCGACTCGGACATCGGCCACCTGATGGCCGCGATCCCCGCGCTGGCCCGCACCCTGCGCTACGGCGACGTCCGCCGCACCGACGTGGCCGGTCTGTCCACTGTGACGGCGAGCCTGCTCGCCCGCGTCTGCGCCGGGCTGCCGGCCGCCGCCGGCTCGCTCTCCGACGAGGCCGCCAAGCAGCTGCGCGGGCACGTCGACGGCGTGCACGCCGCGGTGAGCCTGCTGGACGACGGCGACCTGCGGGAACGCTGGCTGACCACGCTCGCCTCCGTCTCCGGGCGCGCCGACCTGCACGGTCTGCTCGCCGGACGGCTGACCCGCCTGCTGCTCGACGCCGGCCGCCTCGGCATCGCGGAGGTGCTGCGGCGGCTGCGGCTGCCGCTGACCGTCGGCACGCCGCCCGCGCACGGCGCCGCCTGGGTGGAGGGCTTCCTCGCCGGCGGCGGTCTACTGCTCGTGCACGACGACACGTTGCTGGAGCTGCTCGACGGCTGGCTCGCCGACATCCCGGCGGACGCGTTCGACGACGTGCTGCCGTTGCTGCGCCGCACCTTCGGCGGGTTCGCCGCGGGCGAGCGGCGGGCGATCGGCGAGCGGATCGCGGGCCCGGGCGCCGCCGGGCGGGCGGGCGCCGAACCGCTGGTGCTCGACCACGAGCGGGCGGCCCTGGTGCTGCCGACCCTGAGTGCGCTGCTGGGCCGGGAGGTCGAATGACGGACATCGAGGATCCGGCGCGCCGCGAACGGCTGCGCCGCTGGCGGCTGGTGCTGGGCGGGCCGGCGCAGGACTCTCTGGGTACGGCGCAGGGCCGCGACGCCGCGATGGATGCGGCGCTGTCCGCCCTCTACGACTCGGGCGGAGACGGTGAGGGGCCCGGCACCTCGCGGTCCGCGGGCCTCGGCGGATCCGCGCCGAAGGTGGCCCGCTGGCTGGGCGACATCCGCGAATACTTCCCCAGCACGGTCGTGCAGGTGATGCAGGCGGACGCGATCGAACGCCTCGACCTGACCCGGCTGCTGCTGGAGCCCGAGATGCTGGACGCGGTCGAGCCGAACGTGCACCTGGTCGGAACGCTGCTCTCGCTGAACGCGGTGATGCCGGAGCGGACCAAGGACGCGGCGCGGCAGGTGGTCCGCAAGGTCGTCGCCGAGCTGGAGCGGCGCATCTCCCAGCACACCCGGGCGGCGGTCAGCGGCGCGCTGAACCGGGCGGCGCGGATCAGCCGGCCCCGGCACGCGGACATCGACTGGGACCGGACGATCCGCGCGAACCTGAAGCACTACCAGGCGGAACACCGCACGGTGATCCCGGAACGCCTGATCGGCTACGGCCGCCGCGCCACCGCGATCCAGCGCGACGTGGTGCTGTGCGTCGACCAGTCCGGCTCGATGGCGGCATCGGTGGTGTTCTCCGGGGTGTTCGCGGCGGTGCTGGCGTCGATGCGCTCGCTACGCACGTCGCTGGTGGTCTTCGACACCTCGGTGGTCGACCTGACCGACCAGCTGAGCGACCCGGTCGAGGTTCTGTTCGGCACGCAGCTCGGCGGCGGGACGGACATCAACCGGGCGATCGGCTACAGCCAGCAACTGATCACGCGGCCGAGGGACAGCATCTTCGTGCTGATCAGCGACCTGTACGAGGGCGGCGTCCGCGAGCAGATGCTGCGCCGGGTGGCGGAGATGACGGCGGCCGGCGTCCAGGTGGTGGTGCTGCTGGCGCTCTCGGACGAGGGCGCACCGGCCTACGACCACGAGAACGCGGCGGCCCTGGCGGCCCTGGGGGTGCCGGCCTTCGCGTGCACGCCGGACGCCTTCCCGGACCTGATGGCGGCCGCGATCGAACGCCGCGACCTGATGGCCTTCGCGGCACGCCTCGCCGAACCCTGACCGACCCACGGAGGCACCGCCGCCGCGGCTCTCCGCCAACCCACCAACCAACCCACGGAAGGACCACGGAAGGTGTCTAGTGCCGTGACCATGAACGTTCACGGTGTGGCTGACACGCCGTAGACCTTGCGGGGTCTGCGGTGTTGTGACGGTCAGGCTGAGGCGGTGGCAGATCCCGTACGTGTGCGGCGGCTTAGTGACCAGGAGGGTCAGCAGCTGTTGCGTATCACTCGCAGAGGTAATGGTTCACCGATCCGATTACGGCGGGCGATGGTCGTGCTGGCCTCGGCCGGTGGGAACACGGTGCCGGCGATCGCCCGTCTCGTGCAGGCCGACGAGGACACGATCCGCCAGGTCATCCACCGGTTCAACGAGATGGGCATGGCCTGCCTGGACCCTCGGTGGGCGGGTGGCCGTCCCCGCCAGATCAGTCCTGACGATCAGCAGTTCATCGTCGAGACGGCCAACACCCGCCCCGAAGCCTTGGGGCGGCCGTTCACCCGGTGGAGCGTGCGCAAGCTCGCCGACTACCTGTGCTCACAAGCCACCCGCCCGATCGAGATCAGGCGGGAACGGCTGCGGCAGCTGCTGATCAAGCACGGGATCAGCTTTCAACGGACCAAGACATGGAAGGAGTCCACCGACCCGCAGCGCGATACCAAACTCGCCCGCATCGACTACGTCACCAGCAACTTCCCGCAGCGGGTGTTCGCGTTCGACGAGTTCGGCCCCCTCGTCATCCGCCCACAGGCCGGCACCGGCTGGGCCCCCAGGGCCACCCGCATCGGCTGCCCGCGAATTATCACAAGTTGCACGGCGTCCGGCAGTTCCACGGCTGCTACTCGGTGGGCGACGACCGGCTCTGGGGCGTCGTGCGCCGCCGCAAAAGTGCCGCGAACACCCTGACCGCACTCAAGTCGATCCGCCGAGTCAGGCCGGACGGAGCACCGATCTACGTCATCCTGGACAACCTGTCCGCGCACAAAGGCGCCAAGATCCGCGCGTGGGCGGCGCGGAACAAGGTCGAACTGTGCTTCACCCCGACTTACGCTTCCTGGGCCAACCCGATCGAAGCCCAGTTCGGGCCGCTACGCACCTTCGTGATCGCCAGCTCGAACCACCCCAGCCACCCCGCGCTGATCCGCCACCTGCACCGACACCTGCGCTGGCGCAACGTCAACGCCCGCCACCCCGACGTCCTGGCCGCGCAACGCCGCGAACGTGCCCGCATCCGCAGTGAGAAAGGCATCCGCTGGGGTGGACGACCTCTCGTCGCTGCCGCCTGACCTACCGCCCGGCCCGTAATGCCGCGGCGACCTGAACGACATCCAGGTCGACGACAGCCTCTTCTCCGTCCCACACACCGCGCTCGCTGATCGCCAGGCCGATCAAAGCCAGTTCAGCGGCATCGTCACGCAGTTCGTACTCTTCGCGACTCTCCTCGCCGATCCCACCCAGTTCTTCACGATTCCAGGCGGCAACCGCCGACTCAGCCAGAGACCGAGGCAACCGCACGCTGACCCGACTGACCTGGGACTCCAGACGAGCGCCAATCGCCGCCAGCGCGATCCGATCATGCCGATATCGCAAGTACTGCTCACGGTCGTCCACGAGCCGAGGCTACTTGGGCTCAACCCGGCGAACGTTTGTGGTCACGGCACTAGCTCCGGATCGGTGTGAAGAGCCGGTCCAGCGCGGCGATCGACTTCTCCCGATAGGCCGGCTGAGCCGTGCTGATGCCGTACTCGAGGTCGGCGATCAGGCCGCAGCGCGCATAGAAGTGGGCGCGCTCGGCGGTGCCCGGTCCGCGCAGGTCCGGGGCCACCTCCCGCACCGCCGCCGCGAACGCCACCGGCCCGAGATCGCGCAGGATCAGACCGAGGTCCCGGGCGGGATCCCCCACCGCCGCATCCGACCAGTCGACGACCCCGGTGATCTCCCCAGTGCCGGGATCGACCAGCACGTGCTCGGCACCGAGGTCCTGATGTGAGAAGGCGAGCGACGCCGCCGGCTCCGGCGCCGGCGCGCGCAGGAACGCACGCACCGTGCCGCGCCACGCCTGCGGCACCTCGGCCTCGACCTCGGGCCACAGGGACAGCGCCTCGTCCAGCCACTCCCGAGGCGGGGCGTCGTCGATGCTCCAGGAGGCCTCCGAAGGATCCGGGGAGGCCACGGCGTGCAGGGCCGCGAGCAGGCGGCCGAGCCGCGCGCCCAGGGCACCCGGGTCCCGGTCGGTGACCGAGAGCAGGGGCACCCCCGGCAGCATCCGGTAGGCGAGGCAGCCGCCCACCGGATCGACGAACTCCGGCACGGGCACCGGGACCGGCGAGACGGCTCCGACCACCCGCAGCAGCCGGGCCTCCCGCGCCACCTCGGCGGGGTCGGTGCGCCGGAACCGCACGACCAGGTCGCCGACCAGGTACGCGACGTTGTCCACGCCCGCGCCCAGCCGCCTCATCGCACGGGACCGCCCAGGGCGATGGCCGTGAGCACGATGCCGCCGTCCACCAGGAACCGCCCGGCCAGCGTCTCGAACGGCCCGTCGACCAGCAGCCGCGCCGAGAACGTCTCCGCCGCCGGATCGAACGTCACGGCCGCACCCTCGAAACCGAGCCACTCTCCGGTCAGCGGCGACCATACCTTGTAGACGGACTCCTTCGCGCTGAACAGCAGCCGCTCCCACTGCACCGAGGGCCGTTGCCGCGCCAGTTGCGCCAGATGCGCACGCTCCTGCTCCGACGACACGAGGTCCAGTACGCCCTCCGGCAGCGGGCCGTGCACCTCGGCGTCGATGCCGATGCCCCGGGTCTCGCCCGCCCGCGCGACCGCCGCCCCGCGGTAGCCCACGCAGTGCGTCATGCTGCCCACGATCCCGTCGGGCCAGACCGGCGCGCCGCGCACCCCCGGCAGGATCGGCACGGGCGGCACACCCAGCTCGGCCAGGGCGAGCCGCGCGCAGTGCCGGACCGTCGTGAACTCGTTCCTGCGCTTGGCGACGGCGTTCGCGATGAGGGCGGCCTCCGCCGGGAAGATCTCGGCCTCCGGCGGGTCGGTCCTCGTGTACGCGGTCCGCACGCCCGGCGGAAGGATGCGCTCAAGCATCGGCGAAGAACTCCAGGATGGCGTCGTTCACGGCGTCCGGTTGTTCGAGATAGCCGTAGTGGCCCGCGTCCGCGATCCGTGCGTACCGGGCGCCGGGGATCGCCGTGGCCAGTTCGCGGCCGCGGACGGCCGGCGCGATCAGGTCGTCGGCGAACGACAGCACCAGGGTGGGCACGCGGATCGTCCCGTACGCCGCCCGCCGGTCGGTGTCCACTGTCACGTCCAGCTGGGGGCGCTGCCCCTTGTCGGCCCAGTTCGTCGGCGACATCTCCAGGATGTCGAGCCAGTCCTGCGCCGCCTCCGGCTCCTCGAGGGTCCGCGGCGACAGGTTCTGCAGCGCGCGGTTGACCGCGTCGTACCCGGGCGGCAGCGATATCCCGGCGTCGGCCATGGCGCGCTCCGCGGCCGCCAGCGCCAGGGACATCGCGTCCGGCCGGGCCCGGCTCGCCATCAGGACGGCCCGGTCGGCCAGGTCCGGGCGGGCGAGCAGCACCTCCTGCACCACGTACGCGCCGAGCGACGTGCCGATCAGCCGGCACGGACCGCCCGCGACCCGCTCGATCACCGCCACCGTGTCCGCGACCAGGTCGGCGACGGTCAGGCCCGGCCGGGCCGGGCCGCTCTGGCCGACGCCGCGGTTGTCCAGGGTGATCGCCCGGTAGCCGGCGCCGACCAGGGCCGGCACCTGGTGCAGCCACCAGGTGCGGCCGCGCGCGGCGGTGCCGGGTATCAGCAGCACCGGCGCGCCACGCCCGGACTCCTCGTAGTGCAGGGTGATGTCGCCGACATCGATCGCAGGCATGATCGTGAGGCTATCCGACGCCCGCAGGGCGGATGATGTCCCGATGCGACCGCCCGCGGGGTCGGCTTCATGCAACGCGGCGGCGGAGGGGCCGCCATCGTGGATAGGCTTTCGGCGTGACTATCGCGTACGGGTGGCGGGCCGGTTTCGGCAGCGACGCCCTCGACGCTCTGCACGCGGCGGGTTTCGACCGTCCCCCTGAGGGAATCGACTGGCTGGCCCGGGTCGAGCGGCACAGCCTGGGCTGGGTCTGCGCACGCCTGCGGGAGCGGCTGGTCGGCTTCGTCAACGTCGCCTGGGACGGCGGCGCACACGCCTTCATCCTCGACACCGTCGTCGCGCCGGACGTACGCGGGCGGGGCGTCGGCACGGGACTGGTGCGGGTCGCCACCGACGGCGCCCGGGCGGCGGGATGTCGTTGGCTGCACGTGGACTACGAGGCCGGCCTGGCCGGCTTCTATCAGAAGGCCTGCGGCTTCACGCCGACCGCCGCGGGCCTCGTCGCACTCTGAGGAGGAGTTCTCATGCCATTGACCGGTGTATACGAGCCGAGCCCGTCGGACTGGGCCCGCGAGCAGGTGGAGCAGTTCGAGGCCAGCAACGGTGCGGAGGCGAACGAGCTGCAGGGTAAGCCGATCATCGTGCTCACGTCGGTCGGCGCCAAGAGCGGCAAGCTGCGCAAGAGCCCGCTGATGCGGATCGAACACGACGGCCGGTACGCGGTGGTCGCGTCCCTGGGCGGCGCACCGAAGCATCCGGTCTGGTACTGGAACCTGGCCAAGAACCCGCGCGTCGAGCTGCAGGACCTCGACGTCAAGCGCGACTACGACGCCCGCGAGGTGCACGGCGAGGAGCGGGAGCTGTGGTGGAAGCGGGCCGTCGAGGCCTGGCCGCCGTACGCTGACTACCAGACCAAGACCGACCGGATCATCCCGGTCTTCGTACTGACCCCGACCTCCGACTGAGGAGTCCGCATGCCTCTCACCGGCGAATACGGCCCGAGCACGTCGAACTGGGCCCGCGAGCAGGCCGAGACGTATGAGGCGACGAACGGTGCGCGGGCCGGCGACATCCAGGGCCGCCCGGTCATCGTCCTGACCTCGGTCGGCGCCCGGACCGGCCTGCTGCGCAAGACGGCCCTGATGCGCGTCGAGCACGACGGCGAGTACGCGGTGGTCGGCTCGCTCGGCGGCGGCCCGAAGAACCCGGTCTGGGTCTACAACCTGCGCAAGAACCCCGAGGTCGAGCTGCAGGACGGCGAGGAGAGGCACGAGTACGTCGCGCACGAGGTTTCGGGCGCCGAGCGGGCGGTGTGGTGGGAGCGCGCGGTCGAGGCGTTCCCGACCTACGCCGGCTACGAGAAGAAAACGAAGCGTTCGATCCCGGTGTTCGTGCTGCGGCGGCGGAAGACCTAGCGGATCAGCCGGCCACCGCGGGCGGCACGCGCCGCCGGGACCACCAGCGGCGTGTGCGTCTGCGGGTCCGGGATCACCTCGCAGGCCAGGCCGTACACGTCCGCGACCAGTTCGGCCGTGATGATCTCACTCGGGTCACCCTCCGCGACGATCTTCCCGGCCTTCATGGCGATCAGGTGTGTCGCGTAGCGGCAGGCCTGGTTGAGGTCGTGCAGGACCGCGACCAGCGTCCGGCCCTGCTCGTTCAGGTCGGCGCACATGTCCAGCAGGTCGATCTGGTAGGCGATGTCCAGGAACGTGGTGGGCTCGTCGAGCAGCAGGATGTCCGTCTGCTGTGCCAGCGCCATCGCCATCCACACCCGCTGCCGCTGGCCGCCCGACAGCTCGTCGACCGCCCGGTCCGCCAGCGCCGTCACGCCGGTCGCCTCCATCGCCGCCGCGACCTGGTTCTCGTCCTCCGGTGTCCACTGGCGCAGGAGCTTCTGGTGCGGGTACCGGCCGCGGGCGACCAGGTCCGCCACCGAGATGCCCTCGGGCGCGGTCGCCGTCTGCGGCAGCAGGCCGAGCCGCCGGGCCACCTCCTTCGCCCGGTACGAGCTGATCGACGCACCGTCCAGCACCACGGAACCCCGCTTCGGCACGAGCAGCGCGGCGAGCGCACGCAGCAGCGTCGACTTGCCGCACGCGTTCGGCCCGACGATCACCGTGAAGGAGCCGTCCGGGATGCTCACGTCGAGGGCGGAGGCGATCACCCGGCTGTCGTACGCGAGGGTCAGGTCCGAGCCGGACAGCCGCGCGGTCATCGGCCTTCCTTTCGAAATTGGATGCTGAGCAGCCAGGCCAGGTAGACCCCGCCGACCGCGCCGGTCACCACTCCGACCGGCAGCTGGGCGGGGGCCAGCAGCCGCTGCGCGACGAAGTCGCTGAGCACCATCAGCAGTGCCCCGGTGATCGCCGCCGGCAGCAGTTGCGGCGCCGGCGCCGCGGTGAGGCGCCGGGTGATCTGCGGCGCGGCCAGCGCCACGAACGCGACCGGGCCGGTCGCGGCGGTCGCCACCGCGCACACCGCGACCGCGAGGACCACCAGCATCAGGCGGGACCGGTGCACGCGTACGCCGAGGGACTGCGCGGACTCGTCGCCCATCTCGAGCATCCGCAGCCGCCGGCCGAGCATCAGCAGCGGCGGCGTCAGCGCCAGCAGGGCCAGGCCGAGCAGGCGCACGTACTCCCAGTTCCGCCCGTTCAGGGTGCCGACCAGCCAGACCGCCGCGGACTGGGCCGCGTCGAGCCGGGCCCGGCTGATCAGGTAGCTGTTCACCGCCACCAGCATGGCGCTGATGCCGATGCCGACGAGTACGAGGCGTCGGATCGCGCCGCCGCCGACCGCCGCCAGCCCGTACACGATCAGGGCGGTGACGATGCCGCTCGCGATGGCCGCGCCGGCGGCGCCGGCCGGGCCGGCGCCGAGAACGACGATCGCGAGGATCGCGCCGGTGGCGGAGCCGGTGGTGAAGCCGACGATGTCGGGGCTGCCGAGCGGGTTGCGCGACAGGCTCTGGAAGACCGCGCCGGACATGGCCAGCGCGGCGCCGACGAGCAGGCCGAGGGTGACCCGCGGCAGGCGCAGGTCGAGCAGGATGAAGCGATCGGCGCGCCGGCCGCCGCCGTCGAGGATCTCGATGATGTCGGCGAACGGGAGCCGCACGCCGACCGCCGCGACGGTCAGCACGAAGCCGGCGAACACGGCCAGCAGCAGCGCGCCCGCGACCCACAGGGTGCGCAGGTCGAGGCGCAGGGCGAGGCCCGGGGCCCGGACGGTGATCCGGCGCCTCAAAGCGGCACGATCCGGCGGCGCATGATCACGGCGAGGAAGACCGGGGCGCCGAGGAACGCGGTGACCAGGCCGGCCTGCAACTCGCCGGGGCGCACGACCAGGCGCCCGACGATGTCCGCGAGCAGCAGCAGGATCGGCGCCAGGACCAGTGAGTACGGCAGCATCCAGCGCTGGTCCGGCCCGACCACCATCCGGGCGATGTGCGGCACGGCGAGCCCGACGAACGCGATCGGCCCGACGGCGGCGGTGGCGGCGCCGCAGAGCAGCGTGACGGCGACGGCCGACAGCACCCGTGTGCGGTTCAGGTCGGCGCCCAGGGCGCGCGCGGTGTCCTCGCCGAGCGCGATGACGTTGAGCGAGGGGCCGAGGAGCAGGGCCAGCAGCGTGCCGCCCACGATGAACGGCAGCACGCCCCAGAGGACGCTCAGGTCGCGCCCGGCGAGGGATCCGACGGTCCACAGCCGGTAGCGGTCGAACGTGGTGACGTCGAGCAGCGCGACCGCGTTGGTGATTGCCAGCAGGGCCGCGCCGACGGCGGCGCCGGCCAGCGCGAGGCGCTCGGGGGAGGCGGCGGAGCGGCCGCGGGTGCCGAGCAGGTAGACCACGACGAACGCGCCCGCCGCACCGGCGAACGCGAACCAGATGTAGCCGGTCAGCGAGCCGACGCCGAGCACCCGGATGCCGAGCACGACGGCGGTGGCCGCGCCCGCGTTGATGCCGAGGATGCCGGGGTCGGCCAGGGGGTTGCGGGTCAGCGCCTGCATCAGCGCGCCCGCCAGGCCGAGCGCGATCCCCGCGGCCAGCCCGATCAGCGTCCGCGGGATCCGCAGGTCGAGGACGATCCGGGCGTCCTGCGTGGTCCCGCTCCCGGTCGAGATCGCGTCCCACACCGCGCCGAGCGGGATCGGCTTGGTGCCGACCGCGACGCTCAGGGCCGCCACCGCGACCAGCGCGGCACCGGCGAGCACCAGCCCGAGGCCCCGCGCGGTGAGCCCTCCCCGGGCGCGGACCCGCGCCTCGAGGGTGGTGTATCCGGCCCGCTCGGCGGCGGTGTGGGTCACGCCAGGGCGTCCTTGACCATCGGCACGAACCTCTCGATCACGTACGGCGTGCTCAGCACCGAGTTGGTGGAGAACGCGTTGGCCAGGTCGGGGTCGTCGATGATCAGCATCCGGCCGTCCTTCGCGGACGGGATGCTGTTGAGGACGGGGTCCTTCGCGAGCGCCTCGCCGGCGCCGATGGCGAAGACGACGGTGAGGTCGGCGTCGAGCAGGGCGACCTGCTCCTTGGAGATCTGTGCGTAGTAGGTGGGCGGGTTGAGCGCCTCGATCTTCGGCGAGTTCTTGAAGCCCAGCGCCTCCATGAACTGCACCCGGCCGTCGCCGCTGGTGTACGCGCCGTACTGTCCGCCGAACGCGGCCGCGACGACCACGGTCTTGCCGTCGAACTCGGGGTTGGCCGCGTTGGCGTCGGCGAGCGCCTTCTCGTTGGCCGCGACCAGGGCCTCGCCCTCGGCCTCGCGGCCAAGCACCTGGGCGATCGTCATCGTCTGGTCCTCGAGGGTGGTGCCGTACGGCTGCGTGCCGGCCGGGCCGGAGAGCGTGGGCGCGAGCTTCTCCAGCTTCTCCCAGGTGGCCTTCACGTTGTCGCTCTTGGTCAGGGTGACGAGGTCGGGCCGCAGGGTGGCCACGGTCTCGAAGTTGATCTCGGGGCCGGTGAGGACCGTCGGCTTGGCGCCGCCCAGCTTCGGCTCGGCCCAGGGTCCGACGCCGGTCGGCCAGGCCTGGAACCAGTCGAGGATGCCGACCGGCACGACGCCGAGGGCGAGCAGCGCGTCGGCGTCGGCCCAGCCGAGCGAGACGACCGCGGCGGGCGCCTTCTCGAGGGTGGTGCTGCCGAACTGGTGCGGCACGGTGGTCGGGAAGGCGCCGCCGGAGGCGGCCGGGGAACTTCCCGTGTCCGGATT
The DNA here is from genome assembly GCF_040648555.1 of Actinoplanes sp. NPDC049118. NCBI lineage: Bacteria > Bacillati > Actinomycetota > Actinomycetes > Micromonosporales > Micromonosporaceae > Actinoplanes > Actinoplanes sp. NPDC049118. The sequence goes on from NZ_JBEZDY010000009.1 coordinate 49,968, forward strand.
GTCGTCATCGCCGCAGGCCGCAAGCATTCCGGTGGCCGCGACACCGGCCGCGCCGAACAACAGGTTCCGGCGCGAGATGGGCGCGTGTGGCGCCATGCAGGGCCTCCAATCCTCGTATGAGTCCTGGTCACGCAGGGTTAGGTCAACCTAACGTGACCAATGGCAGAGGATCTTGGAAACCGGGTACGCGGCACACGCAGGGGACCATCCCGTTCGGATACGGCTGCAGAAAAACGGGGTGCTCATCCCCCACCCGGGGTCGATCATGGGGTAATGCGCACCCCCCATCAGTCCGTCGACCGGCTCGGCGGCCGCACCGCGGAGCCGGCCGTCGCTTCGCTCGCGTCCGCGTCGCTGCCGCTGTCCGGCGCCGTCGACGACGGCGACCGGCTGGTGGACGTCGTTGACCTGCTCGCGCTCGACGCGTTCGTCACCGGGCGGGAGCCGTACGGCCGCACGACCTACCTCGAGAACGTCCGCGCCGAAGCCCTGCTGACCACCGACGACGCCCGGATCGTCCGGGACGCGGTCGAGGAGGACGGCCACGGCCGGCTCTCCGTCGGCGATGGCTGGACCCTGCACGTCACCCGCTGGACGCAGAGCCGCCGCGCACGCGTGACGGTCACCGCGGTCAGCGCCGAGATGGCCGAGTCGGTGCTGGCCGTCGCGGTCGAGAACGCCGTCGAGGAGCCGCCCCCGGCCGCCGACAGCGTGCCGATCGGCTTCTGGCACTTCGGGCCGCACGGCCCGCGCCGCGTGCAGCGCGAGATCGACGCCGCGCCGTGGGAGAAGATCCGCGCGAACTACGCGGAGCCGGTGGCGCGCACCCTGGAACGGCTGATGGCCATCGACGGCACCGCGGTCAACGGCCGCCTCATGCTGCTGCACGGCGAGCCCGGCACCGGCAAGACGACGGCCCTGCGCGCGCTGGCCCAGCAGTGGCGCTCGTGGTGCCAGGTCGACTGCGTGCTCGACCCCGAGCGGCTGTTCGCCGACCCCGCCTACCTGATGAGCGTGGCCCTGGGCAGCGGCGACGACGACGAGCCGCGCTGGCGGCTGCTCATGCTCGAGGACTGCGACGAGCTGATCAGCGGCGAGGCCAAGGCGGCCGCGGGGCAGTCGCTCTCCCGGCTGCTCAACCTGACCGACGGGCTGCTCGGCCAGGGCCGCAACGCGCTCATCGCGATCACCACGAACGAGGACCTGGCGTCGCTGCACCCCGCGGTGGTCCGGCCGGGTCGCTGTCTGGCCAGCATCGAGGTCGGGCGCCTGCCGTACGGCGAGGCGGTCGCCTGGCTCGGCACCCCGGCGGGCGTCGGCCCGGACGGGGCGACCCTCGCCGAGCTGTACGCGCTGCGGACCGGCACCCGGCCGGTGACCGTGCCGACCACCCCGCCGTCGACGGGCATGTACCTATAGCGCCATCGCCGGCGCCGCGATCCGCTTGTCGGTGCGGCGCGGCCCGTACGACTCCAGGACCACCGGCGCGTCCAGCAGTTCGCCGATCCGGTCCGGCCAGTCCACGGGCCGTTCCAGGTCGCCGGGGCGGGACCGGGCCAGCAGCGCCGTCAGCGCGGCCTGCCGGCCCAGGTCCCGCGGCGGCGCCGGCACGATGCGCTCCCACCGCGCGCCGTCCAGGTCGTACGAGGTGCAGACGCGCAGCCCCGGCTCACGCGGCGGCGCGTCGAGGTGGGTGACCGCCAGGCCGTCAACCCCGCCGGCGACCTCGACGGCGTACCGGTGCGCCACCGCGTCGAAGTGGCCCACCCGGAACGCGCCCTGCCACTCCCCCGTGCCGTTGTGCGCCTCGGGCAGGTCCAGCGGCGCGGCGGCGACGAACGGCCCGGGGCCGTGCCGGGTCGTGTACGTCCGCACCACCCCCAGCCGGAAGAAGTCGGGGCACAGCGCCGCCACGTTGTCGAAGGTCGTCGTGGACCACGTCGTGTACGGATGCCAGCCCCGCCACTCGTCCAGCAGCACACCCTGCGCGCCCTCGAAGACACACCGCCCCCGGTCCAGCAGGCCGCCGAGGTACGAGTCGTCCACGATGGACACCATGCGGCCGAAGGCGAGGAACGCGTCCACGACGTCGTCGAGGGGAGCCGCATCCAGCGGGCCGTACGCGGCCTGCACCGCGGCCAGCCGGGAACGCAGCCGGGTGCTCGACAGCACGTCGCGCACCCGGGGCGCGTCGGGGTGGCCGAGGGCGTACTCGACGGTCTGTCCGACGCCCATGCCGCACGAGCCGTGCCGTCCGCGCCCGCGCCGCCGCTCGCGGGCCCGGTTCGCGGCGCGATGCCACGGCGTGGCGAGCAGCGCGTCGCCGTCCACGGTGAGCAGGTGGAACGGGTTGCCGAGGGCGGCGGCCTCGGCCGCGAGCGCGAGCGGGTCGACCACCACGAAGCGCGACAGGTGGGTGGGCACGCCCTGCAACGTGCCCGACCCGAACTGCGCGAACGTGTGGTGCCGGCCCTCCGGCGTGACCACGTTGTGCGCGGCCTGCGCTCCCCCGTTGAACCTGATCACCGCGGTGACCGGCCCGGTAGCGCAGAGCGCGTCCACCACCGTGCCCTTGCCGGCGTCGCCGTAGCCGAGGTCGACCACGGCGACGTGTCCCGCGTGGTTCACAGCCGTTCGTTCCCGCTCGGCGTTGCCGCGCCGCCCGGGTCCAGCGGGGAACGAACGGCCGCGACCCGCCCCGCGCCGAGCGGCGCGAGCGCCCTGCCGACCGACGGGCCGGACACCGATCCGACCTCGACCAGGTCGGCGAGTCCGGCGTCGAGGTCGATGGACTCCTCGCCGAGTCCGACGGTCAGCGCGATGGTCTCGCAGACCGCGTCGAGGTCGTCCAGCTCGATGACGTGCTGGCCGAGCAGGGCGCGCCAGTAGCCCAGGATCTCCGGGTCGCCGCCCCAGCCGGCCGCGGTCGGCATGATGTAGTAGACGTCGAAGCTGCGCCGCAGCTCGGCGAGCATGGCCTCGATCGCGATCGGCTCGCCCAGCCGGTCGCCGACGAACCTCTTGACCTCCTTCGGCTTGACCTGCGGGTACGGCATCTCGTCGCCGATGATGAAGAGGTAGCCGCGGCGGCCGCGCTCGGCGACGGAGTCGAGGCTGGTGTGCCGGGCCATGAAGTACATGGCGAGCTCGTACGACTCTCGGCGCTGGCCGCCGCCACCGCCCTCGAGGACGATGCGGGCCAGGTCCTCGTCCATGCGGTTGTCGGACTCGAACTGGCCGATCTGCAGCGGCACCCGGTCGCAGGTGGCGTCCCCGATCGCGCCGAACAGGATGTGCGGATCGGTGGCGTAGCCCTTGCGGGTCAGCAGGCCGAGCAGCTGCGGCAGCTTGGTCTGCAGCACCCGCGGTACGGTGCCCATCGAGCCGGTCACGTCGAAGAGGACGGCGATCGGGGTGCTCGTCGGGTGCTCGTCGCTGTCGCGGCTCTCCCGCTTGCCGACGTTCATCGGGTCGAGCGCCGGGTGTGCCTTGCGGGCGCCGCTGTCGCTGTAGGCGAAGGCGCTCGCGCCGCTGGCGGCCCGGTAGCCGGCGGCCGCGGAGTAGACGTCGGTGGACCAGTGTCCGCTTCCCATTTCATACCTCCTGGTGAGTCACGCCGGCATCGCGAAGGGGCGAAAGCGGCGGGGGCCGTACAGGTTCTCGAGCAGCTCGTCGAGCTCCTCGAGCAGCGACCACGCGTCCTGCGGACGCATGCGCGGCGCGTCGTAGCTGCAGCCGGCCGCGAAGCGCCGCAGTGCGGCCGGGGGGTTCTGGATGAGGCGCAGCATCAGGCCGGTCGCCATGAAGATGTCGGTGGCGGCGGTGGCCGGCCGCCCAGCGGTCACCTCGGGCGGGTACGCGCCCCGGTGCTTCGCGACCAGCGCCGGCACGGGCGTGCCGGGCGACACGGAGTAGCACCAGTCGACGAGGACCACGCCGTGCTCCGCGGGGTGGACGAGGACGTGCTCGGGCAGGACCGCGCCGTGCACGACGCCGGCCCGGTGCGCCCAGCCGAGCCCGGTGAGCAGCCGCCGCCATATCCAGGCGGCGTCGCGCGGATCGATACCGCCCGGGTAGGCGCGGCGCACGTCCGCGAGGGACACGAAACCGTTCTGACGCTCGACGATCGTCGCCGTCCGGCGCGCCTTCGCGTGATCCTCATGGGTGAAGCTCTCGATCAGTCGCGGCGCGTAGGCCCGGAACCTCGGTTCGCCGTCGGCGGCCAGCCTGCCGAGGGCGGCGGCCTCGGCGCGCATCAGGTCGTTGTCGCCCGGCCGGCGGGGCAGCTTGAGCAGCGCCGCGTCGCCGTCGACCGCGTAGAGCTCGGCGATGTCGCCGCTCGCGACCACGCCGCTGACCCGGTAGGTCGCACGCCGGGTCGTCAGCGCCCGGCCGTCGCGCCCGGCCCAGAGGTCCGAGAGCCGGGCGAGGGCGGTCGTCGCGTCCGCGCACCGGCCCGCCGGCGCGACGTCCGGATGCACCACCTTGACCAGCATCCGGTACGCGTGCCCGGCGGTCTGCCCGCGCGCGTCGTCCACCAGGTCCGCGAAGGTGCTCGCCGCGGCGATGCGGCCGACGGCGTCCGCGAACGACGGCGTCGCGTTCATCGGATCCCGTCCTCGCGGGCCGGCCGCAGCAGCGCCGGGTGCAGCAGCCGCGCGTCGCCGGCCCGGTAGAGCCGCGCCTTGGGCCCGCCGCGCTCCCCGCCCCGGGCCGCCGTCTCGCCGGTGCTCTCGACGAAGCCCGGCACCGACAGCACCTTGCGGTGGAAGTTGCCGGCGTGCAGCTCCTCGCCCCAGACCGCCGCGTAGACCGCCCGCAGCTCGCCGATGGTGAACTCGTCGCCGACGAACGCGGTGGCCAGCGGCGTGTACTCCAGCTTGGCGCGGGCCCGGTCGAGGGCGTCCGCGAGGATCGTCGCGTGGTCGAAGGCCAGCTCGCCGGCCTCGTCGACGGGCACCCAGAAGGCGCCGGACGCGTCGCCGCCGGCCCGCGGGTCGGGCAGGCTCGGCGCGAACGCCAGGTAGGCGACCGAGACGACCCGCATGCGGGGGTCACGCCCCGGGTTCCCGTACGACCGGAGCTGCTCGAGGTGCACCCGGTCCAGGTCGTCCTCGCCCGGGCGCAGGCCGGTCTCCTCGGCGAGCTCACGCAGGGCGGCGGCGTCGAGCGTCTCGTCGCGCACGAAGCCGCCGGGCAGGGCACGCCAGCCGGAGAACGGGTGGCCGCCGCGCTCCACGAGCAGGACGTGCAGCCGGCCGTCCCGGATGGTGAGGGCCGCGACGTCGACGGTGACGGCGGTGGGCGCGAACTCACTCGGGTCGTAGCTCTCGAGGAACTCCCGTTCGTTCGCCATCATCGCTCCGCGTTGTTCTCGATGTGAGTAAGACTCGATCTGAGAACAACCTACCGCCTCGGCCCGCCGCGGTCAACCGGCCCCCCGAGCGGCCGAGCACCGGCGGGCCGCAGACAACCAGGCACGACAATGAATAATGGTCGACGAAAAGGCCGCCTCCCCGGGTGCGGGAGACGGCCTTTAAGGTAAGGCTAAGTTTAATAGAAAGCTTATCGCGCCTCGAAGGTGAGGCAGTCCGCGCGGTCCTGCGCCGCGCCGACCATGATCGACGGCGCGTGACACTCGAGCTCCGTGTTGTGCACACAGTCGGACCGCTTGCAGGCGCCGACCTGGGCCGCGACCTCGCCCATCCCACCCTTGTCGGCGGTCTCGACGTACGTGTCGCACGCCGCGTTCACGCCACCGATAGTGATCGCGAACGCCGTGCAGCCGTCGTTGTTGTAACCGCAGGTGCTGACCGTGCAGGTCTGCACGCGCGGCATCGCCATCATCTGAGTCATGTGGCCCTCCCTTTCTCCTAGCCGACCATAAACTATGTGAAGCGGCTTCGCGCGGCATGGCCGACGCCATTTTTCGCACGTTTACAAATGAGGTAAGCCATTCTTTAGGTAAGGCAATCCTCATTCTCGGCCCGCTCGATCGACTTGGCCACGCCCGACCCCGGAAGCTGGCACAATCGGGCAGAACGCTCGAATCGCCGGAGGGCACCGCATGGCCGACGAACGACCGCGCGGCCCGCGGCGCTGGTGGCCGGCCGGCGTCGCGGCGCTGGTCCTGCTCGCCGGCCTCGGTGCTGCCGTCCTGGTGACCACGGGCGACGAACGACCACCGGCCGCCACCCCGTCCGCATCCGCCGCCGCCCCGTCCGCGGCCGCCTCCGCGTCCCGCGGAGCACCGTCCTCCGCCGAATCGCGCTCCGCCCGGCGGCTGATCGCGCTCCCCCGGACGGACGGCAGCTGGCCGGGGCCGAACGGCCTGTCCGGCGTCAACGGCGACCCGATGTTCGACACCGCGCACGTCAACGCCTTCTGCACCGCGCGCGGCCGGGCGTGCCGGGTCGCGCAGACCTACACGGACCGCACCTCGTGGGAGTCGATGACGGCCGGCACCGGCTGGACGTTCGACCTGTTCTCGGACTTCGACGGCATGCTGGTCGTCTCGCAGGGCCTGGTGCCCAAAGGGGCGAGTGCGGACCTGACCGCGTGCGCGAACGGCGAAAAGGATCGGGACTGGAGGAATTTCGGCGCCCTGATGACCCGCCACGGCCGGGGCGACTCGGTGGTGCGACTGGGCTGGGAGTTCAACGAGAAGACCTCACCGTGGCGGGCGGACGACACGGCGACCTGGATCGCCTGCTACCGCCGCGCCGCCACGAACATCCGCGCCACCAGCCCGCAGGTGCTCCTGGACTGGACGATCAACGCGCACGGCACCCCGGCGGGGGTGTGCGGCGGAGTGAGCACGAACTGCTACCCCGGCGACGACTACGTGGACATCGTCGGCATCGACAACTACGACCACTACCCCTGGTCGCCGACGAAGGAGGCGTTCGACCGGGTGGCCGCGGCCCCGGAGGGCCTGGACTGGCTCTACTCGTTCGCGCTTGCGCACGGCAAGTTGTTCTCGGTCGGCGAATGGGGCGTGGTACCGACGGGCGACGCCGGCCGGGAGAACCCGTCGTTCGTGACGTGGATGCACGCCTGGTTCGCCGGCCACGCGCGGCACCTGGCGTACGAGGCCTACTTCTCGGACTGCGGGGAGGGCGGGGTGCAGTCGAGCCTGTACCGCACGGACGCCGCCTGCTTCCCCAATCCGCAGTCGGCGGCGGTCTACAAGCAACTTTTCGGAGCCTGACCGATGGGCGATATTGGCGTTTTAGTCCTTTAAGTCCGATCGTGTGGGACCATCGAGTCTCGGGGCCTACCGCCGCGACGTTGGGCCCGCTTGCCAAGACCGCAAAGGACTGAGCATGCGCAACGCTAACGACGACGCAGTCGCCGAAGCGCCGGAACCCGACGACGACGCGAGCGCGGTGTATTCGTCGGCGGCCTCCCGCCGGATCTCCCGCCAGAAGATGATCATTATCGGCGTGGTCGGGCTGCTCGCGCTCTTCGGGCTGACCGTGTTCGTCACCGACCAGGTGACCGACGCCCGCGACGAAACCTCGCAGGCCGGCGGACCGCCCGCCGCGGCGCCCGCGCCGGGCAACGCCGGCCGTTCCGCCACCCCGCACACCCGCGCACAGTCGAAGGACCCCACCACGACCGCCGCCGACGCACGCGCGAGCACCGCCGCCGAGCGGGTCAAGGCGGCCCGCTCGGCGGCCGCGAAGGCGGGCGTCCGGGTGCAACGGCCGGTGCCGAACACCGGCGTCGCCAACGTGAGCGAGGCCGACGTGACCACCAGCATGGTGCGCCGGGGCTCCGAGACGATCAAGGTCGCGTCCGCCAGGAAGGATCTCACCGGCTACCGGGAACTGGCATGGATCGTCGACAGCGGACACCGGGCCGTCGGCAACTCGGAGTGCACCTCGAAGATTCGCCTCAGCAACAACATCGAGGCACGGGAGCGCCCGACGCTGCTGCTGTGCTGGCGCACCAGCCCGACCAGGAGCGTCTACACGCTCGCGGTGAAGCCCGGCGGACGCCCGTCGGCGGCGGCCAGCGTCGCCGCGATCGACAAGCAGTGGGCCAAGCTCGGCTGACCCGTTCACCCGCCCACCGGCCGGCCGCAGTCCGCGGCCGGCCGATGCCGTTTCGCCGCGGAAATGCGCACTGCACGAGCGTATTCGGACTCGAGAACGTCTACCGTGGTCGATTCGGCATGGTTAAGGGACAAAAATACACTCAACTTCGTAACTCTTCGCAAATGTCCGGAAATGCCGGGTTAGGCTCCCAGCGAGATGGCCCGACGGCGCTGCTGCGTGCGCGGGCCCACCCAGCCCGAACTACGCGGTTCACAGAAACCGTAGGAGGACCATCGCATGCGCAAGTCCGAACGTAGAGCCGGCGCGTACCTGTTGCGCGTCGGCGTTGCGGCGTCGGTGGCGGCCGCCGCCGTCCTCGCGACCAGCACGGCCGCCTTCGCGGTCGACACGGCCATCACCACCCTCACCCCGTCTACCGGCCCGGTCGGCGTCAGCACACCCGTCACCATCAGCGAAACCGGTATCTTCACGGGCGTCACGGCCCCCGTCGGGCGGCTCAACACCGCCGGCACCTGCCCGCTGAACTACGGCGCCACGACGACCACCAACCTGGTGGCGGCCGTGGCGAGGACGGGCAACGACGGCGGTACGCTCACCGTGCCGAACACGGTCCCGGTCGGGTCCTGGCGGGTGTGTCTGTACTCGAGCACCGCCACCACGGGCACGACGATCGTGGGTCACTCGGTCGGCACCTACGACGTGCTGCCGTCCACACCGGTCCTGACCCCGTCGACCGGCGTGCCCGGAACCGCCACCCCGATCACGGCGACATCCGCGACGACGTTCCTGCCGACCACCGCGGTGCCCGGCGCGCTGTTCACCACGTCCACCTGCCCGGCCACGTGGACGACCACGGGCGTCACCACCGCCACCGCGGTGCGGACATCGTCGACGGTCGTCACCACGACGGCACCCGCGACGCTGGCCAACGGCGCCTACACCCTGTGCATCTACAACGGCACCGCCGGCACCAGCTCGCTGGTCGGCCAGGCCGCGTTCTATGCGCTTCCGTCGGTCACGCTGAGCCCGGCCGTCGGCGCGTCGGCGACCGCGACTCCCATCACCATCACGGGGTCCACGGCGTTCCTGACCGGCGTCGCCGCACCGGGCGTCGTGTTCACCCGCACCGACTGCACCCCCACGCACGGTGCGGGCCCGGCGAATGCCGGTACGGGCGTCGCGAAGCTCACGAACTCCAAGCTGCTCGTCACCGTTCCGGCCACCGTGGCGCTGGCCGGCCCCGAGACGTCCGCGACCTACAACGCGTGTGTCTACTCGGGCACCACGCTCAGCGACCCGCTCATCGCGGCTGCGGGCGTCTACTCGATCGCGCCGAGCGTCACGGTCACGGCCATCGCCCCGACCGCCGGTCCGGCGCAGGGCGGCAGCCTGGTGACCATCACGGGTACGGGCTTCCCGTTCCCGGCGACCCCCGGCTCGGTGAGCGTCTCCCTCGGTGGCAGCCCGCTGACCAACGTCACGGTCGTGTCGGCCACCTCGATCACCGGTAACACCAGCTCGCACGCCCCGGGCATCGTCGGGGTGAGCGTCACCACGGCGTCGGGCACGAAGACCCTCGCCGCCTCGTACACCTACTCGTACGGCATCACGGTGACGCCGAACACCGCACCGCCCGCCACCACGCCGTACCTCGACATCATCGGCGCCGGATTCTCGACCCTGACCTGGGGCACGGGTAGCCCGGCCCTTACTGACGCGCGCGTCTTCCTGATCGACAGCACCTTCGATCCGACCGACAACAGTGGTGACTGGACCGGAGCGCCCATCACCGAGTGCACCAGCGTGATCCCGATCGACGACACGGAGATCATCTGCCAGCTCGACCTCCAGAACACCCTGGATGCCGACGGCACGGTCAACACGACGGATGTCGCACCCGGTCCGTACACGGTCGCGGTCGTCAATGACGCCGCGCCGGGCACGATCGTCGTGGGTGATGACATGTCGATCATCTCCAGCGGTTCGACCTTCACGGTCGCCGACTTCTGATCGGGAGTGCAAGACACCTGATCTGAAATAGGGAGACACAGGGCGGCGGCCCGGAGCACCTGCTCCGGGCCGCCGTCGCGTGTCCGCTGTTCCCCCGCGCGGCCGGCGGTGGTAGATAGATGTCCATGGAGAAACGCGCGCTGGTGCTGGGTGGTGGCGGCGTCACCGGCGTCGCGTGGGAGATCGGCCTGCTGCACGGCCTCGCCGAGCGGGGCGTGGATCTCACCACCGCCGACCTGTTCGTCGGCACCTCGGCCGGCTCGGTCGTGGCCGCCCAGCTGACCGGCGGCGCCGCCGTCGCCGAGCTCTACGAGCGCGAGCTCGCCGACACCACCGGCGACCGCGACGCCAGGCTCGGCAGCCGGGTGCTGCTCGGCTTCGTCCTGGCCGCGCTCTGGCCCGGCGGCCGGGCCCGTGGCCGGGCCCGCCTGGGCCGGGCCGCGCTGAAGGCCCGCACGGTGCCGGAGTCCGAGCGGCGCAGGGCCATCGGCTCGCGGGTGCGGCGCGACGACTGGCCGGCCGCGCGGCTGCTGATCCCGGCCGTGGAGGCACACACCGGCGAGGTCGCGGTCTTCGACAGCGACAGCGGTGCGTCGCTTGTCGACGCGGTGGCCGCGAGCTGCGCGGTGCCGCTGGTCTGGCCGCCGATGACCGTCAACGGCCGCCGCTACATCGACGGCGGGGTGCGCTCGGTCGCCAACGTCGACCTGGCCGCGGGGTACGACCGGGTGGTGGTGATCGCGCCGATGGTCGCCGCGGTCCGGCGCGCCGACCGCCCGGGCGCACAGGCGGCGGCGCTGGGAGCCGGCGTCCGGACCGCCGTGATCAGCCCGTCCAGGGCCGCGCTGGCCGCGATCGGCCGTAACCCGCTCGACCCGTCCCGCCGCGCCCCCGCCGGGGAGGCGGGCCGGGAACAGGCCGCGGAGGTGGCCGAGCGGGTCCGCGCCGTCTGGACCCAGGGGGTTTCCGCCTAGCCGACACCGACCTGGTTGTTGCCCTTGGTCAGCGCGCGGCCGGCGCCGTCGTAGGCCTTCAGGTCGCCGACGGCCTTGGTCGCCGGGTCGAACCAGAAGAACTTGACCCGGCCGTCCCGGCTCCACGGGGCCACCTTCGCCACGACGGTGCGGCCGCCCGAGCGCGCCGTGATCCTCGCGGCGTTGCCGGAGTAGTAGCCGAAGGACGGGGTCCGCTCGCCCTCGACCTCCATGCCGCCCTGCACGGCGTGGAAGCCGGGCGCCCGGTCCGGCCCCTCGACCTCGTTGGCGACGACCACGTCGACGATCGTGCCGTCGGCCAGCTTGCGGCCCGCCATCACCCCGAAGTGCGTGCCGGGCAGCGACTTCTCCTTGATCGGTACGGCATAAATCACCCACGCGCCCTGCTTCGCCGCGAAACCGGCGTCCACCACCTCGCCCAGCCGCTCCTGCGCGGGTTGCGGCTCTTCAGTGGAGGGAGCGGGCGGCCGCGAAGGGGCCAGCGCGGGCCGGCCCGCGGGATTCTCCTGAGCGGCGCTGGCGGCCACCGCGCCCGCCACGACCACGGCGAGTGCGGTTCCGGTTACCCCGGCGGTGAGGATCCAGCGGTTTCGGGACAGTCCCATTGCGTATCTCCATCAGGATGGGCGGATGGTGCGTGACGATGATCGAGACGGGCGGTCCCCGGAAAAGGTTGCCGCAACCTTTTCCGCCCCTCACCCGTCATGGCCGTCGTGGGATTAGCTGGAAGAGGCGACGACGAGTTCGTCGAGTTCGCGCAGGCGAACTCGGCGCGGCTGCAGCGCGCCGCATACCTGCTGACCGGCGACCGGCATCAGGCCGAGGACGCGGCCCAGGCCGCCCTGGTCCGGGTGTACGCGGCCTGGGGCCGGGTGCGTCGCAAGGACCCCTACGCGTACGCCCGCACGGTCCTGGCCAACCTGGTCACCGACCAGTGGCGCCGCCCGATGCGCGAGTACGCGACCGAGCGGATGCCGGAGCAGCCGCTGCCCCGGGACCTGGCCGACGACGTCACCCGGCGCCGCTGGCTGATCGGCGCGCTGCAGGCCCTGTCGCCGCGTGAGCGCGCGGTGGTCGTGCTGCGGCACTTCTTCGACGCGACCGAGGTGGACGTGGCCCGGGAGCTCAACCTCTCCCTCGGCACGGTCAAGAGCCTCAACTCCCGGGCCCTCGCCAAGCTCCGGATCTCCATACCCTCCCCCCGGCGCACGGAAAGCGGAGTACGCCCGTGAACGATCTCGACGACCTGAGAGAGGCCATGAACACGCCGGATTTCCAGCCGAGGCCGCTCGATCTGGGTGCGGTCATGGCCGCCGGCGGCCGGCTGCGCCGCCGTCGCCGGCTCGCCGTCGGCGCGACCTCCGGCCTCGCGGTGCTGGCCCTGCTGTTCGGCGGCGCGCAGCTGGCACGCCCAGACGGGGCACGGCCCGCCGGTACCGGGTCGTCCGGCACCGGCGTCCAGGTCACGCCGGTCGAGCCGCGGCAGGACGGCGCGTTCGGCGACGTCGTCGACACCGGGATGAGGACCAACGGTGTCCCACGGCTGCTGTGGGTCACCGAACTCGAGGACCCCGCCCTGCCGGACACCGGCATCGGGCTCGTGGCCGGGCGGCGGGACGCCGACGGCAGGCTCGTCGTCGACGTCATGTCCAACGAGTCCGCCGGCTCGGACCGGGCGCCCGGCTTCCACGCCGCGCAGGCGGCCATGACGATCGGCAGCGGGCCGGTACCGGCGTTCGGCTACTTCGTGGGCGACGCGGCGAGGATCACGACGACCGCGGACGGCAGGAAGGTCACGGCGCGGCAGGCCACCTGGAGCGAGGACCCCTCGATCGTGCTGTTCTGGTTCACCCTCGACCAGGTCGGCACCGGGAGCAGACTGGGCCGGATCAGCGCGTACGACAAGGACGGCCGACGGCTGCCGGCCGGGAACGCGGGCTTCGGCGTGGGCTGAGCCCGGCGGGGGTGTCCGCCGGGCGGCTCAGCCCCGGAAGGTGCGGCGCAGCCGGTCGCCGAGCCCCATCGGGGGCGGTGCCGCCGCGATCCGGTCGGCGCGCGGTGGCGTCGTGGGCCGGGAGCGGCCGATCGGCCGGTCGTAGTCGGCCGCCGCGATGGCGTCGATGATCTGCTCGTCGCCGAAGTTCTCCGAGCCGGGGATCGACGACACGAAGCCGACCAGTACGCCGTCGCGCATCACCTGCGCCTCGAGGCCGGCCGTGCCGTCGTTGTCCCAGATCGCCTCGCGCCCGTCGGGCAGGACGACCCGGATTCCGTACTGGGTGATGCCGGCGTGCGGCAGCTTCACATGGGCGAAGACGTTGCGTCCGCGCAGTGTCTCGACGACTCTCCGGGCCCGTTGCTCATCCATGTCCCGACGCTATTCCGCCGACCTGAGCGCGCGCTGAAGACCGGCTGAAGCCGGCAGCAAAAATAGTTGCACTCCGCACATGAAACATGACCGCATGACATAGATGCAGGTCACATCGATGGATGTTACTACGAGGTAACAGGAATGTCACCATGTTTCTTTCCATGAAGTCTTGACTTACTGTTCGGTAACCGGAGCGCTCCGGCCCCCATCCCTTTCGCGGATCCGGAGGCCACCCGATGAGCAGACGTACCACCGTCCTCGCCTGCCTCGTCACCTCGACCCTTCTCAGCATCGTCGTCGCCACGCCCGCCGCGGCGGCGGCACCCATATCCGAATGGGACTACGTCGCGCTCGGCGACTCGTACTCGTCCGGTGTCGGCGCTTCCGGGCAGACCGGGCTCTGCCTGCGCAGCGCGAACGGCTACCCCGGCCTGTGGGAGAAGGCGAACGACCCGAAGTCCTACCGGTCGGCCGCCTGCAGCGGCGCCACCACCGCCTCCCTGCGTTCCGGGCAGCTGTCCGCCCTGAACGGCGGGACCGACCTGGTCACGGTGACCATCGGCGGCAACGACGTCGGCTTCGCCCCCGCCGTGATCACCTGCACCCTGGTCAGCGACAGCGCCTGCGCGGCCGTCGTGGCCCAGGCCATGGCCGTCCTGCGCGACCAGATGCCGGCCAAGTTCGACGCCACGTACGCCGACATCCGCCGCAAGGCCCCGAACGCCAAGGTCGTCGTCCTCGGCTACCCGATCCTGTTCGACGAGACCGTTGCGAACTGCGGCATCGGCGGCATGAGCGTGGCCAAGCGCAAATCGCTGAACAGGGGCGCCGTCGAGCTCAACAGGATGATCGGCGCGCGGTCCCAGGCGGCCGGCTTCACCTGGTCGAACGTCGAGGACGAATTCGCCGGCCACGGCATCTGCGGCCCCAGCCCGTGGCTGCACGGCCTGACCGTCGTCCCGCCGACGAACTCGTTCCACCCGACGGGCAACGGCTACCGCAACGGCTACCTCCCGGCGCTGTCCGGAGCGCTCGGCTGACCCGCCCCCGAAGGACGGACCCGGGCGGGATCCACCACCCGCCCGGGTCCGTCACCCCCGATTAGTCCCTTCGGCGGGCGGCGCGGGAGATCCGGATATGCGAAGATCTCTCGCCATGGTCCGCCTCTACTCGTTGTTCGTGCTGATCGACCTCGCGTTGCTGCTCATCGCGCTGATCGACTGCCTCTCCGCCGAAGATTCCCAGATCCGGGCCCTGCCGCGGATCGCCTGGGTCTTCATCATCCTGCTGTTCTCGCCGATCGGGCCGATCGTCTGGTTCATCGCCGGGCGCCCCGCCCGGGCCGTGCGGCTCAGCAACGGCACCACCTGGCGGCCCGGCAACGGGTTCCCCGAGGACCAGCGGCCGAAGGGTCCGGTCGCACCCGACGACGACCCGGAGTTCCTGAGGAATCTCGCCGGCTCGCTGCGCGAGGACGAGTCGCTGATGAAGCGCTGGGAGGCCGACCTGCGCCGGCGCGAGCGGGAGCTGCGCAAGCCGGAGCCCGAGGAGCAGTGAGTGCCGGGGCCGCCCTGGGGATCAGGGCGGCCCCGCCACGTCAGTCGAGCAGTTCCGTGACCGTTCCGGCCGCCACCGTGTGGCCGCCCTCGCGGACCGCGAAGCCGAGGCCGACGTCCATCGCGACCTCCTTGCCCAGGTGCACGGTCAGCTCCACCGTGTCGCCCGGCATGACCATCGGCAGCTCGCCCAGGTCGATCGCGCCGGAGACGTCCGTGGTGCGGAAGAAGAACTGCGGGCGGTAGTTCGCCACGAACGGCGTGTGCCTTCCACCCTCCTCCTTCCTCAGGGCGTACAGCCGCGCGCGGAACTCGCGGTGCGGGGTGACGCTGCCGGGCAGCGCCACGACCTGGCCGCGCTGGACCTGGTCGCGCTTGATGCCGCGGAGCAGCACCGCCGCGTTGTCGCCGGCCTCCGCGACCGGCAGCGACTTGCCGAACGTCTCGAGGCCGGTGGCGACCGTCGCCACCGTCGGGCCGAGGCCCACGACCTCGACCGGCTCGCCGACGCGCAGCGTGCCGCGCTCGATCTTCCCGGTGACGACCGTGCCGCGGCCGCTGATGGTGAGCACGTTCTCGATCGGCATGAGGAACGGCTCACCCAGCTCCCGCGGCGGAACCGGCACGTAGGCGTCGACGGCGTCGAGCAGGTCCACGATGGACCGGGTCCACCGCGGCTCGCCCTCGAGGGCCTTCAGCGCGCTGACGCGCACCACCGGGACCTCGTCGCCGGGGAAGCCGTACTCGCCGAGCAGCTCACGCACCTCCAGCTCGACCAGGTCGAGCAGCTCGGCGTCCTCGACCGCGTCGCTCTTGTTGAGCGCTACGACCAGGTACGGCACGCCGACCCGCTGGGCGAGCAGCACGTGCTCGCGGGTCTGCGGCATGGCGCCGTCCTGCGCCGAGACCACCAGGATCGCGCCGTCCACCTGCGCCGCCCCCGTGATCATGTTCTTCACGTAGTCGGCGTGCCCCGGCATGTCGACGTGGGCGTAGTGGCGGTTGGCGGTCTCGTACTCGACGTGGGAGATGTTGATGGTGATGCCGCGCAGGGCCTCCTCGGGCGCCTTGTCGATGCCCTCGAAGGCGACGAACCGGTTGGCGGCCGGGTCGCGGTCGGCGAGGACCTTCGTGATGGCGGCGGTCAGGGTCGTCTTGCCGTGGTCGACGTGACCCATCGTGCCGATGTTCAGGTGTGGCTTGGTACGGACGAACTGGCTCTTGGCCATGGGAGTTCCTGTCCTCACTGGATGCGAGAAACGTCGGGTCGGCAGGCGGAACGCGGGTCTTGCCCAGGGACACGCGCCAGAACCGGCACGGGGCTACCCTTCCCCGGGTTCTGCTGCGGCTTGGGGAAGGGTCAGATTCGCGTATCGCACGCGGGAGCCACCGGCAGGGTGAACCCTGCGGGCAGCTGCAGACCGGGCGCGGCGAACATGGCGATCACGGTAGGCGGTAACACGTGTGGGTGCGACCCTATTTCCGCAGGCCGGTCACCAGCCGAAGTCGTCGCCCGTCACCTCGCCCGTCGCCGCCGGCCGGCCGGCGGCGGTGAAGGACCACGCCAGAACGACCTCGTAGCGGTGGCCCCGCGGCGGGTTGAGGGTCACCGGGCCGCAGTCGTGCATCGCCCGCTCCCGGCTGAAGCCGAGGCCCGCGCAGACCTTCGGGGCGCCGGCGAGGCGCCCGGTGCCGAGGTCCCGCAGGGCCACCGAGATCCGGCCCTCGCCCCGGCTCGGCGCGGTCATCACGGCGCGGATCTGCACCTTGGCGCCGATCGCGTGGCAGGCGTTGAGCAGCATCGGGTTGCTGAAGTTGACGACCGTGAACTGCCTGCGGCAGCTCTCCGGGCCGTACTCCTTGGCCTCGCGCACCGGGGCCCGGGTGCCGGCGCCCTGCCGCCCGGCGGGCCGGCGGGTCTCCTGGGACTTGCGCGGGCGTGCCGGGGTGAGCGCCTGCGCCGCGATGGGCGACTGCCGCCGCCCGGCGGCACCCTGGGCCGGCGCCGCGGTCTTCGCCGGCGCGGGCGGCGTGGACGCCGCCGACGCCGCGGCCGAGCCGGCCGGCCGGGCCCGCGGGGCCTGCGGGGCCGGCGCCTGCGCCACGGCGTCGGCGCCCGGGTCGTTACCGCGGCCGAGATGCCAGGCCGTCGTCGTCACGCCGGAGGCCAGGATCGCGGCGGCGACCAGCCCGATCATCGCCCACGGCCGCCCCCATCGCCAGCTCGCCGGCTGGTTGCGGCCGCGCGGCGCGGGCAGCTTCGGCCGCCCGGCGAGGGAGGGGTGCACCGGCGCGGGCGGCGGGGCGTCGGGGGTGCACGACGGTGCCGGAGGGCGCGACGGCGTCCCGGCCGGCCTGGGCAGCGCCGGCGCGTCCGCCGCACGCCGGGCGACGTCGCTGAGGTCCGCGATCAGTTCGGCGGCGGTCGGGCGCAGCCGGGGCTTCTGGTCGAGGCAGCCGACGATGACGTCCCAGATCTCGTCCGGGACGCCGGGCGGCCGCTCCGGGTCGCCCTGCAGGTGCAGCTGCATCAGCTCGTGGACGTTGTCGCTGTCGTACGGCGGCCGCCCGCAGACCGTTTCGTAGATCAGCACGCCGAGCGCGTACACGTCGGCGGCCGGGCTGGTCGGCGTGCCGTGGAACGCCTCAGGTGACATGTAGTGCGGCGTGCCGACGACGGCGTTCGGCGTGGTGAGGCTCGGCGTGTTCAGCACCCGGGCGATGCCGAAGTCGGTCAGCCGGATGTCGAGCTGCCCGTCCTCGCGGTGCAGCAGGATGTTGTCCGGCTTCAGGTCGCGGTGCACGATGCCCAGCTCGTGCGCCTCGGCCAGGGCGGCGGCGACCTGGGCGGCGAGGCGGGCCGCCTCGCCCGGCCGCAGCGTGTGGTGCTCCCGCAGGTATTCGCGCAGGCTGCCGCCCGGGACCAGGTCCATGACCAGGCCCAGCGACTCGCCGACGCTGAACAGGTCCCGCACCCGCACCACGTTGCGGTGCCGCAGCATCAT
Source organism: Actinoplanes sp. NPDC049118 (assembly GCF_040648555.1). NCBI lineage: Bacteria > Bacillati > Actinomycetota > Actinomycetes > Micromonosporales > Micromonosporaceae > Actinoplanes > Actinoplanes sp. NPDC049118. Next base: position 67,968 of record NZ_JBEZDY010000009.1, read on the forward strand.
CAGGATCGTGCGTTCCTGCACGAAGCGGGTGACCAGCTTCGGCTGGCGCAGCAGGCTCTCGTGCAGCAGCTTGACCGCGACCGGCTCGCCCGAGGAACGGTCGACCCCGCGCCACACCGTGCCGGTCGCACCCTGCCCGATGGGACGGACGAGGAGGTACGAGCTGCCGACGCACCGCCCGCTCAGATCGAGGGTCGACGCGCCGAGGGAATCCGGGCGTGTGCCGCTGCCCGTGGGATCCTGGTCCACCGTGGTCGTGTCCTTCCGGCCGCTGCGGTGTTCTCCGTCGTCGAACCGGGCGCACGGTCAGCCAAGCTCGAACCGACCGGAATAATGCTGTTTGTCCGGATCAACTTGCAAGTTACAGGGTCGGAGTTCGCACGTGAGGTGGTTGTCCGGCCCTACCCGTCACCGCAGCCCCAGCCCGTCGTTCATCGAGGTGGATCGCACTTGACCAGGGAAAACGTCGACACGATCTGGCCCTGCGCCGACGATGAGGAGGATTTCGACTTCGTCGCCCGCGACGAGGAGGCCCTCGGCCCCGGCGTGCGCGCCCTCTGCGCCTCGCTCGGCGTCACCGCGGCGGCGGCGCGCTACCCGACCGGATCACTTCCCGTGTACGCCGTCGGCGATCTGGTCCTGAAGCTCTTCCCGCCGGTGCACATCGACGAGTTGCCGGTCGAGGCCGGCGTCCTGGCGGCGGTGCACGGCCGCCTCCCGGTGCCGACACCCGGCGTGCACGCCTCCGGCAGCTTCGAGCGGTGGGGCTACGTCCTGATGGACCGGATGCCCGGGGTGTCGCTCGCCTCGGTCTGGCCGGGCCTCTCCCCGCCGGAACGGGACGCCCTGGCCGATCAGCTGGGCGAGGCGATCGCCGCCCTGCACACCGTGGCCGTCCCCGAGATCGACGAGTGGTGGCCCGCCGACTGGCCCGAGTTCGTCGAGGACCAGGCGAACGGGTGCGCGGGCCGGCAACGGGCGCTCGGGCTCGACGCTGCCTGGGTCGCGCAGATCACGCCCTTCCTGGCCGAGGTGCCGCTCGGCGACGCGGCGCCGGTGCTGGTGCACACCGAGATCCTCGACGAGCACCTGCTCTACGCCGACGGCCGGCTGACCGGACTGATCGACTTCGAGCCGGCCATGCGGGGCGCCGCCGAGTACGACTTCGTCGGGCCCGCGGTGTTCCTCGCGAACGGCGACGGGCGGTTCTACGGGCGGATGCTGCGGGCGTACGGGATCGAGCCGGACCGCGAACTCCGGCGGCGGCTGATGGCCTGGACGTTGCTGCATTACTACAGTAACGTCGGCGCGTACCTGCGGCGGCTGCCCGCGCCGGCCGAACAGACCTTCGCATCGCTCGCCGAACGCTGGTTCGCCACCGCCTGACGGGGGCGAAGACCTCGGCCGGACGGTTGCTTTGATGGGAAACGCCCGCGCCGCACCCCGCTATTGCAGATAGTGAACTGCATGGGTGTCATGGCATATCCGCTCCGGTACGCGTTGGCCGACTTGGCGCTGGCCCTCAGCCGCGAGGCCCAGGACGAGGCCAAGGTCCGTGCCACCGCGGTTCAGGCCGCCGCCGACATGATCGGCGACGGTGCCGGGATCCTCCTGATCGGCGACGACGGCCGGTACGACGCGATCACGTTCCACCATCCCGACGACCAGCTCTCCGCGCCGTACGCCCGGCTGCTCGACCGCGAGGGCCAGCTGCCCGACGACGACTTCTCGACCGGGCTGGCCGCCAGCCGCCGCCCGGTCGTGCTGGCCGGCGAGGGCACCGAGCCGCTCACCGAGCTGCCCCGTCCGCGGCAGCAGGCCCACGAGGAACCGGGCGTCCGGCAGCCCGCCGTGCACGCGGCCGTGCTCTGCCCGGTGATCGTCGACAACACCTACACCGGCTATCTGATGCTGGTCCGCGGCGCACCGGGCGCGATCTACACCGAGGCCGAGGTCGAGCTGGCCCGGGACATCGCCGGGGAGTTGTCGCTGGCGCTGTCGTCGGCCCGCGCACAGGAGCGGCTGCGGGCCAGCGAGGAGCGCTACCGCCGGGTCCTGGAGACCATCCCGGAGGGCGTGCTGCAACTCGACGAGGAGGGCGTGGCCACGTACGCGAACGAGCCGATCGGCGTCGTCCTCGGCATGCCCCGGGCCCAGCTGATCGGGGTCTCGCTGCGCGGCTTCCTCGACGACCACGGCCAGAAGGAGCTGATGCGCCGCCTCGCCGAGTGCCGGGCGGGCCGCTCGACGGTCGGCGCGACCCGGCTGATGCGCGCCGACGGCTCGCAGCGCAGCGTGCGGATGAGCATGATGCCGCTGGACGACGAGCACGGGCAGCACGGCCACGTGCTCTGCATGATCACCGACACCACGGACCACATCGATGCGCGCGGCCTCAAGCGCCAGCTCGACCACCTGCGCCGGCTCGACAGCATGGGCCAGCTCATCGGCGGCATCTCGCACGACTTCAACAACCTGATGACCGTCGTGCAGGGCTCCGCCGACATGATCGCCACGACCACCGCCGAGGGCTCGCCGCAGCACCAGATGGCCAAGGACATCATGGAGGCGGTCAACACCGGGCGGACGCTGACGCACCAGCTCCTGGCCTTCGGCCGGACCGAGGGCAACCGGCCCGAGATCATCCCGATCCCGGACCTGCTCACCGACGTGCAGAGCCTCTTCAGCCGTACGCTGGGCGAGCGCATCGGCCTCGACCTGGCGTTCGGCCCCGACGTCTGGCCGGTCAAGGCGGAGCGCGGCCCGCTGGAGCAGGCGCTGGTGAACCTGGCGGCGAACGCCCGCGACGCGATGCTGCACGGCGGGATGCTGCGGGTGGCGGCGACCAACGAGATCATCGAGAAGGGCCAGCTCGCCGAGGACGCGCCGGACGGCCGCCTCGTGCACATGGTCATCCAGGACACCGGCGTCGGCATGACCGACGAGACCCGTAAGCGGGCCCTCGAACCGTTCTTCACCACCCGGCCGACCGCCGCCGGGCTGGGCCTGGCCACCACCGCCGGCATCGTGAAGGGCATCGGCGGGCACATCTCGCTGGAGTCTGAGCCGCGGATGGGCACGACGGTGCACCTGTACCTGCCCGCGGCCGAACAGCGTTCGGCGGTCGACCGGCGGGCCACGCCGGCGGTGATCGGGCGGGTGCTGATCGTCGAGGACCAGCCCGAGGTCGCCCAGCTGGTGCAGCGGCTGATCGAGCCGGCCGGCTACGAGATCACGGTGGCGACCGACGCGCTGACCGCGGTCACCCAGGTCGCCGCGGGCGCGCAGCCGGACCTGCTGATCACCGACGTGGTGATGCCGACGATGACCGGGCCCGAGCTGGCCGCCGCGCTGCGCACCCACCACCCGGACCTGCCCGTGCTCTACATGTCGGGCTACACGGCCGCGTCGCTCGGGCCGCAACTGCACCTGGACGAGAACAGCATGCTGCTGGAGAAGCCGTTCACCCGCTCGACGCTGCTCGGGGCGATCCTGTCGCTCTGCGGGCCGCAGCCCTCGCGCCGATCCGACGACTGACCGCCGGGCCGGCTCAGGCGAACAGCGCGCTGACCGACTCGCCGTTGTGGATGCGGCGCATCGCCTCCGCCAGCGCCGGCGCCACCGACAGCACGGTGAGCTTCTCGGTGCGGGTGTGCGCCGGGATCGGCACGGTGTTGGTGCAGACGATCTCCTCGATGTCCTTCTCCGCCGAGAGCCGGGCCACCGCGTCGGCGGTGAAGAGCCCGTGCGTGCAGGCCACCCGGACGCTGCGGGCGTTGCGCTCGCGGAGCCGGTCGAGCAGCTCGAAGACCGTGCTCCCCTTGGCGATCTCGTCGTCCAGCACGATCACGTCGCGGTCGGTCACCTCGCCGATCACCGAGCTGATCACGACCTTGTCGTCCGCGAACCGCTGCTTGGCGCCCGCCGCGACCTCGATGTCGAGCATCCGGGCGAACGCCGCCGCCTCCTTGGCGTTGCCGAGGTCCGGCGAGACCACCACGGTGTTGCTCAGGTCGTAGCCGCGGAAGTGGTGTGCCAGCTCGCGCAGGGCGTGCAGGTGGTCGACCGGGACACTGAAGAAGCCGTGCACCTGCGGCGAGTGCAGGGTCATCGCGAGGATCCGGTGCGCGCCCGCGGTCTGCAGCAGGTCCGCGACCAGGCGACCGCCGATCGAGATGCGCGGCGCGTCCTTCTTGTCGCTGCGGGCGTACGCGTAGTGCGGCAGCACCACGGTGATCCGCCCCGCCGAGGCGCCCCGGGCGGCGTCGAGCATGAACAGCAGCTCGACGAGGTTCTCCTGCACGGGCGGCACGAGGGGCTGGATCAGAAAGACGTCGCGTTCGCGGCAGTTGCCCTGCAGCTGCACCTCGATGCAGTCGTTGGCGAACCGGGACGTCCTGGTGGGTAGCAGCGGCACGCCCAGGTGCTCGCAGATCTCTGCCGCCAGCTCCGGATGGGCACTCCCGGTGAACACCGCGATGTCACGCACGGGCACCACCCTAGGTGCTGGGCCTCCGACACCATCGGGCGACCTGCGGTTGGACGTCCTACGCCACATCCGCGGAGTGGCCGCGGGGCCGGCTCACAGCTGGACGACCCGGCCCGTGCGCGCCGGCGTGCGGCCCTCGAGGACCTCGAGCCAAGCGCCCCGCAGGGCATCGGGACCCGCGCCGACCCGGACGTCGAGCCACCCGCCGACGACACCCGCGAACCGCTGCCAGGCCTCGGCGAACCGCCGGTCGAGCTCCTCGCGGCCCCAGTCCAGGCGGCGCTTGCGCATCCGCGCCGGCGCGAAGAACACCTCCCCGGCGGCGTCGGCGTTCGGGATCTTGTTGGTGAGTCCGACCGCGACGTCCCGTACCAGCAGTTCGCCGAGGCGCCGTCGCAGGGCGGCGCGGGTCGAGGGCGCCCCGGACAGGTCGAGATAGGCGGTCGGGACCGCGGGAAGGCCGCCGGCCTCGTCGTAGGAGACGACCTCGTCGTAGCAGCCGAGTGACCGCGTGAACTCGAGGTTGCCGGGTGAGGTGAGCCCGACCAGGCGCGGGCCGCGGCCGTGCAGCTCGAACGCGGCGGCGTAGGCGGTCTTGCTGGACGCCGAGGAGAGCACCAGTGACGCCGCGCCGTAGCAGTCCTCGTCGATGACCTGGTCGGCCAGCATGAAGGAGGTGAAGAAGAGCGGCCTGAACAGGATCAGCAGGTCCTCGAGGTCCGGGCGGTAGGCCGGGTCGCCGGCGGTCGCCCGGTACGCGTTGTACGGCGACGGCAGGTCGCAGCGGTGCGCGCTCGCGTCGCGGAACCCGGACGCGTCCACCCGGTCCGGCCGCACCACCAGGTGGCCGGCGGAGGGGAGATAGCCGTAGACCCGTAGACCCGCCGCGACGCCCGGTACCGTCGACTCGACCACGTCGGCGAAGCCCCACAGCGGCGGCAAACCCCACCGCCGCCCGAGCCCCCGCGCCTCGGGCGGGAAGAACTGCCAGTAACGCATCGACTCGCCGAGCACCGCGTAGGTCACGTTGTTGGCGGTGAGGCCGACGCGGTCCACCCGCAGCAGGGCCTCGCCGTCGGACAGCGCGGGCGTCTCACCATCGATGAGCGTCGTCTCGCCGAGGTCGTCGCGGGCCACGGCGAACGTCCATGAAGCAGGCATGGTGTGACGCTAGATTTCTCCGCACACCGAGACAAGCGCACATTGAGTGCAAAATCCCACTGGGTGTTCCGCCCGGCGTGGCCGGTCCGCGCCCGGACCGGCCACGCCGGGCGTCAGGAATGCTCCCGCAGCCCGAGCCGGTCATGCAGCGCGCGCAGCGGCCGCGGTGCCCACCAGTTCCAGCGCCCGGCCAGCCGCATCAGGGCGGGTACCAGCACCGGGCGCACCAGCAGCGCGTCGAGAATGATCGCGAGGCTGGCGCAGAGGCCGAAGAACTGGATGAATGACACCCCGGACGAGAGCATGGCCAAGAACGACACCGACAGGATCGCCGCGGCGGCGCTGATCACCCGGCCGCTGCGGGACAGCCCGTCGACGACCGAGGTGTGCAGATCGGCGCCCTGACCGTGCCGTTCGATGATGCGCGAGAGCACGAAGACCTCGTAGTCCATCGACAGTCCGAACGCGACGCAGAACAGCAGCACCGGCATGGCCACCGCCAGCGGCGTCGCGGTATGGCCCAGCACATCGGCGAGATGACCGTCCTGGAAGACCCAGACGGCGACGCCGAAGACCGCGCTCATCGTCAGCAGGTTCAGCAGCAGCGCCTTGATCGGCAGCAGCACGCTCCCGGTCAGCAGGAACAGCAGCGCGAACGTGGTGCAGGCGATCAGCACCAGCGCGACCGGCAACCGGCCGCCGATCGAGCCGGTCATGTCCACGAGCTGCGCGGCCAGCCCGGAGACGAGCACCGGAACTTCGTGCGGTACCGGCGCGGCACGGATGGCGCGGGCCAGTTCGGCGCCGCGGTCCGAGTACGGTTCGACGTTGCTGAGCACCGAGAACCAGGCCGTGTCGCCGGCGATGAAGGCGGCGGGCGGCGCGGCCGTGCCGACCGCGGTGCCGCCGGCGAAGGAGCCGGCAACGCTGTCGACCCGGACGACCCCGTCGATCCCGGAGACCCGGGCGGCGTAATCGGCCGCCCGGAGGACGCCGTCCGGCCCGTGCCCCCAGTGCTCCGCGACGATGACGACGGCACTGTTCCCGGTACCGGCGAAATCGCCCCGTATCGAGTCGGCGACCACCCGGCTCTCCGCATGGGCGGGCAGCACCCGGTCGTCGGCGACGCCGAACCCCACATGGCCGAACGGCAGCGCGAGCACGAGCAGCACGAGCACCACCGGCGCCGCCGTCAGCACCGGGCGGCGCAGCACGTACCCCGCGACCCGGCCCCAGAAGGCGGTGTCGCCGCCGGCCGAACGGCGCCGGGGCCACAGCGACCACTTGTCGATGCGGTCTCCGAGCAGGACGAGCAGGGCCGGCAGCACCAGCAGGGCGGCACCGACCGTCGTCATGACGACGGCGATACCGGCGTACGCGAACGAGCGCAGGAAGTACTGCGGGAAGACCAGCAGGCTGCACAGCGCCACCGCGACGGTGGCCGCGCTGAACAGGATCGTCCGGCCGGCGGTACGCATGGTGACGCCGAGCGCGGAGATCACGTCCTTGTCGCGGCCGCGTTGCTCCCGGTAGCGCGAGACGAAGAGCAGGCTGTAGTCGACCGCCAGGCCGAGGCCGAGCGCCGTGGCCATGTTGACCGAGAAGACCGACACGTCGGTGAAGACGGCCAGCAGCCGCAGCACCCCCAGGGTCATGAGGATCGAGAAGATGCCGATCAGCAGCGGGGCACCGGCCGCCCAGACGGTGCCGAAGACCAGCAACAGCAACACCAGGGTGATCGGGATCGCGATGGACTCGGCCCTGGCGAGGTCGGCGGCCACCTGATCGTTGATGTCGTTGTTGATCTGGGTCAGACCGCCGAAGGACACCCGCACGGCACCGGTGGTGCCGGCCAGATCCTCGTGCAGGTCGAGGACCCGCTGCGCGCTCTGGTCCTCGTCACCGTCCACGTGCACCAGCACGATGCCCTTGTCGCCGGCGCGGTTGACCAGCTGCGGGAGCATGTCGTCCCAGTACACGCCCACGACGTTGGCACCGGGCGCCACGGCCAGGCGCCGGATGACCTGTCGCGCCGCGTCGCCGGCGTCACGGTCGAACACGTTGCCGCCCGGCTTCTCGACCATGATGACGAGATTCGGGTCGGCACCGCGGAAGTGCTGGGCGAGCATCGTCCGCCCCCGCACCGAGTCCGAGCGGGCGTCGTCGAAGCCGCCGGTCTTCAGCGCACCCACCACGTCGCCGCTGAAGGCGATCGCCAGCGCCGCCAGCAGCAACGCGGTGAGGATGACGAGCTTCGGGCGACGCGCGACGAACGGCAGGACCGCGCCGGTACCCGGGCGGAGGGTGGTGACCCTGCTGTGCCGGCCGGCCCGGGTCGGCGGAGATTTCACAGGGGTCATGTCAGGCGCAATCTGCGAAGGAGGCCGCGGGTCATGCCGGTTGCGGCACGGTGACCAGGCACGCCGGATCGAGGTTTCGGGCCAGAAGATCGACGGTGGTCTCGATGTCCTCGGGGCTGTGCTCGGCGGTGACGAAGAACCGCAGTCGCGCCAGCTGCTCCTTCACCGCCGGGTACAGGATCGGGTTCGCGCTGACGCCGTTCTTCAGCAGCGTGTCGGAGAGCTGCAACGCCTTGACGGAGTCGCCGGTGATGCACGGGATCACCGGCGTGCCCGCGCTGGTACCGACGTCGATACCGGCCTCCCGGGCGAGGCGCAGGAACAGGGCGGCGCGGTCGTGCAACCGGACCAGCCGCTCCGGCTCCTCGCGGAAGATCTGCATCGCGGCCAGCGCCGCGGCGGCGTTCGCCGGGCTCATCCCGGCGCTGAAGATGAATCCCGGCAGCGTGTACCGGAAGTACTCGATCAGCTCGTGCCGGCCGGCGACGTAGCCCCCGCAGCTCGCCAGCGACTTCGACAGCGTGCCCATCCACACGTCGACGTCGCCGCGGTCGACGCCGAAGTGCTCACCGACGCCGCCGCCGGTCGCGCCGAGCACCCCGATGCTGTGTGCCTCGTCCACCATGAGCAGAGCGCCGTGCCGCTTCTTGAGCGCGATGAGGGCCGGCAGGTCGCAGATGTCGCCGTCCATGCTGTAGATGCCCTCCACCACGATCAGCACGCGGCGGTAGCGGTCGCGGATCCGTTCCAGCAGCGTGTCCAGGGCGTCGATGTCCTGGTGCGGGAACGGCTGGCGGCTCGCGCCGGAGAGGCGGCAGCCCTGCAGGATGCTGTCGTGCGCGAGGGCGTCGTGCACGATCAGGTCGTCCGGGCCGACCAGGTGGCCGATCACGCCGACGTTTGTGGAGTGCCCGCCGACCAGCGTGATGGCGTCCTCGGCGCCGACCAGGTCCGCCAGGGCCCGGTCGAGCTCGTCGTGCAGGGCGCGGTTGCCGGACAGGATCCGCGCGGCGGACACCGAGGAGCCGTACCGGTCCACCGCCTCCTTGACCGCCTGCGCGACCTCCGGGTGCCCGGCCAGCCCGAGGTAGTTGTAGCTGGAGAAGGAGATCAGCTGGCGCCCGCCGACCCGGGTCCGGCTGTCGATCACGCTGTCGTGCACGAGGAAGTAGGGGTTGGCCACCTGCAACCGCTCGAGCATCACGCCGCGCTGCTGGAACTCGACGACCTCGGGCAGGTACGCCACGTCGGCGACCTCGGAGCTGCGCGGCTCGGGCCACACCGGGCGGGGCCCGGACTCCGCGGCGATCGCGGGCGCGACGACCGGGGTGAGCTCGACGACCGGCCGCGCCGGCGCCGCCGAACCACCCTGCTGCGCCCTGGCCAGCGCCTGCGCGAGCTCACCGACCGTGGTGATGCCGAACACGTCGGCGGGGTTCAGGGACAGGTGCGGCCAGCGGCGCTTCACGGCCGCGGTCAGCTCGGAACTCATGATCGAGTCGAAGCCCAGGTCGGCGGCGAACGACTGCTCCGCACTGACCAGGTCGGGCGGGTAGGCGCTGATCCGGCCCACGATGACACCCAGCTCGGCCAGGATCTGGTCGGCATCGCTCGGGGACACCTTCTGCGCGGGTACCGGCGCACGGGTCGCGGGAGCGGCCGGCAGCTCCGCCGCGGCCGGCGGGTGCGAGACGGTGGCATCCGCCGTGGAGCGCACCGCACCGGATGACGGCGCGATGTCCCGCATGCCGGCGCCGGCATAGTGTTCCAGCGGCTCGGCGCTGAAGCTCTGCAGGGCAGCGAGTTGCTCCCGCAGAAGCAGGATGACGTCGTTCATGGGCGTCCGCTCTCCATTCCTGGTTACGGCCCGGAGCGCGGCGCGCTCCGGTGGACGGGACTCGGTCCGGGTGGGCAGCGCCGGCACGGCCGCGGCCGGCGGGCGGCCGGCACGCGCGGCGGCCGGTCGCGGGCGACCGTCGCGTGCGGTACGGCGGATCGAGTAGTGCTGTGTTGCCACGGGAGACGGCGGCAGGGTCAGCAGCGGCACGTGCCGCCCCGCGAAGAGCGGCGTGAGGTTCACCGGTACGCCGGCGACGGCCAGCCGACCCAGCCCTTCGAGCAGCGCGTAGCCGTCGTCGGGTTCCGCCGGCATCAGCGCGATCGCCTCCAGCGCCTTCGCCGACGGCGTCTGCGCGGCCATGCCGAGCAGGGCGTCCCCGGCGCAGACCTGCACCAGGATGCGCGCACCGGAGTCGACGGCGACGTCGACGGCGTCGCGGAACAGCACGGGTGAGGAGCCCTGGCGGCCCCACAGGCCGCGCAGCGTGTCCGGGTCGGTCGCCGCGCCCGGATCCACGCTGGACACCAGCGTCCGGCCGGGCGTGCTGACGGTCAGCTCCGCCGCGTGTGCGGCCACCAGGGTGTCGACGCCGGCGAGCAGCGGCGAGTGGAAGGCGTGCGAGACCGACAGCGGCACCGCCTGGACACCGCGGTCGCGGCACCGTTCCAGCAGGCGCGCGACCGCGTCCCGGTGACCGCTGGCCACCGTCTGCGTCGGATGGTTGTAGCAGCCGGCCCAGACGCCCTCGATGCCGGCGCGCAGCTCCTCGAACCCGGCCGGGCCGATCTTCACCGCCGCCATGGCGCCGGGCGGCGGCTCCTCGCAGGCGGTCACGGCGGCGCCGCGGTCGACCAGGAACTCGATGCCGTCACCGGCCGTCAGCGCGCCGGCGGCGACGGCCGCGACCACCTCACCGGCGCTGTGCCCGAGCGTCACCTGCGGCGTCACCCCGCAGTCGGCGAGCAGCTGGGTCATCGGGATGCCGGCCACGCCCAGCGCGGGCTGGCAGATCCGGGTCGCGCTCACCTCCGCCTCGGCGTCCGGGCCGGGCTCCTCGCACAGCAGCTTGGAGACCGGGGTACCGGTGCGCTGATCGACCAGGTCGGTGAGCGGCCGCACGTGCCGGTCGAGCACGGGGAAGCGGGCGACCAGGTCGCGCAGCACACCCGCCCGCAGCGACCCCTGGCCCGGGTAGAGGAAGGCGAGGCGACGCTGCTCGGGCGGGAGCGGCGCCGCGGCCGCGTACACGCCGGGCCCGAGGCGGCCGAGCGAACCGGCGGCCAGCGCCCGCGCGGCGGCCACGAGCCGGTCGACGAGCTCCGTCCGGCTGCGGCACATCACGGCCAGGCGGGCGGGCAGCGGCAGGCGGCTGGCCATCGTGCGGGCCACGCCCGCGGGGGTCATCGCGGCGTCGGCGGCGACGACGGCCGCCATCCGTTCGGCGTACGCCGCCAGCAGCTCCTGCGTGTCCGCGGAGAGCAGGACGAGCCAGGGGCGGTCGTCGCCGCCCCGGTCCGCGTCGACGGGCTCCCGCTGATCGGGCACCTCGCTGAGCACGGCGTGCACGTTGGTGCCGCCGAAGCCGAACGAGCTGACGCCGGCGCGGCGGCAGTCGTCCGGGACTTCCGGCCACTGCCGGGCCTCGGTGGTGATCTCCAGCCCCGCCTCGGCCAGCGGCAGGTCGGGGTGCGCGGTGTAGGCCGGCTGCGGGGGCATGGTGCGGTGGTGCAGCGCGAGCGCCGTCCGCAGCACGCCCGCGGCGCCGGCCGCCGGCAGGGTGTGCCCGATGATCGCCTTGCCGGAGGACAGGTAGCAGGGCCGCCGCCGGGCGCTGCCGCCCGAGCGCAGCCGCCGGACCGCCTCGATCTCGACCCGATCGCCCACCGAGGTGCCGGTGCCGTGCGCCTCCAGGAAGTCGATCGCGCCCGGGGTGACACCCGCGTCCTGGTAGGCGGCCCGCATCGCCGCCTCCTGCCCCTCGGCCCTCGGGGTCATCGGCCCGGAACCCTTGCCGTCGTTGCCCGTACCGATGCCGTTGAGCACCGCGTAGATCCGGTCGCCCGCCGCGACCGCATCGCGCAGCGGGCGCAACACGGCGAGCGCCCCGCCCTCGCCGAGCACGAATCCGTCCGCGCGGGCGTCGAAGGGCCGGCACACGCCGGCGGCGGACAGCGCACCCACGCGGGAGAACCCGATCAGCGCATTGGGGGTCAGGTTGAGGAAGACCCCGCCGACCAGCGCCGCGCTGCACGACCCTGCCCGCAGGTGGTTGACGGCCTGGTGCAGCGCGACCAGCGCCGACGAACACGCCGCGTCGACGGCGAACGAGGGACCGCCCAGGTCGAGCAGCTCGCTGACCGTGCAGGGCCCCATGTTGAGCAGCGAGCCGGCGAGCGAGAAGGACTGCGGTGGGTCGATGGCCAGCGCCGCCGCCCGCGACACCGCGCCGAGCAACTCGGCGTCGCACGCATCCGGCGACAGCGACCCGTCGCCCAGCATCATCGCGATGACCCGCGCGGCGGCCACGTCCTTGTAGTCGGTCGAGCTGAGACCGACGAAGACCCCGGTACGCGCCCGGTCGAACTCGGACCGCTCCCAGCCGGCGTCCTGCACCGCCTCCCGGGCCAAGTCGATGAGCAGGCGGTGCTGTGGATCCATCGCCTTGGCACGCCTCGGCGGAATCCGGTGGTGCAGGGCGGCGAAGTCCTCGACATCGTCGAGGAAGGCCACCCGATCGGTGTACGTGCAATTCGCATCACGGCGATCGGTTGAGAAAACTGTCTCGTGATTCCATCGGGTAGACGGAACGCTCCGAAATTGATGAGTTCCGTTCAACGAGTTTGCCCAGAACTCGACGACGTCGCGAGCACCCGGAAAACGGCAAGAAAGACCGACAATCGCAATGTCCACTGATGTCCCCATGCTTGCGTGCGGTTGACGGCTCGACCGGAAAGCCGCCACGAAAAACGCAGAACACACCGATGCACGATCGCCGGCGGATGCGCTTTTCAGGGATGCTACGGCAGCTTTCGCAGTCCAAGGTAGAACAACGCGACATCGGCAGGGTGATCTTGCAACGTGGTCACCCGGAGGTGTTTCTCCACTGCGGAAGTGAAGAACGGCGGGCGCCCGTCCGGCCCGGGCCGGACGGACGCATACGCGAATAGCATTTGCCCATCGTGTCGAATGTGGTCGGACCCGGCGGCGGGAACCCGTCGTGCCTGGCTTCGCCGTTGTGCCGCTGACGTCGGCGGATCGGCCGCCCGTCGCCGACGAAGACTGTGAGCGATCCGGGCGCCGCCTGATTTCTCCTTCGTCACGGTCGCCCGATCACCCCCGGACACACCCACTCAACCGGCACTTCCTTTTAACTATTGGGGCGCGGCGCGCGACGTGCGGGGGTCGCGAGCGCGCTTCTCGCCGAGCCTTCGCATTTACCGGAGCCAGCGAATCGCCGCACGATCAATGCGGGGCCGGGCCCGCTCGACGAAACTCCGCCCGGGTGGATGCGGAGGCGAGCCTCCGTCGCGGTCGGGCGACACGGCGCGCCGGGCACCCCGACCCCGCCCGCGGCCGACGCGGGCGATGTTGTGTCCGATCCACCCGATGGTGGCTATTTCAACACGCTTGGGTGTGTCCATGCGGGTTTAGCAGACAAATGGCCTACTTTGTGCTCCATGAAGCAAATGACCAAGCGATGGCTTGCCATCGCCGCGGCCTTGATAAGCATCGTCGCCTCCAGCCCAGCACAGGCTGCCGGGGCGCAACCGCCGCCGCCGCCGCCGATGCGGCTCAACGCGGTCGCGTACTACGGCACCATGGACGTCATCGCGCGCGAGACGCTCGGTCTCCGGGCCCGGTTCACGACCATTGACGGCCGCCCGGTGGCGGGCCTGCCGATCCAGTTCGTCACCACCGGCGAGCGCTGGTTCATGTGCGAGGCGACCACCGACCTCAACGGCTTCGCCGAATGCCGCAACGGACCGATTCCGCCGCCGATCTCCGTGTTGAACCTGCTGGTCAACGGATACGACGCGATCTTCGAGGGCAACCGCTGGTTCCGGCCTGTCATGGCACACAACAACATCGGCGTCGGCTGACCCGACCCGACCGTCACCGTCGCGATCACCCCGTGACGACCCCATCGCCCCCGCCCGGCCATGCCGAGCGGGGCGATGGGGCGTCGGGACCCTTCCGCCGGACCTTTCGAACTCTTTTTGCGCGGCCGCGGAGCAATTCCGGCTCCGCCGCGCCGGCCGGCGTCGTCAAGCTATGGCGAGAAGCACCGCCTGGCCGTTCGACGCCGCCGACCGGTAGAAATCGCGGAGCTGAATGAAGTAGGGCGCAAGGCAGCGGTCGAAGTCGTCCGCGATATCGGCCCAGCCCAAGGGATAGATGTCGGCGACTGCCATCGCGTCCGGGTCGAACCGGGCACGAAGCGTCTCGACATTCAGCGCGTCGAGTGATGCGGCCACCGCCCGGACCCTTTCCGGGCCGAGTATCCGGGCCGGCCCGTATCCGCCGTCCTCGCCGACCTCGTCGCCGCCGAGGATCGCCGCGCCGGCCCCGTCGTCGGTGGCCCATGCGGTTCCGGTCAGCAGGTAATGAACGCCGTGCCAGGACTTCTCCAGATCCAGCTCGGGTTCGGGCATCTCGGCCTCGTCGTCGTCGAGGTCGCCGTACAGCAACGTGTCGGCCGTCGCCGGATCGGCAAGCAAAAGGCGAAACTCCTCGGCCGACAGCCGACGCCCGATCAGCACCATTCCCAACGCCGATTCCCTCCGGTCCCGCCCGCCGGAGCCCCGCGCCCCGTCGCGACAGCATAGGGAATCGGGCGGCCCGCGATCACCCATCACGGATGAGGTGCCCGCGGGCCCGCCGGGGCATCGTCGTCCCATGATCGAGCTACTTCCCGACCTGCCGGACGGCACCCTCGGCTTCCGATTCTCCGGGCCGGTCAGCCGCGACGAGTACGTGAACGTCCTGCTTCCGCCGATGACGGCCGCGATAGAGGGCGGTCGCGGGGTGCGGCTCCTGCTCGTCGTCGAGGAGGACTTCGGCTGGTTCGAACCGGGCGCGTTCTGGGAGGACCTGAAGTTCGGCGTCGGGCCCGCGCGGTCACATCACAAGGCGTGGGAGCGGATGGCGGTCGTCTCCGACGCCGGCTGGGTCCGCCATGCCATGGGCCTGTTCGGCTGGATGGTGCCCGGCGAGGCACGCGCCTTCACGCGGCCGGAGCTGCACCAGGCCAAGGAGTGGCTCGCCGCCCCCGCGCCAGCCTCCTGACCCACCGCGCCGCCAAGGCTCGAGATCGACAAGGCCCGCCACCCCGTACGCGAAAGGCCCACGCCATCGGATCATGGCGGTGGGCCCTCTGGCTGTTCAAATACGGTGGTGGGGATTTGCTGGGATCGAACCGACGAGCACCGCGCCAGACACGCGCACAGCACCCAAAGCACGACCGCGCCAGACACGCGCACAGCACCCAAAGCACCACCGCGCCAAACACGCGCACAGCACCCAAAGCACCACCGCGCCAAACACGCGCACAGCACCCAAAGCACCAT
>NZ_JBEZDY010000009.1:83480-327471 GCF_040648555.1 Actinoplanes sp. NPDC049118
AAACACGCGCACAGCACCCAAAGCACCACCGCGCCAAACACGCGCACAGCACCCAAAGCACCACCGCGCCAAACACGCGCACAGCACCCAAAGCACCACCGCGCCAAACACGCGCACAGCACCCAAAGCACCGTGGGGTTTCAGGGGGCTCGGCCCCCTGAGCAGACATGACGAGGGGCCCCGGTTCGCGCTTTCCGCGAACATGGGACCCCTGCCACTCGTGGGCGATACTGGGATCGAACCAGTGACCTCTCCGGTGTGAACGGAGCGCTCTCCCGCTGAGCTAATCGCCCTCAACGGAGTCAGACTGTACCGGACCGGCGGCTCCGCACGCGAACCAGGGTCCGGCGCGTCAACCCTCCGTGACGAAGGTCCAGATCACCGAGGCCAGGTCGACGTCCATGGTGACCTTCACCGACGTCCACACCACCGCGCTGATGAAGATGAAGCCGACCAGGCCGATCAGCGCCCGCAGCGGCAGCGACTGCGCGAGCACCCAGCGGGTCCAGGCCTGCACGTGCTTCTTGGTGAAGTGGAGCAGGTGCTTCGCCCAGACGAACTCGACCGCCCAGATCGCCAGGCCCAGGATCACGATCGCCCAGCCGGGGCCCGGGAACGGGATCAGCACGATGCCCAGGGCCACCACGAGGCCGCCGAGCACCCCCACGCCGACCTTGAGTGCCAGCCGGCCCGTCGGATTGGCACGGATCCGGTCGAGCAGGCCGAGAGGTGAGTGATCCTCGGGCGGAGTTTCGGTCATGGGGTCCGTTTGGGACATCTCGTTCACTTTCGCGGCAAAGATCGCATGCTCCCAGTCATTTCATCCCCTAGTGTTCCCCACCCCCGTCACTACCCGGGAGGAATGGACGTTACCGGAGTGAGTCAACTGCTGGACCACCCGACGCCGGGCGGAACCGAGTACATGGGCAGAACAGGACAAGATACCGTTTAACGGCTCGTTCGGTGAGCTTATCGGAACCGTCTTCCCACTACTGGGTGAGATCAGCGTATGGCGGAGCGTAATGACAGGGATCACCTGAGTATGGGAAACGCGGGGTTCACCAGCCTCGCAGCGGTGCCGGGGGGAGTTCGTCCATGAGTACCATTCGTCCAACGACCGTCGAGGTCGAAACCTCGCTGCGGCTCGTAGCGCCAGACGCCACGGCTCTGCCCGTGCGCGCCAGTCTGCGGTACGACCCAGCCGACCCGTACGCGGTCCACGTGTTGTTCCACGCAGAATCAGCCGGTGGGGAAGCCGTTAGCTGGTCCTTCGCGCGTGAACTGCTCGTGACCGGGCTTGATGAGCCTGCGGGGATCGGGGATGTCCGGGTGTGGCCGTGGGCCACGCCGCGGGGCGACTTCGTTGCCCTGGCGCTGTCGTCACCCGACGGCAACGCCCTGTTCGAAGTGCCGCGCAGTGTCCTGGTCCGGTTCCTGCGGCGCACCTACGTGGTGGTGCCCCGCGGCCGGGAGTCCGAACATCTGGACGTGGACGCCGCGGTCAACCGGCTGCTGGCCGGTCGATAACGACAGGAATTACCGGGGCGACTCGCGCGGACACTGCCGGTCCACGCGGGTCGCCTTTTACATGCCGCAACACCACGGAAGTCGATCGCACGCGAGGGGGTGAGAAACGGACATACGACGGGTGAAAGGGGATTCCGGGACAGAAAGCGAATAGCGCTACCGAGTACGCCTTTATGTCTGATTTGGCCAATGTTATCGGGGTCCTCGGGACGATAAAGTCCGCTCTCCGGGTTCCCACGTGCATCGCTGGTCACGGCCAGCTACGGTCGGCCTCGATGGTCACCTCCGGTCCGCGCCTCGCCAGATCGGCACCCGCCCCGAACTGGGCGGGCGTCGGAACCTGGACACTGCCGGAGACCGAACTTGCGGTACCGCACCCGGCACCGCGCCGGCTGCCGTATCACCTGCTGGCCCTGACCACCGCGGGACACGGCACGGTGGAGATCGATTTCGCCGCACACCCCTGCCGGCCGGGCACCCTGCTCTGGATCCGCCCCGGCCAGGCGATGCGCTTCGGCGCCGAACCCGGGCTGGACGCGGCGCTGGTCTCCTGGGACCGCGAGGTGCTCTCGGCCGCGGAGGTCGCCGGCGTACCGGTCGACGATCTGCCCGGGCCGAACCGCTGGCAGCTGGCCGGCGAGGACGCGGATGCGGTGATTACCGAGGTGGCCCAGCTCGGCGTCGACTGTGCCCGGCACTCGTCGGGAGTGGTCGCGGGCGCGCTGCTGCGTCATCAGCTCGCCGTCCTGCTGTTGCGGATCGCCCTGCTCACCGACTCCCCCGACGGGTTCGGCGGCACGACGACCTCCGAGAGCCGGACCTACGCGCGGTTCCGCCGCGACCTCGAGGACGGCCACCCGCACAGCCGGCGGGTCGAGGACTACGCGGCGCGGATCGGCTGCTCGGTCCGCACGCTGACCCGGGCCTGCCTCGCGGTCACCGGCCGCAGCGCCAAACGTGTCGTCGACGACCGCGTGGCGCTCGAGGCGCAACGCCTGCTGGCCTGCACGGACCTGTCCGTGGCGGAGATCGGCCGGCGGCTCGGGTTCGGCGAGCCGACCAACTTCGGGCGCTTCTTCCACCGCGAGGTCGGGGTCAGCCCGGGCGCGTTCCGGATCGCCGCGGCGGCGCGGATGCCCGCGCAGGTACCCGACGACGTCGCCGACATCGGGGCCAGAGTTCCGGCTCAGCGACTGTCTTCTGACTGAAAGTGATGCCCGAATTCCCATATTTCCCGGGGTGCGCGAGGGTGACTGGCCCAGAGGCGGCATGATGGAGGGGTGCAGATCTCCGCGCGCGGCGACTACGCGGTACGGGCGGCGCTGAGCTTGGCCCACGCCTACCCGGCCCTGATGTCCGCCCAGGCCGTTGCCCAGGACCAGAACATGCCCCGTAAGTTCCTCGAGGCGGTTCTCGCCGACCTGCGCCGCGCCGGGGTGGTCAGAGCTCAGCGCGGCGCCGAGGGCGGCTACACATTGTCACAGTCCCCACGGGACATCACGATCGGCCAGGTCCTGCGTGCCGTCGACGGCCCACTCGCGGGTGTCCGCGGGCTGCGCCCCGAGGAGACGCAGTACTCGGGGGCGGCGGAGAACCTGCCGAACCTCTGGGTGGCCGTGCGATCCGCCGTGCGCGAGGTGGTCGACGAGGTGAGCCTGGCCGAACTCATCAGCGGCCGCATGCCGGCCCACGTCCGGAAGCTCACCACCAGGCCCGACGCCTGGCAGCCGCGGTAGGACGTTTGCGGAGATCGGCGATCGGGAACCTTCCGGCCAACCGGCCATCCACGGAAGGACTCACACCGATGGGCATCATGTACCGCAGTCGCAAGAAGTTCGGGCCGCTGATCCTGAACTTCACGCAGCGGGGATTCTCGTCCTGGTCCATCAAGATCGGCCGCTGGTCGTGGAACTCGAGGGCGCGGGCGCACCGCGTCGACCTGCCCGGTCCGCTGTCGTGGAAGCAGGACAAGTCCAGCTCCTGACCGCCTCACCCGGCGGCGATCACCACGTCGCCGCCGAGCCTGCCATGCTCCGGCCGCCGGGTCACCGACCCGGCGGCCAGCAGCGCGTGCAGCACCCTGGTGGCGTCCGCGGCCCGGTACACGGTCTCGGTGAGGGCGAAGGTCCGCAGCTCGGTCACCGTCGCCTCACCCACCTCGGCGAGATGGCCGAGCAGTTCCCGGCGCAGCGGCCCGGGGTGCGGATTGAGCGAGATGTCGATCAGATGCCGCTCCGGGTCGCCCGGATCGCGGTAGCGCACCCCCGCGTACTCGTCGACCGCCCAGAGCGTGTCCTTGAAGCCCTCCAGGCTCTTGCCCGAGGTGGTCGCGAAGATCAGCACCTCGCCGGGCTCCTCGTCGACGGCCAGCTCCACCGCGGCGACCAGCGGGAATCCCGCGTCGCGCAGCCGGGCCCGGTAGGAGTCAGCGGCGAAGCCCTCGGCCTGCAGCACGATGATCGCCTCCGCGGGACGGCCGGCGGCCAGGGCCGCGACGGTGGCCGGGGCCGGCGGTCCGCCCGCGGCGGTCGCATCCAGAAAACCCAGCAACGGTACGCGGGCAGAACCGGCCGCCTTCAGCGCGACGGCGAGCGCGGCGTCGGTCCCACCGGGGACGGTGTGGACGGTCAGGCCCGCAACCGCGTCGGCGTCCTGCTGCACCGCGGCGAGCCGGCGACCGACCTCGGTGGTCTGTTCACCGACCGCCACCATCGTCAGCTCCCGGCCCCTGACCAGGTCGGACTGTTCGGCGAACACGCGCAGCGCCGCCTCGGCCAGGTCCGGCCCGGCGTCGGCGTATCCGTGCGCATAGGTGGCGCGGCGGGCCCGGTGCAGCGCGGCGGGCGCCCACGCCTCGAGGTGGCGGACGAGGATCTCACGCTTGACGTCGGCGACGCTGTCGGCGGTCATAACCGAGTTATACGGCGTCCCGGCCGCGCAGGTCAGACCGGGTCGGCGCACCGAGGGACTTGTACCTAGGGTGGCTGAACAGACACTATGAGGCATGTGGCACCTCCGCTCGCCGAACTGACCGCCCAAGCGCAGACCCTCACCTCCGCAGGCGACCTCGCCGGTGCCCGGGACATGCTCGCCGACGTGCTCGATCCGGCCGACGCCGATCCGCAGCGCGCCTCTCCCGATCTCGCGCTCGCCGCTGCGCTGCAGGCCCGCATCCTGATCGCCCTCGGCGATCCACACGGCGCGCGGACCTGGGCCGGCTTCGCGCATGCCGCGGAGGAACGCCTGCACGGCCCGCACGACGAGCGCACGGTCGCGGCGGCGGCCACCCACGCCGCCGTCCTGCACCGGGTGGGCAACCACGGCCGGGCGGCCCAGCTCTACCACGACCTCGTCGGCGAACTGGCCGCATTGGACGGCAGCCTGTCGCCGCGGGTACTGGCGGCCGAGGCCGACCTGGCCACCGCCGAGCACGCGGCGGGCCACTGCGCCGCGGCACGCACCCGGCTCGCCGACGCCTGGGGCCGGCACCACGAGACGTACGGCGACGCGGCCCCCGCCGGCATCAAGATGCTGGCCCGGCTCGGCGCGATGGAGCGCGAGTGCGGCCGCGACGGCGAGGCGCAGGCCCACCTCGCGCAGGCACAGGAGCTGTGCGCCCGCCACCTGCCGCCCGACCACCCGCTCGCCCAGCAGGTCGCCCGGCTCGCCGGGGCGCCGGCCACGGGGCGGCACGTGTGCGGCCGGGTACAGAGCTCCACCGGGCCGACGTCCGGGGGCCCGGCGTCCGGCGTGACCCGGGTCCCGGCCACGACGATCCCCGGCGTCCACCCGGTACGCCGGCCCGCGCCCGGCGACCTGACCGGCCGGCACGCCCGCCCCGAACCGCCCCTGACGCTGCCGCTGACCTCGCCACCCGCCCAGCCGGCCGCCCCGATCCAGGAGCAGGGGCCGGCGGTGCCCGAGCACGAGAGCTACGAGCACGCGCTGCACCGGCCGGCGCCCCACGAGCAGGCCGTACCCGAGCAGGCGTTGCACCGTCCGCCGGCCGACCTCGAGCCGGAGGTCGACGAGCAGGCTCGGGCGGCGCCGGGGCAGAACGGGACGGCCGCGGCCCTGCCGCCGCAGGCCTGGACCGTGGAGCCGCCCGGGCCCTGGCCGCCCGACTCGTTCCCGCCGGACGCCTACCCGCCCGACGCGTACCCGCCGGGGCCGCGCCTGTCCCGCGGGCCGGTCGATCGGGCGACCGCCCCGGTGCCCGACCGTCGTCTGCCCGTACCGGTGGAGCGCCCCGACCGGAACCCATCCCGGCAGTCGCTCGTCCTGGCCGCCGTGCTCGTCGCGGGGATCGCGGTCGCGGCCGCGGTCGTGGTCGCGACGCTGCCGGAAGGCGCGCGGGATCCGGCGCCGGGCCCCACCGCGGCGGCACCCGCGGCGGCACCGCCGACCAGCGCCTCGCCGTCGCCGTCGCCGTCGCCGACGAACACCGCGGTGGCGCCGACCTCGGTGACGCTGAAGGACAACCGGGACAGCGTCTCGCTGACCTGGCGCTATCCGAAGGGCTCGGAGGGCCCGGTGCTGATCTCCGGCGGCCGCACCGGGCAGGAGCAGCGGGCCTTCCAGCAGCTTCCCGCGGGCACCACGGACTACGTCGTCTACGGGCTCAACAAGCAGAACGACTACTGCTTCACCGTCGCCGTGGTCTACACGGTCGACCAGGTCGCCGCGTCCAGACCCGTCTGCACCAGGCGTAACTAGAGCCCGTCCTAACCGATTCGCAACCAGGCGGAACCTCAGCAATCACCGCGGACACCCGATCGGGAGCTGTGCCAGGGACCCACCGGGACCCCCGGAAATGCAGGAGCGCCAGTGACGACGGAGGCGGCAGCAACGGCCGGCGCCGTGCTCGTGGGCGACCACGCGGCGCTCGAGGCGACCCTGGTGGAGCTCGAGAGCCGCCCGCCGTCCGAGTTCCGCGCCGTGGCCGGTCCCGCCGCGATCGTCGAGCGTCAGGCCACCGAGCTCGGCGCCGAGGAGCTCGCCATGCGCGCCCGGCTGCTACGCGCGATCTCCCTGATCCGCGAGGGCAGGTCGGAGCAGGGCGGCCGCTGGGCGCATCAGGTGCTCGCCTGGTCGCAGCAGCACGACAGCCCGTTCCTGCTGTCCCGCGCCCACCGCGTGCTGGGCATCTTCTACGGGCAGATCGGCGACCAGTCCGAGGCGCTCACCCATGCGGTGCAGTGCGTCGCGAACCTGACCGGCGACGAGCCGGGGTCGACCCGCGCCCGGCACCTGATGACGCTCGCCGTGGCGCTGGACGAGAGCGGCTCGACCGAGGAGGGTGCCCGGCGCTTCCGCGAGGCGCTCGAACTGGCCACGGCCGAGGGCGACCTCGATCTCACGCTCAACATCCTGAACAACATGGCCTACACGGCCTACGAGAACGACGACGAGCCCGGCGCCCGGGAGATGGTCGCGCACATGCGGGCGGTGCAGGCGCGCGGCGGCGGCCGGGCGTTCGGGGCGCTTGAGCTCGACACGATCGCCCGCATCGAGATGATGAGCGGGAACTACGAGGCGGTCGAGGAGATCCTGCACCCGCTCGTCGACGGTGCCGATTCCACGATCCTGAGCCACGAGGGCGACACCTGGGCGATCTCCCTGCTCACCCTGGCCGAGGCGCGCCGGCTGGACCGCCGCTACGCCGGCGCCCAGGCCGCCCTGGACGTCGCGGTACGGGTTGCGGACGAGCGCGGCCTAGACGGGGTACGGGCGGAGGCGCGCGAGGAGCAGGCGGCGCTGTACGCGGCCACCGGGCGCTTCCGCGAGGCGTACGAGGAGCACCGCGCGTTCCACTCGGCGGCCACCGCCCTGCACTCGATGCAGCGTGAGGCGCAGGCGCGGGCGCTGCAGGCCGTCTTCGAGGCGACCGAGGCACGCCGCGCGAGCGAGCACTTCCGGGAGATGGCCCACCGCGACGCGCTGACCGGCCTCTACAACCGGCGCTACGTCAACGAGCGGCTGCCCGCCCTGCTCGGCGAGGCCGTCGCCACGCGGACGCCGATCTCGGTGGCGATCCTCGACCTGGACCACTTCAAGCGCATCAACGACACGCTGTCGCACAGCACCGGCGACACGGTGCTGCAGAACGTCGCCCAGCTGCTGCTGGAGGCGGTGAGCGGCCCGATGATCGCCGCGCGGATGGGCGGCGAGGAGTTCCTGCTGGTGCTGCCCGGCATGGACGCGCGGGAGGCGACCGAGCGTTGCGAGCGGCTGCGGCTGCGGATCCGGGCGCACGCCTGGGAGCCGATCACCGGCGCGCTGGGCGTGACGACCAGCATCGGCGTGACCACCGCGGCCGAGGGACGGGCCACCCCGTCGGCGCTGCTGTCGCTGGCCGACCGCAACCTCTACGTCGCCAAGCGCGAGGGCCGCGACCGGGTCGTCGCCGACCTGTAGCTACAGGTCCAGTTCGACGGCGAGCGGGTAGTGGTCGGAGGCGTACTCCGCCTCGTCGCCGCGGATCACCCGGGCCCGCGTCGCGGTGGCCGCGATCGGCCCCGTGGCGAGCACGTAGTCGAGCCGCATCCCCGCGGCGGAGAACTCGCTTCCCCCGCCGGCGGTGGTCGGCACCGTGAGCCCGTCGCCCTCCCCCGCCACCCGCCACAGGTCGGTGAAGCCGCCGGCCGCGAACTCCGCGATCGCCCGGGTGTCGGCCGCGCCGTCCGGGCCGAGATGGCGGCGCCGGTGGTGCTCCGGCAGCCGGGCCAGCCGTCCGGTGTGGTCGGTGCCCGGGTCGAGCGAGTTGAGGTCGCCGGCGATCAGCACCGGTCCCCGCGCCGCGCGGCACCGCGCGATCAGCCGGCGGGCCTCGCGGAGCCTGCGCTTCGGCGAGAACGGGTTGAGATGGGTGCTGACCACCGTCACCGGCCCGGCCGCGGTGGGCGTCACCACGACCGCGGCGGCGTGGTGCAGCCGCCACCGCACGGCCGACCAGGAGACGATCCGCAGCGGCGGCCGGACCAGCACCGCGACCGGCTGGCCGAGTACCGACCGGGCGAGGAACGGCGTCATGCCCAGGGCCCGGGCCACGTCCCGCATCCGGTGTCCGGGAAAGCCGCGCAGCTCCTGCAGGGCCAGGACGTCCGGCCGTTCCCGGCGCAGCAGCTCGAGCACGGCGTCGAGCCGGCCGCCGCTGCCGCCGGTCCTGATGTTCCAGGTCAGGAGTCTGAGTGTCACCGGACGGGAACCTCGGCCGGATCCCGGTCCGTGCCGGCGGCGGGCTCACCGGCGCCGGCCGGGTCGCCGTCTTCGACGTCGGCGTTGGGCCGCAGCACGAACCAGAGCAGCGTGATCCAGCAGGCGGTCAGCACTCCCGCGCCCAGCACGTCGGTCGGGTGGTGCATGCCGCGGTACATCCGCGAGAGGGCGACGCCGAGCGGCATGACCACCGCGAGCGCCACGAGGAGCCACCGCCACCACGCCCGTACCCGTGGCACGACCAGCAGGGCGATGGCGACGTAGAGGCACATGGTGGCGGCGATGTGTCCGGAGGGGAACGACGAGGTCGGCAGCTGCCCGTCGAGCTGCTCGACGGGCGGGCGCGGGCGCCCGACGGCGGCGGACGCGGCCAGGAAGAGGCTCAGCTCGCCGAACATGGCCAGCACCACGAAGAGCACCGGCCGCCAGCTCCGCCACACGGCCAGCGCCAGCGGGCAGAAGATCAGCGAGACCGCCAGGATCATGTGGGTGTCGCCGGCCTTGCTCCACACGTAGCTGAGGTCGTCCAGGCCGGGCGTCCGGTAGCCCTGGAGCCAGCGTCCGACGCCGACGTCGACCGACCGGATCCAGGTGCCCTCGGTGCGGTTGGTGACCGCCCAGCCGAGCACGTACAGCACGCCGAAGGTGAACACCCAGCCGACGATCAGCACCGCGGCGCCCGCCCAGGGATGCGGCAGCACCTCCTCCTCGTCGGGCGCCGGGGTGACGTCGCGGCGCGCCTCCGGCTCCAGCCCCTCCGCGAACGGGCCGACGGGCCGGCCGACCTCGCGGCGCCAGAGGCGGAACGCGTACGCGGTGACGCCGAGCCACGCGGCGCCGAGCAGCCACCCGGCGAGCACGTCGGAGGCGAAGTGCACGCCGAGCGCGATCCGGGTGATGCCGATGGCCGCGATGACCACCGCGGTGAGGCCGATGACGAGCTTGCGGCGGCGCGGTGCGACGGCGGGCAGGAACACCAGGAGCAGGGCGCCGTAAACGACCATCGAGCCGAGGGCGTGGCCGCTCGGGAAGCTGTTGCCGGGCGCGGTGGCGACGGGCGCCTCGACGACCGGGCGCAGCCGGCCGACGAGGGTCTTCAGCGACGGGTCGAGCAGCAGCGCGCCGACCCCGGTGACGGCCAGGTAGACCGCGAGCCGGGTGCGCTTGCGGATCAGCAGCAGCACCACGACGACCGTGACGAGCCAGATCATGATCGGCCGGCCGCCGAGCCGCGCGACGGCCTCGAGCGCGGTGACGACCGGCGGGTACGGGGCGACCAGGCCGTTCAGCCCCTCCGCCACGGCGTGGTCGAGCCGCTGCAGCGGCTCCCAGCGCAGCCGGACCAGCAGCAGGAGCAGGCCGAATCCGAGCCCGATCACGACGACGGCCGACAGTCCGAGCACGCTGCGCCCGGTGAAGTGGCGAAGCGGCGCCCAGCCGGTTCGCCGGTGGACCGTGCCGTGGTCGGTGGACATCCGTGTGACTCCTGCCCGATCGGGGACTCGCGCTTGTGCGCGGGTGTTACCCCCTCTACTCGGAGCTCACACCGGCTTCGCGCTGCCGGGGCACGTCGCCGTCCGGCGCCTCCCGGGGCTCGGCGTCCGTACCCGGCTCCCACCGGTCGTGCTGTGCGGGCCGGGCGACGCCCACCCGCTGCGCCTCCAGCTGGGCGGCGAACGCCAGGCCGAAGAAGATCGCGATCCCGGTGAGGTTGGCCCAGAGCAGCAGCGCCATGATCGCCGTCAGCGGCCCGTAGGTGGCGCCGAAGCCGTCGCTGACCCGGACGTAGCCGGCCAGCAGCAGGCTGGCGACCCACCAGAGGACGGTGGCCAGGGTGGCGCCGAACAGCAGCCAGCTCAGCGCGGGCTGCCGGCGCCGCGGCGAGTGCCGGAACAGCAGCCCCACCGCGAACACGATGAGGGCCAGGCTCACCGGCCAGCGCACCCAGTCCCAGGCCGTCAGGGCGCCGGCACCCCAGCCGTAGTGCCGGGCGACCGACTGCCCGGCGGAGTGCCCCGCGACCAGCAGCAGGAAGCCGAAGAGGGCCGGCAGCCCGGCCACCACCGCCAGGATCGCCGCGCGCAGGTACTTCCGCGACGCCTTGCGGTCGCGCTCGACGCCGTAGATCCGGTTGGCGCCGCGCTCGATCTGCGCCATCGCGGAGGTCAGCGCGAACAGCCCGGTCACGAAGCCCAGCGCGAGGGCGAGCTCGCCGGCCTCCTCGGTGCGCTCGTCGTCGTCGAGCAGCTCGGTGACGAGCGGCTCGCTGGCGCCGGGCGTCAGCGCGATGACGGTGTCCGCGACGACCTGGCCGCCCTCGGAGACGCCGAGGTCGGTGGCGAGCCCGGACAGCGCGATGAGGAACGGCACGATGGCGAGGCAGAGCTGCAGCGCGAAGGCCCGGGAGTGGCTGAAGCCGTCGCCGTACCGGAACCGGACGAAGGCGTCGCGCACCAGGTGCCAGCGTCCGTAGTGCCGCAGGGCGAGGAACGCGTCATCGGCCGAGAGCTCGTCGCCCGGCATCATCCTGGTCTCGGGGACCGGCTCGGTGCTGCTCACCCGGCTTCCTCCAGATCGGGGACCGTCGCGGGGTTCACGACGGCGTAGCGGGGTCCTGTCACGGCGCCAGTGTGCAGGAGTCGCCGGAGTTCGGCGACCCGGGCCCATGCGCTACAGTGGCACCGTAGTTGAACACGTTCAAAGAAGTGGGTGGTCGCCATGTGGGTGCTGGTGAACCTTCTCGTCATGGTCGGCATGCTGGTGGTCGTCCCGGCCGGGCTGCGGCTGCTCGCCGATCCCGGCATCGAGCTCGCCCGCCGGTGCTGGCCCGTCGGCGCGGTCGCCGGCGCCGTGAGCCTGTGGCTGCCCCGGGGCCCGGCCGCCACCGCACTGGCGACGGTCTACGCGGTGGCGGCGGCGCTGCTCTGCGCGTACGCGGTCAGCCGTCCCGCCCGGCCCCGCGGCGAGTGGGCCGCCGAGGCCGCCGTGCTCACCGCCCTGATCAGCCCGGCCGTCGCGGCGAGCGCGCTGATCGCCGAGCGTTCCGGCTACCGGCTGTTCTCCTTCGAGCTCGGCGTGCTGGCCCTGACCGTGGCGCACTTCCACTTCGCCGGCTTCGCCGCGGCCCTGATCGCCGGGCTGCAGACCCGGATCGCGCCCGGCCGAGCGGCCGACGCCGCCGCGCTGACCGTGCCCGCCGGCACGCTGCTGGTGCTGCTGGGCTACTTCACGGCCGAGGCGGTCGAACTCGCCGGCGCGCTGGTGCTGACCGCCGGCATGTGGATGGTCGGCTGGCTGGTCTGGCGCTACGCGCACACCGGCGCGGCCGACCCGCTCACCGCGGTGCTGCTGGGCGGCTCCGCGGCCGTGCTCGCCGTGTCGATGGTGCTCGCGGTGAGCTGGGCGCTCGGCGAGGCGACCGGGCTGCCGCACCCGTCGCTGGGCTGGATGGCGGCGACGCACGGGGTGGCGAACGCGCTCGGTTTCGCGGTGTGCGGCATGGTGGGCTGGCGCCGCGCCGGGGCATATCTCTGATCAGGGAGGAAATTGATGAGTGGATTCACGTACGCCGAGGTCGGCGCGACCCGGCACGAGCCGCTACCCCCGGGCTACCGGCACCTGCACTACCGCACGGAGCTCAGGCGCGACGACTTCGCGGCCGCGGCCGACGCGATCCTGACGCTGCGGATGCACCGCGCGACCGGCGCCCGGATCCGCACCGCCGCCGACCGGGCCGCTCCCGGCGTACGGCTGACGGTCGGGCTCGGGCCCCTCGTCGTGCCGTGCGAGGTGGTGTGGGCCGCGGCCGGCCCCGAGCTGGCCGGCTTCGGCTACGGCACGCTGCCCGGGCACCAGGCACGCGGCGAGGAGTCGTTCACGGTCGAACGGGACGGGCAGGGCCGGGTCTGGTTCGCGGTGACCGCGTTCAGCGCGCCGGCCCGCCTGCCGATGCGCCTCGGCGGCCCGGCAGCGGTGCTCTTCCAGCACCTGTACGCCCGGCTCTGCGGCCGCGCCCTAAGACGGCTGTGTGCCCGGTCCCGTACGGTTGGTCCATGAGCGCAACCAGCGTCACCTGGTGGGGGCACAGCACGATGTGGCTGGCCGACTCCGGTGTCTGCCTGCTCACCGACCCGCTGCTCACCAACCGGTTGATCCACCTCCGGCGGAACGCCGGCCCCACGCCGGAGCTGACCGGCGCCCCGGACGCGGTGCTCCTGTCGCACCTGCACGCCGACCACTTCCACCTGCCGTCGCTGCGGGCCGTGCCCGGCGAGCCGCTGCTGATCGTGCCGCGCGGTGCGACCACGCTCGTGGCCCGGGGCCTCGGCGCGGCCTACGCCGACCGCTGCGTCGAACTGCTGCCGGGCGAGGAGACCACGGTCGGCGCCGTCACGGTGCGGGCGGTCGAGGCCAAGCACGACGGCGGCCGCGGCCCGTGGTCCCGGCTGCGATCGGTGGCGATGGGCTTCGTGATCGAGGGCGCCGCCCGCACCTGGTACAGCGGCGACACCGGCCTATTCGACGGGATGGCCTCGCTGGGCCCGCTGGACCTCGCGCTGATACCGGTCGGCGGCTGGGGCCCGACCCTCGGCTCGCACGGCCACCTGGACGCGGCCGACGGCGCCGAGGCGCTGCGCCGGGTGAAGGCCGCCTGGGCGGTCCCGGTGCACTACGGCACGTTCTGGCCGGCCGGCCTGAGCCGGATCCGGTCGCACATGTTCCACGACCCGGGCACCGAGTTCGCCCGGCACGCCGCACGCACCTCCCCGGACACCCGGGTCCGGGTGCTCACGCAGGGCGAGACGCTCAGCTTCGAGCCGGCCACGTGATATCCGAACTCGGGGCCCTGGCATGGCTGTCGCTCGTGGTGGCGTTCGGCGCGATCGTGCCGGTGGTGCCCACCGGCGCGGCCGTCAGCGCCGCGGCCGCCCTGGCCTTCCACAACCACCCGCTGCTCATCGTCCTCGTCATCGCCGCGGGCGCGCTCGGCGCCTACGCCGGCGACCTGGTCATGTACGCGATGTGCCTCGCCGGCGGCGAACAACTCGCCCGGCGCCTGCACTGGCTGCGCGGCGAGGAGCACCTGACGGCCGTGAAGGAGCGGCTGGACCGCAGCCAGGTGCCGGTGCTGCTGGTCTCCCGGCTGCTGCCCGGCGGCCGGGTGCCCGTGCTGCTGGCCGCGGCGTTCGTCGGCCTGAGCTGGCGCACCTTCATCGTGGCGAACGTGCCGGCCTGCGTGCTCTGGTCGGTCGTCTACGCGAGCATCGGGGTGGCCGGCGGCTCGATCTTCCCGGAACCGTGGCAGGGCGTGGTCGCGGCGGTCGCCCTGGTCCTGGTGGTCGGCCAGATCGCCAGCCTGATCAGCAAGCGCCGGGCCGCACGCCAGGAACAGACCGAGTCGGCGTAGCCACCCGCCAAGTAACGTCGGTGGCATGAGCCAGACTCCACTGTGGGTGACGATATTCGGGTTCCTCATCGGCCCTGCGGTGACCGTCGCCGTCCTGACCTTCTTGTTCAACAGGCGCCTCAACAAGGAGAAGGCGGCCCTGGACGAGTCCGTTCAGAAACGCCTCAACGACCAGAGGTCGGCCCTCGACAGGTCGGTTCAGGAACACCTGAACGAGCAGAACGCCGCGCTGTCGGAGAGCGCGAAGGAACAGGACGCGCGCAGAGACTATGCGTACGACGCCCGCAAACGGCTCTACGAGGTCACCGAGCCGCTCTTCTTCCAGCTCACCGAGCGAGCCGAGGACCTGGCGGGCCGGATAGTCGGGCTGGCGAGATGCGCGCGGGAAGGCAACCTCGAGCCGGCCGACGGCTGGCTCTCCGGCGAGGGCTACTACCTGCGGACGACCATCCATCGCCTGGTGGCTCCGGTAGCGATCTTCCATCTGCTGCAGGACCGGATGACGCTTGTCGATCTGCGCCTCGACGAGGAGACGCGCATCCAGTACTGGATGGCGAAACAGCTCGCCTGGACGATCACGGACCCCTACTCCTTCGCGAGGTGCGAACCCGAGCCGTTGCCGTACAAGCCACACGAAGAGCACCCGAATCAGGGCCTGCCGTCAGGCATCCTCGAGGCGGCCGGCCAGTCGATCATCATCTCCGGAGGAGACTCCCCCGCTCGCGTCATGCGGTTCGGTGAGTTCGACGCCGCCTTCTCGAAGAACGGCAGCGCCGTCAATCAGGCGTGCTACCCCTTCGTCGGAATGCTGCGGAACTTCCATCCCCGAACCCATCCCGTCCTCTGGCGGATCCTCGTCACGCAGGCCCATCTGTGCTCGGCCTTCATACTCCGGCAGGATCGACGTGCCGGAGCGGGCCGAGGCGCCGGCATCGAGCCCTGGACCACGATCCCCCCGGACGGGCGCGGCGAATACGACTGGCGGCAGGACGACGAGACGGCCGGCGACCGGGAGGTCCTGAGCGTCCCGTTCGAAGTCGCCCGGACCTACCTGGAATCCCGCTACCTGTCGCCACGCCGCCGGGCCGCCTTGCCTTGATCACTACGATCTAGGCATGTTGATCGTCAGCTCAGATGAGATCCCCGGCTACCGGATCGATGCGGTGTTCGGGGAGGTGTACGGCGTCACGGTGCGAGCCATCAACATCGGCACCGGGATGGCGGCAAGCATCCGGTCGCTCAACGGGGGCGAGGTGCCCGAGATGACCCAGCTGATGGTGCACAGCCGCAATGAGGCCATGAGCCGCATGGCCTGGCAGGCCCAGCAGCGTCAGGCGAACGCCATCGTCGCGTTCCGGTTCAGCAACGGTGAGCTCGGCCAGTCGTGGGCCGAGGTCTGCGCGTACGGCACGGCCGTCTGGGCCGTTCCGCTCACCGAGCACGCCAAGCAGCAGCACGAGGCGATGACCAGAGTCGGCGGCATGCCCCACCAGGTCCAACACGCCCCGAACGTCGCCGAACACGGGCAGGCCCAACACTAGCGAGCTCGCGTCACCTATGCGGTGATCGCGGCAACCTGATCGCCTTGATCGGTTCAGTACTTGAGGTACTGCCGGGTCATCTTGGCGACCTTCTGCACCAGGGTGATGCCGCCGTCCATGCTCTGGTTGTTGTGGGAGAGCACCGCGACCGAGACGTCCACTTCGTCGCCCTTCACCCGGCCGACCGTGTTGACGGCCCAGAGGCCGCCGTCCTTGGAGCGGGTGTCCCAGCCGTTCTTCACCGTCGTGGTCTCGCCGGACTTCGCGACGATCGGTACGCCCCAGTCCTGGCTCTCGTCGACCGTGTTCATCAGGGTGAACGCGAGCTTGCGCGAATCGGCGTCCAGCGGGCCCGCCTTGTCGACCAGCTCGGAGAGCAGCTTCACCTGGTCGTTGACCGTGGTCCGGGTGAGGCCCCAGGAGCTGTTGACCGCGGTCTGGCTCAGGCCGAGGCGCTTGTTGCACTTGCTGACCGCCGAGACCTTGCCGAGCTGGTTGAAGAGCGAGGTGGTGGCGTTGTTGTCGCTGAGCCGGATCATCCGCTTCGCCAGCGACAGCTGGCTCGAGGACAGGTCGCGGTCGGCGTCCTGCGCCTTCAGCAGCATGCAGGCCAGCACCTGGACCTTGACGATGCTGGCGGTGTCGTATTTCTCCGAGCCCCGGTACGAGTAGCGCTCGCCGGTCTTCTTGTCGAGCACGGCGACGGAGAACTCGGGGACGGTGGCCGCGTACTTCTTCAGGGCCGCGTCGAGGGCCTTGGTGCGCTTGGCCCGTTCCTGTGCGGCCAGCTCCTCCGGGCTCGGACCGGTCGGCGTGGGTGAGGCCGTCGGGTCGGGCTCGCCGAACGTCAGGGAGCGCGGCAGCACGCCGCCGCCGGTGCCGCCGCCGTCGTCCTGCATACCCAGGCCGATGAGGGAGGCGCCGCCCACGATCACCACTGCCGCAACCGCGAAGATCCAGAGTCGGGTTGGTCGCACATATGCATAGTGCCGCGCCTTGCGCGGGATCCCAAACTGCACTACCTACCGCGCGTGACCTATCACTATCAGTCACTAGCACCGGGAGGCACAATGGTGGCCATGGCCCTGCTCCCGTCACCTTCCGCACTCGTCGAGCTCAGCCGCTACGCGATCGGTCAGGTGGTGGAGACCGCGGCCTCCGTCGCCACGGTTCCGGTCCGCATGGTCGGCCTGCTCGGCCAGACCGAACTGCTCGTCAGCCGCATCACGCTGCTGGCCGAACGCGCCGAGGGGCTGATCGACCGGGTCGACGGCGTGCTCGACCGCGTCGACGGCGTACTCGACGGCGCCGAGGAGGCGCTGATCGAGACCAAGGTGATCATGGCGGGCGCCGCGCTGGCCGTCAACGAGGCCGGCGTCATCGCGCCGCGCGCGGCCGAGCTCCTGGAGAGCGTCGCCGCGACCGCCGACGGGGCCGCGGCGACCGTCAACGGTGCGACCGCGATCCTCACCGAGGCCGGCGCCCTCACCGGCGCGGCCTCCGTGGTGGTCCGGCAGGCGGGGGCGACCTCGACCGAGGCCCGCGAGCTTCTCGACGAGTACGGCCCGACGCTGCGCCGCGCGGCCCCACTGGCCCAGCGGTTCGTGGACGAGCTGACGCCGGAGGAGATCACCGCCGCGATCCGCATGATCGACGAGCTGCCCCGGCTGCGGGAGCACCTGAGCGACGACGTGATGCCGCTGCTCGGCACGCTCGACAAGGTCGGGCCCGACCTGCGTGCGCTGCTCGAGGTCGCCAACGACCTGCACATGGCGATCATCGGCATGCCCGGGCTCAGGCGGCTGCGCCGCCGCGGCGAGGACCGGGTGGCCGAGGACGAAGCGAACGGCCGCTGACCCTCCGGCCCACGGACTGGGCCAGGGCCGCAGATGATCCATCGCCCCGTGGTACCTCGAAATGCTACGAAGGGGACGTGCCCGACCTGACAAGCTCCCTTGATGCCACGTCCCTGGAGACTCCGCGGCTGCTGTTGCGCCGCTGGCAAAGCGATGATCTGGACGGGTTCGCCGCGGTCAACGCCCAGCCCGAGGTGATGCGCTACATCCACGACGGCCGCACCCTGGACCGGGCCGCGACCGCGGAGCGCCTGGCCGGCTACCAGCGACACTGGGACGAGCACGGCTTCGGCCTGTACGCGGTGGAGGTCAAGGAGACCGGCGAGCTGGCCGGTTTCACCGGACTGGCGGTGCCGACCTTCCTGCCCGAGATCATGCCGGCCGTGGAGATCGGCTGGCGGCTCGGCCGCGCGTACTGGGGCCGGGGCCTGGCCACCGAGGCGGCCCAGGCCGTGGTCGCCAACACTCGTGCCGAGCTCGGCCTGCGACGGCTGGTCAGCATCCACGTCGTCGGCAACGAGGCGTCCGCGCGGGTGATGGTCAAGCTGGGCATGTCGCTGGAGCGCGAGACCGTGCAGCCGGACACCGGCCGCCAGGTCCGGGTCTACGCGATGGACCTGTAAACCGCATCGAGGCATCGAGCGTCGCGGGACGCCGCCGATCTGAGGTCGCCGGTCCGACCGTGAAGTCAACATGGGCGGCGCGATCGAGGGTGTCGGCTATGCCCGGCCGGTGTCGAGGCTGCGCAGGTACATCAGCGCGGCGAGGACCCGCACGTTGACCTGTGGGCGGTCGCTGTCCCTGGCCGCCGGCAGGCGCAGCTTGTCGGCGATCACCGAGACGTGTTTCTCCACGGTGCTGATGCGGTTGCCGAGGACCTGGGCGATGCCCAGGTTGGACCGGCCCTCGGCCACGAGGGCCAGGATCCGTCGTTCGTGTGGGCTGAGGGCGGCCAGGGGGTCGGGTGCTCGGCGGCGGCTCATCAGCCGGTCGATGATCAGGCGGTCGATGACCACCTCGCCGGCCGCGACGCGGCGCAGCGCCTCGGTGAGTTCCGCCAGGTCGCCGACGCGCTCCTTCAGCAGGTACCCGATCGCCCGGGACTCGTCCTGCATCTGTAGCAGACGCTCGGCGAAGTCGACCTCGGCGTACGAGGACAGCACGAGGATCGCCACGGCCGGGTAGTGCTCGCGTACCTGCTCGGCGATGACCAGGCCCTCGTCGCTGAAGGTTGGCGGCAGCCGGATGTCCAGGATGGCGACGTCCGGTGCGGCCGCGTTGATGGCCGCCAGCGCGCCCTCGGCGTCGGCGACCTTGGCGACGACCTCGACGCCGCGCCCGCCGAGCCCTTCGGCCAGCGCGTCGCGCAGCAGGCCCTGATCCTCCACGATCACGATGCGCATCTGGTGTCCTTCCGTTCGTGACAACACGGCCGGGGCAACGGAAAGTCGGCCGCGACCACCGTGCCGCCGGCCTCCCCGGCGGCGACGGTGAGCACGCCGCCGACCGCGGCCACCCGGTCGGCGAGGGCGCGCAGGCCCGCACCGTCCGGGTCGGCGCCGCCGCCCCCGTCGTCGCTGACCCGCACGACCAGCGCGCCGTCGCCGCACCGGATGGAGAGCCGGACTTCCGCGGCGTCCGCGTGCTTGTAGACGTTGCCGAGGGCCTCGGCCACCACGAAGTACGCGGTGCTCTCGATCTCCGGCTCGTGCCGGCCCGCGTCCGCGTCTACCGTGACCGGGATCGGGGCGCGGTCGACGAGGTTCGCCACGGCCGGCACCAGCCCGTGCTCGACCGGGTAGATGCCCTCGGTCAGCAGCCGCAGCGAGCCGATCGCGTCGCCGAGCTGGCGATGCGCCCGGTGCACCAGGGCGCCGGCCGGATCCGTGTCCCCCAATCGGTGCCGGGCCATGTCGAGCAGCACCAGGACGGCGAAGAGCTCCTGCTGGGCGCCGTCGTGCAGATCGCGCTGTACCCGCCGGCGCTCGGTCATCGCGCTGCTGGCGATGCGGAGCCGGGAGTCTCGCAGCTGCCCGATCTGTGCGTGCAGGGTCGCGTACAGGTGTGCGTTCTCCAGGGCCAGCCCGGCGGCGGCGCCGGCCGCCTCGGCGACGGTCCGTTCGTTGTGCAGGGCCTCGTCGTGCTCGATGAGCGCCACGAGGACGCCGCGCCGGTCGACCCGGGTGACCGCCCGGCCCGAACCGGGACCCGGCAGGGCCCCGCGCGGGCGGCCCGCGCCGTCGACGTACCCGCCGCCGGACGTCGGGTACAGCAGTCGCAGGGTCGGGTCGCCGACCGCGCGGGCCAGGGAGCGTTCCAGGCGGGCCGGCGCGGGAACCTCGGCCGTCGGCTCCCCGAACTCCAGGGCCACCCGGGCCACCCGCCAGGTGGCGGTCCGGCTGCGGCTCCGCTGCACAAAGTGGATCACCGGCACGACCGGCAGGCTGATCACCATGGCGGCCAGCATGAGCGCCGCCTCGGCGCGGACCGGCAGGTCGAAGAAGGCGATCAGGCTGACCGCCATGCCCATCCCGCACGCCACGACGATGAAGGTCCAGACCGGCTCCGCGGAGCGCCGGCGCATCCCGCTGGATCGCCACCACCGCTGCGCCATGACCAGGACCATGGCCGCGGCCGAGGCCGCGAAGACCACGCTGCCGACGTCGGTGGCGGGGGTCCGCTGCTGCGGGAGCCCGAACGCCTGCGGCGCCGACGGGTGGTCCACCAGGTACGCCAGCACCTGCGTGGAGACGGAGGTGAAGTAGCCACCCAGCGCGAGCACCCGGGCCACCGGGTTGGTGAACCGGCCGGTCGGCCACGTGTACAGCAGATGACCGACCGGGGCGGTCCACGCGTACGCACCGCAGAAGCCGATCGCGAAGACCAGTGGCTCGGTGCTGCCGCGCAGGAAATTGACGTGCCACAGCGCCGCCGCGGCGACCATCATCCAGCCCAGCCGCGGCTGCGGCGCCCGGATCCAGACCACCACGCCGACCACGATGCCGACCAGTCCCCAGAGGCGCAGCCCGACATCCAGCCAGAGGCGCCCCGACGAGACCTGCCACGACACGGCGATGGCGGCGATGCCGAACGCCGACGCTGCCGCGCCGACGCCGACGGCGGCTCGTACCCGTCCCACGCTCGACCTCCGGTCCGCCGTTGCGGCCCCTGAGTATGCGGGGTGGTGGCCATGGTCGCGGCGGCAGGTTTCCGGGCCGCGTCACACCCAGGTTCCTGCCTGCCGGGCGCGGCACGGCGCCGTTAGCGTCCAGCGTTGCGCCCCGCGGCACCACCACCGCCGGGCGGCCAGGACGCCGCGTGCCGCGCGGCCGCCCATCGACAACACGGAGGAACCGACGTGAAACCGTCCCGCATCGCGACCGCGGTCACCAGCTTGCTGCTCGCCGTCGGCACGCTGCTGGCCCCGGCGGCCGCGCCCGCCAACGCCGCGGTGCCCGCGCCCTGCCAGGCAGACCACGACCGGCTGACGGGGCTCAACACGCGACTTGCCAGCCTGCAGGCGGCCCTGCGCAACGCACCTCCGTCGGAGAAGCCCGACATCGTGGAGCGGATCCGCGAGGTGCAGGCGAGCATCGCCGTGGTGAAGCCCCGCTACGAGCGGTGCCTGCGCGACAACAACGGATCCGCGCCGGCCCTGTCGGCCACGTTCACCGGGCGCGTGACGCTGACCACCACCGACAGCCGGGTGCCCGGGCCGCTGTCGCGCGACGTCTCGTTCAACCTCTACTTCGACGGGGTGAACCGCGAGTGGGTCAGCGTCCGGTCCTGGCCGGAGATCACCAGCGACCGGATCACGCAGGGGCCGCAGGACTTCCGGGTGACCGTGCGCCTCGAGTCGTCCGCCGGCACGTTCAGCCGCCCCACGGGTGCCATGTCACTCGCCCTGACGCTGCTGTTCGACGAGAGCCTCAGTTTCCCGTGGGACTCGGACTCCCGCCTGCCGATCACGCTGCGCACCGACCAGCCAGGCGGCAGCCCGATGGACGCGGCCGGGTCCGTCACCCTCGCCGGTACGGGGCGCTTCAGCAGCGGGCACCTCAGCGGCAAGGACGCCACGCTGACGGTGACCGGCACCGTGACGCCCAGGCCGTAGCGGGCGCCACCACCTGTTCCGCGCGCCGGCGCGCACCCGACGGGGGTGTGCGCCGGCGACGCCCCGCAATGGGTGATGACTACCGCGGGATCGCGGTCCGGACGATCACCACCCGGTCAGCGCCGTGCTCGTCGACGAAACCCTGTGCGAGGTAGAGCCAGTCGCCGTGCACGGCGACCAGGTCGGCGTGGCCGGCCGCCGTGGCGACCCGGCCATCCGGGGTGACTCGCAGCACCTCGGTCTCGACCTGCTTCCAGCGGTCCTTGCGGGCCCGGTCGAGCACGGCCCGCTGGGTGTCGTTCGCGTCACCCTCCCAGTCGAACGAGTCCGGCAACCGGTCCTTCCCGCGTCGCCGGTTCGTCAGGTAGAGGTCGCCGTTCGCGGCGGCCACCAGGCTCGCGTTGTCAGCGCCGCGCAGCGGCTCGGAGCAGCCGGCGATCGCAGTCGGCAGCCGCGCGGCGCGGGGCGCCAGGCGTCGCCGGGCAATGCCGGACAGATCCTTTCTGAGCAGGCCCTATTCACGACTGTAAACATTGACGAAACACTTCGTAACAGTTAGCCTCGCGGAACCGTGAGAGCGCTCTCACGACCTCGCCCGCGGTCCACCGCCGCGGCAATGGCGACCCCCGTTTCCCCATCGGAGGCACCCCGGTATGAAACCCCCGATCCCCCCTTCCCCGGTTCCCCATCGGCGCTCCCCGCGCGGCCGGCTGGCCGGCCTCGCCGCCGCCGCCGTCGCCCTCGCCTCCGGCGTCCTCGCCGTGTCCGTGACCGGCCCGGCCGAGGCGGCGACCGTCGGCGCCGGCAGCTACACCGAGACCCTGCCCGCCGGCGCGAAACTCCCAACGGGCTGCGGCAACATCTCGGCCAACCCGCGGCAGTACCTGACCCCGAACGCACCCGCCGGACCGGTGCCGACCAACGACTGGTGGTCGTCGCTGCTGTTCAAGAAGGGCGACGAGTGCAACTTCTCCCAGCCGCTCTTCGCCGGGCCGGCCGCGTACCGGCCGGTGGCGAGCGGGCTCGGGCTGTCATACCAGACCGACGCGGCCATCAGCGGCAGCGCGACCGGACTCGGTGAGTACCACTACCCGTACGCGCAGCACGTCGTCGTCGGCGTCGCCGGGCTGAACGCCACGCAGTCGCTCGTGGACGGCTGGAGCGACTGGACGGTGACGCCGTCCTGGAGCGACGGCGCCCGGACCATGAAGGCCACCATCGGCCACGGCCTGCCGCTCTCCTACTACCAGGTGACCGGCGGCGACGCGCTGCTGAGCGTCACCGGCCCGCCGACCGCCTGGCAGAACAGCGGCAACCGGATCGGCTTCTCGATCGGCGGCCACGACTATGTCGCGTACGGCCCGGCCGGCTCGACGTGGACGCTGAGCGGCAGCACGATCCGCTCCAGTCTGGCCGGCAAGGGCTACTTCTCGGTGGCCGTGCTGCCGACACTCTCCAGCGCCGCGACGGCTGACAAGATCGCACTCGCGGACACCTACGGCCAGTACGCACACAGCCACGTGACCGGCACCAGGATGTCGTACACGTACAACCAGGGCGCCGGCACGGTGAACACCACGTACGCGTTCACCACCACCGCGCGCGAGGGCAGCGGTACGGGCACGGTCATCGCGCTCTACCCGCACCAGTGGCGCTACCTCACCGGCTCGACCCCGTTGTCGCGCACCTACGTCTCGCCGCGCGGCGCCATGAAGATCGTCACGGGCACGGGCTTCCAGACCACCATGAAGTACACCGGGGTACTGCCGGAGATCCCCGCCGTCGGCGACGCCGCCGGCGCCGACCTCAGCACGATCACCACGTTGCTCAACAACGAGCTGAGCAACCCGGCCGACTTCAGGGGCGACGACACGTACTGGACCGGCAAGGGCCTCGGCCGGGCCGCCCGGATCGCGGAGATCGCCGACCAGCTGAACATCACCTCGGTACGCGACTCGGCGCTCAACGTCATCCGGACCCGGCTGACGGACTGGTTCACCGCGTCGGCCGGCAAGTCCTCGCGGGTCTTCTACTACGACCGCAACTGGGGCACGCTGATCGGCTATCCCGCGTCGTACGCGTCCGACGAGGACCTCAACGACCACCACTTCCACTACGGCTACTACGTCGCCGCGGCGGCGACGCTCGCCAAGTTCGACCCGGCCTGGGCCGCGCCCGGCCAGTACGGCGGCATGGTCGACCTGCTCATCCGCGACGCCAACAACTACGACCGCAACGACACCCGGTTCCCGTACCTGCGGGACTTCGACATCTACGCGGGCCACGACTGGGCCTCCGGGCACGGCGCGTTCGGCGCGGGCAACAACCAGGAGTCCTCGTCCGAGGGGCAGAACTTCGCCAACGCGCTGATCCAGTGGGGCCAGGCGACCGGCAACAACACCGTGCGCGACGCCGGGATCTGGCTGCACACCACGCAGGCCGCGGCGATCAACGAGTACTGGTTCGACGTGCGCAACGAGAACTTCCCGGCGACCTGGGGCCACAACTACTCGGCCATCGTGTGGGGCTCGGGCGGCGCGTACGCGACGTGGTTCTCGGGCGACCACGCCATGGTCGTGGGCATCAACATGCTGCCGATGACCGGCGGCCAGCTCTACCTCGGCGACTACCCCGAGTCGGTCAAGGCCACCTACGCCGAGCTCGTGCGCAACAACGGCGGCGAGCCGACCGCCTGGCGCGACATGCTCTGGCAGTATCTCGCCCTCGGCGATCCGGACGCGGCGCTGGCGAAGTTCCGCGCGAACAGCTCGTACACGTCCGAGGAGGGCGAGAGCAAAGCGCACACGTTCCACTGGCTGCGCAACCTCGCGGCGCTCGGCCAGGTCGACACCGGCGTGACGGCGAGTCACCCGCTGGCCAAGGTGTTCTCGAAGAACGGCGCGAAGACCTACGTCGCCGCGAACATCACGAACGCCGCGCTGACGGTGACGTATTCGGATGGAAAGACGCTGAGCGTCCCGGGCGGACAGACCGTTGCGAGCGGGGCGACCAACTGGAGCGGCGGCAACGCCGTCGGCGGTGGCACCACCACGCCACCGACCACGCCGCCGACCACCTCGCCCACTCCGACGCCCACCGCCTGCACCGGCGACGTGCTGCTCTCCCAGGGCAGGACCGCCACGGCGTCCTCGGTGGAGAACGCGGACTACCAGCCCGGCCTCGCCGTCGACGGCAATGCGGCCACCCGTTGGTCCAGCGCGTTCGCGGACCCGCAGTGGCTGCAGGTCGATCTCGGCTCGGCGCGGGTCCTCGGCCGGGTCGAGCTCAGCTGGGAGGCCGCGTACGGCAGGGCGTACCAGATCCAGACGTCGACGGACGGCAACGCCTGGACCACCGCCGCGACGGTGACCGCCGGCACCGGCGGCAACGTCACGCACGCGATCTCGGGCACGGCCCGCTACGTGCGGATGAGCGGCACCGAGCGCGGCACGCCGTACGGGTATTCGCTGTTCGAGTTCCGGGTGTTCGGCGGCTGCGGGAGCCCGACGACGCCGCCCGCGACCACGCCGCCGACCACCAGCACCCCGACGGCGACCCCGACCGCCACCCCGACGACGAACCCGGCGGCGACGGCGTGGGCGGTGAACACCGCGTACGCGGCGGGCCGGATCGTCACCTACAACGGCGTGCGGTACCGCTGCCTGCAGGCGCACACGTCGCTGACGGGCTGGGAGCCGCCGAACGTGCCGGCGCTCTGGGCGACCAGCTGACCGGGCGACCCACCCTGCCGCGCCGAGCGGCAGGGTGGGTCGCGGTCAGGATTCCGTGCTTACCGCTACGCGCAGGCCGGTGAGCTCATACGACGCGATCTCCGCCCGGATGCCCACCTTCGGCGGCGTCACCATCCGCAGCCCCGGCATGCCGAAGAGCTTGGTCAGGAAGATCTCGGTCTCCTGGATGGCGATGTACGCACCCGGGCACCGGTGCGGCCCGTCGCCGAACGACAGCCCCGCGTCCCCCATGCCCTCCGCCATCGGCCGCGCCGGGCAGATCTCGCCCGGGTCCGCGCCGACCGCCGAGGGGTCCAGGTTCGCCGCCGCGACGCCGATGTCGACCCGCGCGCCGGCCGGGATCGTCGCGCCGCCGACCTCGATCTCCTCCGTCGTCCAGCGGTAGAGGT
The DNA here is from genome assembly GCF_040648555.1 of Actinoplanes sp. NPDC049118. Taxonomy (NCBI): domain Bacteria; kingdom Bacillati; phylum Actinomycetota; class Actinomycetes; order Micromonosporales; family Micromonosporaceae; genus Actinoplanes; species Actinoplanes sp. NPDC049118. Next base: position 109,285 of record NZ_JBEZDY010000009.1, read on the forward strand.
TCGCCACCACCGGTTCGAGGCGCAGGATCTCGTGCAGGATGGCCACCCGTTCGGACTCCGAGCCCTCCGTGTAGGCCGAGCGCAGCGCGGAGTCCGTGAACAGGTGCCAGGCCGCCAGCGTGATGAACTCGCGGGTGGTCACCATCCCCGCCGCCGCGAACGTCACGCACTCGCCGAGGATCTCGGGGTTCTTGCAGCCCTCGCCGAGGAGGTGGCTGATCAGGTCGTCCTTCGCCTCGGTCCGGCGTGCCTTGATCGCCGGGCGCACGTCCCGCCAGTAGAACAGGCCCATGTTGACGGTGGAGCGGAACTCCTTCCACGCCCGGACCGGGCGGCTGCCGCTGTTCTTCTCCTCGAAGAAGCGGTCCAGGCGCCCCGCCATCCCGGGGCCGCTCTCGGTCAGGCCGATGACCTCGGCCGCCACCGCCACCGCCAGCCGGAAGGACAGCTGCGACAGATCCGCGCCACCGCGGCTTCGCAGTTTCGCGCACTGCTCGTCGGCCAGCCTGTCCATCAGGGCCCGGTACGACGTGTCGACCCTCTTCGGGGTGAAGAACCTGGCCGTCTGGCGACGGTGTTCACGATGCTCGGGCCCGTCGCGGTAGAGCACCGGCATGCGCATCCGGCCCTCGTGTCTCCTGGCGTTCTCGGCGTCGAAGCCGGCCTGCCGGGTTTCCGTGCTGCGCAGCATCGCCCGCGCCGTGGTGAAGTCCTGGATGTGCCAGACGTCGTCGGCGCCGGCGTGGACGGGGCAACCCGGGGCCAGCCCTCCTCGTCCGATCTTCCGTTTCGACTCGAGCGGGGTTTCTGCAGGCATTGATCGATTCTTGTCGCTCATTCTCACCCTGTCCACTCACCAAGCGGAAAGGCCCCACCGGGCGGGTGGGGCCTTTCCGTGGTGGAGGATGGATCAGAATACCGAAACGCCGTAGACGTTCAGCGCCTCGACGACCGGCTGGAAGTACGTGGTTCCGCCGGAGCTGCAGTTGCCGCTGCCGCCGGAGGTCAGGCCCAGCGCGGTGGTACCGGAGTAGAGCGAGCCGCCGCTGTCGCCCGGCTGGGCGCACACGGTGGTGCGGATCAGGCCGGAGACGGATCCCTGCGCGTAGTTGACGGTGCTGTTGAGCGCGGTGACCCGGCCCGAGTGCGTGCCGGTCGTGCTGCCGCGGCGGTAGACGGTCGCGCCGACCGCCGGGGTGCCGGCCGAGGTGATGTCCTGCGAGCCGACGCCACCGGTCTTGGTGATGGTCGTGTTGGTGTAGCGCACGATGCCGTAGTCGTTGCCGGGGAAGCTGGTGCCGGCCCGGGTGCCGAGCGTCACCGATCCGTTCGTCCAGGTCGTGGCGCTGTTGGTGCAGTGGCCGGCGGTCAGGAAGTAGTTGGTGCTGCCGCTACGGACGTTGAAGCCGAGCGAGCAACGGCCGCCGCCGCCGTAGATAGCGTCACCGCCGGAGATGGTGGTGCGCAGCGTGCCCGGTACCGACTCGAAGGAGGCCTTGTCGCCGAGCCCGGCGACGATCGCCTTGACGGCGTCGAGCTTCGCGCCGGTGACCGAGCTGTCCGCGGTGACCACGATCTTGTTGCTGACCGGGTCGAGGCCGAAGGACGTGCCGGGGGTCTTGAGCTGGGTCTTCAGGGTGGCGTCCGCGGCGGCGAGCACGGCGCCGCTGTTGGCGACGTAGCGGGGGGTTGCACCGGCCGCGCTTACCGACTTGGCGGTGGCGGCGTCGGTCACGTTGACCACGACCTTGCCGGCGGAGTCGACATAGGAGCCGGCGGTCGCCGCGCCGAACTGGGTGTCCAGCTTGCCGGCGAGTGCTGAGGGGGCGAAAGAGGGGTCGGATGCGACGCTCGGGGCGGCGGATGCGGGTGACGCGAACGCACTGCCTACAAGCAAGACGGCGGCCAGGCCGACGATCGGTCGGCCGAGCCTCGAACCGGGGTTACGCACAGGTTCCTCCCAGGGGGATGAGGTGTACGCCGGGTGTCCGGAGTACCGGTGCCACCGGTAGTATCGAGAACAATCGATCTGGACTCAAGGCTGTCCGAGTTCGGCGCACAGTCACCTAGACGCCCGTCAAACCGCCTCTGAGCAGCGCAAATGACGTCGTCATATCACTGGGCTATCACCAGTTCGGGATGCCGACGGTCAACTTGATTCACGCCACGGACGGTCGGCGCCGTGACCACCCGCCGGAAATCGCGGTCACCTTCCGGAACCGGATCGCACCACCGGCGAACCGGCCCGGATGGCCACACGGAACGCACCGCACCGGCGGCACGGCACGCTGCTCGGCAGCGGCACGCCTCCACAGGGGCCGCCCGGCGGCCGACACGGCTCCGGCGATCCGGGCACTCGCGCACGGCCGCCGGGCGCGGGCGGATTCGCTCACCGCCTACAAAGGGGCACTAAAGAATTGCTCGATATAAATGCCTTATGCCGCGGCCGCGACCTGGGCACCGGAATGCAGATCGGTGACGAGGCGCCGCGCCTGGGCACGGATCTCGGGCACGGCAGTGGTCTCCCACTGGGCGCCGCGGCGCAGCGGGCCGATGACCCAGAGCCGATCGTGCGGTCGCCCGCCGGCGCCGATCAGGCGGCCGTCCACGTCGATGTCGAGGCCGAGCCCGTGCGGACCGAGCCGGGCCAGGCCGGCGGCGAGCAGCCCGCCGACAAGCGGCCCGGCCGCCGCCGGCAGCCGTCCCGGCCCGGCGCAGTTGACGACGGCCGCGAAGTCCGCGAGACCCGGCCACGCGGCCACCCCGCCCGCGCGGATCTCCAGCAGGCCGGCCGCCCGCAGCCCCGCGACGCGGGCCCCGATCTCCGGGGCCATGCGGTGCCGGTGGCACTCCCAGGGCCGGGCCAGGTGCCGCAGGAACGCATCCTGCTCGGCCGGGGTCAGCGCGGTCCAGAGCTCATCAAGGTACGGCCTGAGCCCGTCCACGATCGGCCGCCAGTCCCCCGCCTCGCCGGCCGCGGCGCGCACGGCCCGGACGACGTCCCGCAGCGTGGCGCAGTCGTCGAGCGACGGCACCGCCGGCGGCGCCGCGTCCGCGGTGTGGGTCAGCGGCAGCAGGCCACGCCGGCTCACGGCCACGACGGGCGCGGTCCGGCGCCCGTCGGCGGTCAGGGTGAGCGCCACGTCCACGGCGGTCAGCCCCGTACCGACCAGCAGCACCGGCCGGTCGGCCGGCAGCGAGTCGAGCACGCCGGGCCGCCACGGATCCGCGATGTAGTGCGGATGGACGACGCCCTGGCGCGCGGCCGCCGGACCGCCGGTGGCGAGGACGACGTGATCGGCCGCGATCGCCGAGCCGTCGTCCAGCGCGACGGTGGCGTCCGGGGTGATCGCCGCCGCCCGCGCCCTGCGCAGGTGCAGGCGGCCGGGGTGCGCGGCGGCCGCCTCGTCGAGGACGGTTCGCAGATACCGGCCGTACTCGGCCCGGGGGCGGAACGCCGCCGGCGTGGTGGCCGCCCAGCGGACGAAGTGGCCCGGGTCGTCGGGGTCGGCGCTCATCGCGCCCGCCCGCGAGTTGAGCAGGTGCCATGGCTGCGCGGAGCCGTAGGCGACCCCGCCGCCGGGCTCACCCGGCTCGACCAGCACGACGTCGTCGTCGCTACATCGCAGAAGTTCCCGGGCCATCAGGACCCCGGAACACCCTCCCCCGACCACTGCCACCACACGCGCCACGACGGGCCCCCCATCTCCTATCAACACGATAGGCAAACGGGGGTTTTGGCGCCAGTGGCACGCCGCAGAAAAAACAGATGTCGGAGGAACCCACCGCAAGGACGACGGCGGTCCGGGTCACGGCACGCAAAAACCGCACACCCGCGGCCGGGGACACGACACCGGATCCCCGCTCCACCCCAACCGGATCGACCACGCCGGCCGGGCGGCCGGCACCGCGGCGGCCCCGAAGTTCGCGGGCGCGGCATCACGGACCATGACGCCGGCCGGAGCCCGGGGTTCGCCGCCCCTTCACGAACTGCGCGTCAAGCTCGGCTTCGACCCGCCACCGGAGGCGACCCGGGCACTATTCATGCAGGCCGGCGGCGCCGTGCCGCACGGCGATGACGAACCGCAGCCCGCCACCGCCCGAACACCAAGACACCCAGCCAACCGAGACCGCCACCGCACGGCGATCACGAACCGCAGCCCGCCACCGCCCGAACACCAAGACACCCAGCCAACCGAGACCGCCGCTGTCGGCCGCGCTGTGGCCGCCGGGCCCCGGGCCCGGCCCGGCGCGCCGGCGTGGACAACTCCGCTGACGATCTTCAAGGCGGAGAGATGCGCGACATGCGCTGCGCGACATGGCCGAGGCCGTCATCGAGGACGACCGGTCCGCCGACGACATTCGCCGCAAGGTGCGTGCGGTTGTCGATCGGCACCTGAACCGACCGACGGGGTCCGCCCGGAACGCGGCGCGCCCCAGGCGCGCCGCGTTGGAGGGAACCTTTCAGTCGTCGGCGATGGTGATGCCCGCGTCGTCGGCGAGGCGGTAGCCGACCCCGTAGACCGTGGTCACGATGTCCGGGTTGCCGAGCTTGGTGCGCAACCGGCTCACGTGCACGTCGACCGTGCGAACCGTCGTGTGCATGTGGCCCCAGACGTGGCCCAGCAACTGGCTGCGGCTGAACACCTGGCGCGGGTGCGTCGCGAGGAAGTACAGGAGTTCGTACTCGAGGCGGCTGAGGTCCAGCGAGCGGCCGTCGAGCGTCACCGCGCGGGGCCTCGGGTCGAGGTGCAGGCCCGAGGTGTCGCCCGGCGCGGCGGGGGCGGCCGCGATCGGCGCGAGATCGACGTTCGCATCCGGGCCGGCCGCCACGACGAGATCGCGCAGCGCCGCCAGGACGCGCTCGCTCTCCTCCGAGCCGGGTGCGCCGAGCGTGATGGTGACGGTGACCGACGATTCAGGGGGCGCGATGCTGCGCAAACGGGGGCGGGTCCGGCCCGAACCGCGGCGGACGGAGGCAAGGCGGGTGGTGGCGAGCTCGGCGACGGCGAGAACGGACATGGTTTCCCCTCCGGAGGGTGTGGCCGCCAACCGGGTCTCGGTCGACGACTGAACAATACTTTTCCCATGTGTGGGATAGGTTTATAGACGCATTTCGGCGCCGTGGATCGTTCATTCGGGGGCTGCGGTCAGGGCACGCGGGTCACCGATAGATCAGCAGGCACAACACCGGGCACTCGCGCATCGGAGGAGATCGATGGCGAGGCGGGACGTGAGTCGTACGTCGCGCAACTGCATGTCCCCCATTCTTCACGGCCAGGCGGTTCAGGTCAAAACAAATCCATGATGCGGGAGTATTTTCCCTCAAAAACATAACAACGGCGCGCCGCCACCAGGAAAGGTGACGGCGCGCACAATTGAACAATGGTTCAGGCGATCACCGGGATCGCCATGACCGATGCCGGCGGCGGGACCGCCGGGAACGGGATCGCCCGGATGGGCCGGAGGTCGCGGAGGTCGCGGAGGTCGCGGAGGTCGCGGAGGTCGCGGAGGTCGCGGAGGTCGCGGAGGTCGCGGTCCACGATGACCCCAGGCGGCCGGGGAAAGCCGGTCGGCAGACCCGGCGCCGGGTCGACCCCACCGCCGGCCGCAAGGCCGCCCGAGACACGAGCTCCAGCCGCGCGACCGCCCGAGGCACGAGCTCCAGCCGCGCGACCGCCCGAGGCACGAGCTCCAGCCGCGCGACCGCCCGAGGCACGGGCTGCGGCCGCGAGGCGACCCCGACGTAGCAGTGCCCGTCCCGCGACGCCGCCCGAGGCGCGGGCGCCGGCCGCAACGGCGATGACGGGAGTGGACATGACCCGGACTCTGCCGAAGGAAGGCCTCCATGTCAACTGAACCCCATAGGTTTACTAGGATATGGGATCGACGTTGACACTCGCCCAGCGAGGGAGGCACGGTAAGCCCCATGCCCACCCCCGCCGCGGACGCCTCGCCCCCGCCAAAACCAACCCTGTCCCAATTGGTGGAAGTTAGCCCGCCGCCGGCTGCGCACGCCGAGGACCAACGGCCGCAGGAGCTACGCCACCACTCCCTCGTCTCGGCTTAGGGGATCATCATGACCGTCACCCCGCTCCACCAGGACCGTGCCGTGGACTCCGAGCTGTTCCGGGCGTTGCTGCGCCGCCACGCCGCCGCCGTCGTCGTGATCACCGCTCCCGGCGCACCACCCGCCGGGTTCACCGCCACGTCCTTCACCTCGGTGTCGCTCGATCCGCCGCTGGTCTCCTTCTGCCTGGCCAAGACGGCCTCGGCGTGGCCCGCGGTGCGCGCCGCGAGCACCATCGCCGTGCACGTGCTGACCCAGGAGCAGGAGCACGTCGCGCGGACGTTCGCCACCCGCGGCATCGACCGCTTCGCCGCGCACGGCGCCTGGCGTCCCGGGCCCGACGGCGTTCCGCTGCTGGACGGGGTGCTCGCCAGGATCGTGTGCAAGGTGACCCGGCAGGTGGAGGCCGGCGACCACACGATCGTGCTGGCCGCACCGGAGCTGGGCGAGCACCACGCGGACGCGACGGTCACGCCGCTGGTCTACCACGACGGCACCTACGCCCACCTGAAACGGTCGGCATAACCGCCGCCCTCCGGACCGACCACCACCTACTGAACGCGGAGAAGAACCATGAGCGAACCTGCGAACGAATCACCAAATCAGCGCCGGGCGAATGCAATTTGCGTCAGCGGAGGGGATGGCATGAGCGAGCCTGCGAGCGAATCATCAGCCCAGCGCCTGACTCAGGCCATCGCCGGAGCTTCAGCGGAGGGGATGGCATGAGCGAGCCTGCGAGCGAATCATCAGCCCAGCGCCTGACTCGGGCCATCGCCGGAGCGTCAGCGGAGGGGATGGCATGAGCGGGATCGTCGTTGTATCGGGTAATCCGCGACCGGGGTCGCGGACCTCGACGCTCGCCGTCGCCGTCGGCACCGCGCTCGGCGGTGCCGCAACGGTCGTCGAGGTCGGGGCGCTCGGCACCGGCCTGCTCACCCCGGGCGATCCGGCCACGGCGGCCGCGGTGACGGCGATCCGGGAGGCGGACGTGCTGGTCGTGGCCACACCCACCTACAAGGGCAGCTACACCGGCGTGCTCAAGGTGCTGCTCGACCAGTTGCCCGCCAACGCCCTCGCCGGCAAGCGGTCCGTACCGGTGGTCACCGCCGGCATCGCGCCGCAGGCCGCGGCCGCGGCGGCGCTGCTCGCGCAGCTGCTGGGCGAGCTGGGCGCGGACGTCGCGCCCGCCCTGCCGGTGGTCGAGGCCGAGCTGCCGGAGGCGGAGGCGATCGCGGAGAAGTACGCGGCGGCGCACGGCCGGTGATTGGCGGCGGCTTGCCACGATGGTCGATATGGAGATCTTCGTGACGGCCGCCCTGGTTCTGCTGCTGGTGGGTCTGATCCTGCTCGGACTGGCGTCGTCGGCGAACTCGCGCCGGGAGCAGTTGCGGGCGGCCGCCCGGCTGAACGCGATCGAGAACAAGTTGGACGCGGTGGTCGCGCACCTCGGCATCACCATCCGGGAGCGGGAGATGCCGGAGGTCCTCCGGTTGATCCGGGAGGGCAGGCGGATCGAGGCGGTCCGCGCCTACCGGAGCGAGACCGGATCGAGCCTGCTCGACGCGAAGAACGCGGTCGACGCGATGGCGGCGCGCTCCGGGCATTGAGCCGCCCGCCCGGGGCGGCGCGGTCGGCGGGAACCGGCCGCCGCCCGGGCGTCCGGCCCGCCGGCAGACCACGGTCCCGGTATTGGCTCTGGCCCGGCGCCGGGCCGGCGTCGAGGGTGGGCGGGTGATCACTCTCGCCTCACTGCTCGGCGTCACCGCCGTCGCGCTCGGCATGGTGCTGACGCCGGGCCCGAACATGATGTACCTCGTCTCACGCAGCATCACCCAGGGAAGACGGGCGGGCGTCGTCTCGCTCGGCGGTGTCGCGATCGGATTCCTGGTCTACCTGACGGCGGCGAACCTGGGCCTCTCGGTGATCTTCGTGCACGTCCCGGAGGCGTATCAGGCGCTGAAGCTCGCGGGCGCGGCCTACCTGGGCTGGCTGGCGTTCAAGACGCTGCGGCCGGGCGGCGCCTCGGTCTTCGCGCCGGGCGAGCTGCCGGTGGACTCGTCGCGCCGGCTGTTCGCGATGGGGCTGCTCACCAACCTGCTCAACCCCAAGGCCGCGATCATGTACCTGTCGCTGATCCCGCAGTTCGTGCGGCCGGACGAGGGGCACGTGCTGGCACAGGGTTTCATCCTCGGCGGGGTGCAGATCCTGGTGAGCCTGGCGGTCAACCTGCTGATCGTTTCGGCGGCGGGGACGATCGCGGTCTTCCTGGCGCGGCGGCCGGGCTGGCTGCGGATGCAGCGCCTCGTCATGGGTACGGTGCTGGGCGCGCTCGCGGTCCGGCTGGCCACCGAACGCTCCCGGCCGGCCTGATCCGGCTACCTACCGGCCGGGGTTCCGGGCCAGACGAAGTCCGGGTCGCGGAGGTAGTCGTCACGGCGTGCCTCCAGGGCCATCCGCACCATGTCGTGTGCGCCGCTTCCGATGATCTTTCGCAGCGGCGGGTCCGGCTCGTCGAGGAACGCCAGCAGCGCCTCGGCCGCGGCCTCCGGCGGCGCGTCGGCCCAGCCCTGGTCTGCGGCCTCCCCGCCGCCGGGCTCCACGCCGGCGGCCGGGTAGTCCGGCATGCCGAGGATCGCCTCGCGGGTGGCGGTGTACGCCGGATCCGGCGCGGCGAAACGCATGCTCGATCCAGCCCAGTCCGTGGCGAAGCCACCCAGTTGCAGCAGGTGCACGCGTATCCCCAGCGGCGCGACCTCGTCGGCGAGCGCCGCGCTCATCGCCTCCAGCGCCCACTTCGTCGCGTTGTAGGCGCCGAAGAGCGGCAGGTGACCGACCGCGCCCACCGTGGAGACCTGGACGATCCGGCCGGATCCGCGGCGGCGCAGGTGCGGCAGCACGGCCTGGGTCACCCACAGCGCACCGAACAGGTTCACGTCGAACTGCGCCCTGAGCTCCGCCTCGGAGAGCTCCTCGAGCGCCCCGATCAGGCCGTACCCGGCGTTGTTGACGACCAGGTCGGGCACGCCGACCGTCGCGGCCGTCTCGTCGACCACGGCGGCGACCGCCGCGCGGTCGGCGACGTCGAGCCGCCGGACGTGGAGCCGGTCCGGGTGCTCGGCGGCGAGGTCGGCGAGCGCGCCGTCGCGCCGTACCGTGGCCACGACCCGGTCGCCGCGGCGCAGCGCGGCGGTGGTGAACGCCCGCCCGAGCCCGCGCCCGGCGCCGGTGACGAACCACAACATCGCGCTCTCCTCCCCCGGCTCTCGCGCGGCGCGCGAGAGCCCCGACGATGACATACGGCGGTTCGCGCCGCTCGGCTATCGCAAACCCGCCGGAACGGCCGACAGGGAACCGCGGGACGCGATAACGTATAGCCAGCAAGGCCGGGAATCCGCCGCCACGGGTTCCCGGTCTTTTCTCGTGTGCCCGGGTTGGCAGAATGGGCCGATGGAACCTCGCGTGCACCCGGTCCCCTCAACCGACGGCCTGACCCTGACGGTCGAGGAGTACGGCGTTCCCGGGGGGTCCGCCTCGCTGGTGTTCCTGCCGGCGCTGGGGGTACCCGTGGCCTACTACCGGCCGCTGTTCGAGGCCTGGGTCGCCCGGGGACGGCACGTCGTCGGGGTCGAGCTGCGCGGCATGCCGGGCAGCCCCGTCTCCGACCTGCGGCGCGACTCGTTCGGCTACGCGCACCTGCTCCGCGAGGACCTGCCCGCGATCTTCACGGATCCCGCGGTCGCCGCCGCGGACCGGGTCGTGCTGGTGGGCCACAGCCTGGGCGGTCAGCTCGCGCTCCTGTCGGGCGCCGCCGGCACGGTACGCGCGGACGCCGTCGTCGCCCTCGCCACCGGTACGAGCTCCGGCGCCGCCCACCGCAGCAGGCTGGGCCGGGCCCGCCGCGCCGCCGGGGTCCGCTTCGTCGGCGCCGTCACCTGCTCGCTGGGCTACTGGCCGGGGCACCGCCTGGGCTTCGGCGGCCGCCAGCCGCGCACGCTGATGAACGACTGGGGCTACGAGGCCCGGACCGGGCGGTACCGGCTCCGCGGCGACCGCACGGACTACGAGGCCGCGCTGAGCAGCCTCGCCGTCCCGGCCCTGCTCGTCGCGATCGCCGGCGACCGGATGATTCCCGGTGCGGCCGTCGACCACCTCGCGGGGCGGCTGCCGGCGCACGTTGGCCGGGCGACGATCGAGGCCGTGCCGGATCACTTCCTCTGGGCCCGCCGCACGCCGGAGAAGGTGGTCACCGGCGTCGAGGACTGGCTGGCGACCCAGCGGCTCTGAACACCGTCAGGCGCGGCGGGCGAAAAGCGCCAGCCGGACCCGGTTCGGGCTGCCGGTCTTCGTCATCAGGCTGGTGATGTGGGTCTTGACCGTGGTCACTCCGATGTGGAGGCTGTCGGCGATCTCCGTGTTCGACATCCCCTCGGCCACCAGCTCCAGGACGTCGCGCTCCCGGGCGGTGAGCCCGGACACCGGCCTCGGCGGCTCGACCCGCGCCGCCACCGCCCGCCGCACCAGCCGCTGCAACACCTCCTGGCTGAACGGGCTGTCGCCGGACGCGGCCCGGCGGATCCCGTCGAGCAGTTCGGGTGGCGGCGCGTCCTTGAGCAGGAAGCCGCACGCGCCCGCGGTCAGCGCCGGGTAGAGGTGGTCGTCGTCGCCGAACGTGGTCAGCACGAGGACGCGGGAGCCGGGCCGTTCGGCGAGGATCCGGCCGGTCGCCGTGATCCCGTCGACGCCTGGCATCCGCAGATCCATGACGATGACGTCGGGGGCGAGGCGCGCGGCCAGCGCGACGGCGTCGCGGCCGTTGCCGGCCTCGCCGACGACGGTCAGGTCGGCCTCGGCGTCGCAGAGCATCCGCAGCCCGGCGCGGATCAACGGCTGGTCGTCGACCAGCAGGATCCGGATCACGCCGCACCCGCTGAGGGCAGCGGCGGGGACGGTGAACCGGCGGCGGGGTGCGGATCCGGCTGCGGATGTACCGCCGGAAGGACGGTCTCGACCCGCCAGCCCCCGGCCGCGGGCCCGGCGGTGAGCCGGCCGCCGAGGACCTCGACCCGCTCGCGCATGCCCGTGAGGCCGTGGCCGCCGCCGGACGGCAGGCCCGGCGACACCCCGCCGCCGTCGTCCGACACCGACCAGATCACGTCACCGTCGACGACCGTGGCGCGCAGCCGGGCGCGGGCCGCCGTACCCGCGTGCTTCGCCACGTTCGTCAGCGCCTCCTGGGTCAGCCGGAGCACCGCCAGCCCGCGTACGGAGTCCACGGTGCCGACCTCCGCGGCGACCGAGACGTCCACCGTCAGCCCCGCCCGCCGGGCCGTCTCCACCGCCGCCGCCAGCGCCTCCGGGAGCGCGCCGGGCTCGATCGCCGTGAGGGCCGCGTCCGTGCGTACCGAGGGGTCGCGCAGCACCGCGACCAGCCGGCGCAGGTCCGCCAGGGCCGCGGTGCCCGTGCCGTGCACGTCGTCGAAGACCTCGGCGACCCGCGGGTCGACGTCCGGCAGGACGTGCCGGGCGACGCCGACCCGCAGCACCATCGAGGCGACGTGGTGCGCGACCACGTCGTGCAGCTCCCGGGCGATGGCGGTGCGCTCGTCCGCGCGGGCCGCCCGGGACTCCGACTCGCGCCGGCGCTGCTCCTCGAGCGCCCGTTCCTGTGCCTGTACGGCGAGCTCACGGGTCGTCCGGATGACCAGCCCCAGCAGCACCGGCACCCCGACCACGATGAAGAGGCCGAAGATCGGTGCGGAGATCGGGGAGGGCTCCCTGCCGAGGGTGAAGGCCAGGTAGACCGCCGCGACGAGGCCGGCGCCCGACCACAGGATCCGCGGGCGGGGTGCCCACATCGCGAGTTCGAGCAGGGCCCAGCTGGTGCCCACCTGGTTGATCATCGTGTCGTCGACGAGCCGGAAGGCGACCACCAGCAGCGCGGCCTGCGCGACCAGGCTGAGAACGCGCCGCCGGTGCAGGACCAGTGCGAGCACGAACGCGATGACGGCCAGTACCCACTGGGTCGTGGTCGGCTCGCGGCCCGCGTGGGTCCCGAAGAGCAGGTAGCTGATGCCGCTGAGATCGAGCAGCAGCATCCGCACGAACGTGTCGCGCGCGTCGAAGAGCCGGCCCACCCATCCCACGCCGCCCACCCTAGGCGCTCCCGGTGACCGGGTAGCGGGTGCGGACCAGCAGATAGGCCAGCAGACCCAGGGGGCCGAGCAGAATCGTCAGGAGCAGCACCGGCGACATGACCAGCGCCGGGACGCCTCGTTCCCGGCCGTCCAGCCAGGACCAACGGCCGACGAAGAGGTCGAACGCGATCATGTGTGCCCAGGCGGCCGCCGCGCCGTCGGCGGTGCCGAGCAGGTCGCGGATGCCGCCGAGGGTCGGCGAGGCGACCGCCGGGAGCACCTCGCCGAGTGCCGGGACCACCAGCAGGGCGTAGATCATCACGGCGGGGAGCACGATCAGCGGCGAGGCGACGATCCGCCGGGTCCACGACCAGCCCGGCAGCAGGATCATCAGCACCCAGAACGGCGCCGCGACCGTGAACGTCAGGCCGAACAGCGCCCCGCTCACGCCGCGAGCTCCAGGTCCGGCCGGCGGCGGAGGGCAAGAACGGCGCCCGTCGCCCCGGCGGCGGCCGCGGCCAGCAGCGCCCAGGCCGTGAGGGTGAGCGCGTCCGGTTGCAGCAGCGGCTGACCGCGCAGCGCCTGCCAGGTCAGGAGCACGGTCAGGATCGCGTACGCGAACCCGCCGACGGCCAGCAGCCGGATCCGGGTCGCCTGGTCGAGCCGGGTGCCGAGCAGCAGGGCGAGCAGCGGCAGCGCCTGCAGCGCGTGCAGCCCGACGAAGTGGCCGATCCGCAGGTCGCCGCCGGTCGTGCTCCAGCCGACCAGCGGCAGTCCCGGGCCGCCGTCGGCCACGCCGACGCTGTGCGCGCCCGAGACCCCGTCGACGCCGGGCGGCGCCTGGCCCGGCATGACCATCGGAATCGCCGCCAGCATGCCGACCAGTGACAGGCCGAGACCCCAGCGGACGGCGTGCGCCGACACCCGGTCGGCGAGCCGGCCGCGGGCGATCACGACGCCGAGCACGAGGTGCGCGATGAACAGGATCAGGATCGAGGTGCCCATGACCTGGAACAGGGCCGAGTTCAGCGCGGTGGACTCGTTGTAGTGGCTGGTCGTGCCGCGCACCACCTGGGTGACGATCACGACGATCTCGGCGACCGACGTCGCCAGGATCACGGTGGCCGCGAGTTCGGCGATCCGGCTCCGGCGCGGCAGCAGGGAGAGCATCCACGCGAGGGTGGCGGCGTAGACGACGAACGACACCGCGAACTTGAAGGGCTTGAGCCAGATCGGGGCGCCGGTGAGCACCCGGGGGTCGGTGAAGACGCCGATACCGGCGATCACCGCGAGGACGGCCATCGCGGCGGTGAAGACCATCAGCGGGCGGTGCCAGCGCAGGACGTTTGTCATGCCCTCGATGCTCTCGGCGCCGGGAGGGCGTTTCGCCCGACCGCGGGCCCGTCCGGCGGCCGCCGGTCGGAGCCCGTCTCCTACCCGGGTAGGAGGGCGGCGCGTGGCGATCCGGATAGGACGTTCGGGCGCTGAACCGCGGCTCCTTCCGGCGATACGCTCCGGGTATGGAGATCGCCGGGCTGGTGCTGGCCGCCGGCGCCGGTCGGCGGTACGGGATGCCGAAAGCGCTGGTGGCGTACCGGGGCGGCCTGCTCGTGCGCCGCGCGGCGGGCGTGCTGAGCGATGCCGGAGTCGCCCGCGGCCTGGTGGTCGTCGGCGCGGAGGCCGCGCGGATCCGCGCGGCCGCGCCCGAATTGACCTATGTCGAGAATCCGGACTGGGCGACCGGGATGGCCTCGTCGCTGCGCGCGGGCCTGGCGGCGCTGGCCGCGACGACGGCCGGCGCGGCCGTGATCCTGCTGGTCGACATGCCCGGCGTCACCCCCGCGGCGGTACGCGCGACGACGGCCGGCGCCGGCCCGGATTCGCTGGTCATGGGCGGGTACCACGGGCGCCGCTCGCATCCGGTGGTGCTCGGCCGCGACCACTGGGCCGGCGTCGCCGCGAGCGCGACCGGCGACCACGGCGCCCGCGACTACCTGCGCGCTCACCGCGATCGGGTGCGGGTGGTGCCCGTCGGCCACCTCGCCGACGACGCCGATCTCGACGTGCCGCAGGGGGCGGCGAACCATGCGTGACGTCCTCGACGAGCTGCTGCGCGCCTGGCGCGCGGGCGAGGAGGCCGGCCTCGCCACGGTGACGGCGACCTGGTCCAGCGCGCCCCGGCAGCCGGGCGCGGCCATGTTCGTCGGCGTCGACGGCACGGCGACCGGCAGCGTCTCCGGCGGCTGCGTCGAGGGCGCGGTCTACGAGTTGTGCCGCGAGGTCGCCGCCGCCGGAGTCCCGCGGACGACGCGGTTCGGCGTCACCGACGACGACGCGTTCGAGGTCGGCCTGCCCTGCGGCGGGACGATCGAGTTGTTCGTCGAGCGGGCGGGCTTCCCCGAGTTGCCGCTGCTCGCCGACGAGGTCGCCGCCGGCCGGCCGGTGGCCCTGCTGACCTGTGTGGATGGTCCGCCGGGGAGGGTCGGCCAGCACCTGGTCGTCACGCCGGACGGCCGGCACGGTTCGCTCGGCGGCGACCGGATCGACGACGCGGCGACCGACGACGGCCGGGGCCTGCTCGCCGCCGGCCGCACCGGGTTGCTGCACTACGGGCCGGACGGCCAGCGGCGCGGCGCCGGGCTGAGCGTGCTGGTCACGGCGTTCGCCCCGGCGGCTCGAATGCTCGTCTTCGGCGCCACCGACCACGCCGCCGCGGTAGCCCGGATCGGCTCGTTCCTCGGTTACCGGGTGACGGTCTGCGACGCCCGGCCGGTCTTCGCCACCGCCCGGCGCTTCCCGGAGGCGGACGAGGTCGTCGTGGACTGGCCGCACCGCTATCTCGCCGCCGAGTCCGGTGCCGGGCGCCTCGACGACCGGACGGTGGTGTGCGTGCTGACCCACGATCCGAAGTTCGACGTGCCGGTGCTGGAGGTCGCCCTGCCGCTGCCGCTCGCGTACGTGGGTGCGATGGGTTCCCGGCGTACCCACGACGACCGGCTCAAGCGGCTGAGGGAGACCGGCCTGACCGCAGGCCAGATCGCCCGGCTGTCCTCGCCGATCGGCCTCGATCTGGGCGGGCGCACGCCCGAGGAGACGGCGGTCAGCGTCGCCGCGGAGATCGTCGCGGCGCGCTGGAACGGCAGCGGCGGCCGGCTTTCCGGCACCTCCGGGCCGATACACACCTGACGACATTGATCATTATTCGGATGCGGCCGGGCAGCTGAGCGGGGCACACTCTCCGGCGTGCACTCCGCCGTCACCGTGACCCCCGCCCAGCTGCCCGGCCTGCTACTGCACGTAGCGGTCGTGCGGCCGGTCTTCGTGTGGGGAGCGCCGGGGATCGGCAAGAGCTCGCTGGTGCGCGACTTCGCCGCGTCGCTGGGGCTGGACTGCGTCACGCTGGTCGGCACCCAGCTCGCCGCCGAGGACCTGATCGGCGTGCCCGAACTGCGCGACGGCCGCAGCCGCTTCGCGCCGCCGGAGTCGATCGCCCGGGATGAGCCGTACTGCCTGTTCCTGGACGAGCTCAACTCGTCGAGCCCCGAGGTGCAGAAGGCGTTCTACTCGCTGATCCTGGACCGCCGGATCGGCGCCTACGAGCTCCCGGCCGGCTCGATCGTGATCGGCGCGGGCAACCGGTCCAGCGACAACGCGCTCGCCCGGCCGATGGCGTCCGCGCTGGTCAACCGGCTGATCCACGTACACCTGCGTGCGTCGCACACCGACTGGCTGAACTGGGCGCTCGGCGCCGGCATCCACCCGTGGATCCTGAGCTACCTGAGCGAGCGCCCCGACCACCTGTGGGCCGCGCCGCCGAAGACCGAGGAGGCCTTCTCCACGCCGCGCAGCTGGCACATGCTCTCCGACGCCCTGCACTCGTTCGGCGCCGATCCGGCCGAGGAGACGCTGCGGCTGCTCGCGGCGGGCACGCTGAGCCCGGCACACGCCGCGGCGTTCTGCGGCTACCTGAAGATCGTCCGGCACCGGTACGGCCTGGAGGCGATCCTGCGCGGCGACGCCGGCTGGCCCAAGGCGCCCGACGACCGCGACCTGCTGTACTTCCTCGCCGAGACGTTCCGGGTCCGGCTGGTCAAGGAGCTGCCGGCCGAGAAGGAGAAGGCGCCGCCGGCGGTGCGCCGTTTCGCGCACCGGGCCAAGAGCCTGCTCGTCGAGCTCTCGGAGATCTCGCTGGAGTGCGGCCAGCTGGTCATCGCCGCCGACCCGGACGGCGCGCCCGTACTGCCGGCGTGGTTCCTGGTCGAGGTCAGCCGCGACCTGCCCCGCCTGGTCGCGGGGCGGGCCTGAGATGGTCCGCCGGGCGAAGGCGCCGGAGCTGGACCCGAACACGCTCGCCTTCGACTCCGCCTGGCGCGGGCTCCGGTTCCACCCGATGTTCCAGCTGCTCACCGAGCGGTCGTGGCCGCGCCCGAGCGCCGGCGCGACGCTGACCGACGGCTCCGGGATCGGCTATGCCCGGGTAGCGACCGATGGCACGATCGTCGCCAGCCGGGCGCACCGGCTCGATGTCGACGAGTGGACCTGGGTGCTCGCGCACTGCCTGCTGCACCTCGGCTTCGGTCACCTGGACCCGCGGCACGGCAACGACCCGGTGTTCCAGGACGTGGCGTGCCTCGTGGTCACCCGGTTCCAGCGCGCGGTGAAGATCGGCACGGAGCCGGCGGTGTTCCCGGCGACGCTGCCCGACGGCGACGAGGATGTCCTGTTGCGACGGTGGCGCCGCGACGGGGTACCCGCCGAGTTCACCGGCTGCGGTGCCGGCCGGCCCGACCTGCTCACCCAGGCGACCGCGTACGAGAAGGGTCACGAACCGCAGTGGCCCGACCGGTTCGCCCTCGGGCTCTCCGCCGCCGCGGCCGCCGCCGTGGACGTGGCCGGCGGGGCGCGCTCGTCGCTCACCGACCCGGCCGCGCCCCGTTCCGTCTGGGACCGGGCGCTGAGCTGGTTCGTCGGCTCGTACCCGCTGCTCGGCGCGCTGGCCGCGCGTTTCACGCTGGTCGCCGACGCCGACCTGGCCCGGGGCTGGGACATCTCGGTCGCGGCGGTCTCGGCCGAGGCCGGCGAGATCTACGTCAACCCGTTGCGGGACCTGAACGAGGCGCAGTGGCGGTTCGTGCTCGCCCACGAGATGCTGCACGCCGCCCTGCGGCACGCCGACCGGGTCGGGCCGCGCGAGCCGTACCTGTGGAACGTCGCCTGCGACTACGTGATCAACGGCTGGCTCGTCGAGATGGGCGTCGGCGAGATTCCCGACGGGTTGCTCTACGACCCGCAACTGGCGGGCGCGTCGGCCGAGGACGTCTACGACCGGATCGCCAAGGACCTGCGCCGGCTGCGCAGGCTCGCCACGCTACGCGGCAGGGGTCTCGGCGACATGCTCGGCGAGCCGCTGCCCTGGCACGGGCCGCGTTCCGGCGGCGTCGACCTGGACGACTACTACCGGCGCGCGCTGCTGACCGGGTACGCGTACCACCAGCGCGACGGGCGCGGCCTGCTGCCCAGCGGGCTGGTCGAGGAGATCAGGGTGCTGGAGCAGCCGCCGCCGCCCTGGGACGTGCGGCTGGCGCGCTGGTTCGACGAGCACGTGCCGGTTCCCGAACGGCGGCGCACCTACGCGCGGCCGTCGCGCCGCCAGGCCGCCGCGCCGGACATCCCGCGCCCCGGCTGGCACCTGCCCGAGGAAGCGGTACGGCGCAGCACGTTCGGGGTCGTGCTGGACACCTCCGGCTCGATGAGTCACGAGTCGATGGGCAAGGCGCTGGGCGCTATCGCGTCCTACGCGACCGCCCGGGACGTGCCCGCGGCCCGGGTGGTGTTCTGCGACGCGGTGGCCTACGACGCCGGCTATCTGCGGGTCGACGACATCGCCGGACGGGTACGGGTACACGGACGCGGCGGCACCGTGCTCCAGCCGGGAATCAACCTGCTGGAACGGGCGGCGGACTTCCCGCCGGCCGGCCCGATCCTGGTGATCACCGACGGGGAGTGCGACGTGCTGCGGATCCGCCGGGCACACGCCTTCCTGATGCCGCACGCCGCCCGCCTGCCGTTCACCCCGCGCGGCCCGGTCTTCCACCTGCGCTGAGCCCACCCCGCGGCGGAGACCCCGGCAGCCGCCTCAACCGAGCAGCCCGCCCAGCTCGTCGAGGGACGCCATGCGGTGCGCCTCGCCGGCCGGGCCACGGCCGAGGCGGTCCAGGTGAACCGCGCGCAGGCCGGCCGCGCGGGCGCCGAGCACGTCGAGGGCGTGATTGTCGCCGACGCTGAGCACCTCGCCCGGCGCGAGACCCCAGCGCGCGCAGGCCCGGCGGAACGCGTCCGGATCCGGCTTGGCCACGCCGAGGTCGTCCACCGTGAAGATCGGACCGACCCGGCCGCCCAGCCCGGTCGCCTCGATCTTGCGGCGCTGCTGTACCCGGGTGCCGTTGGTCAGCACGGCGGCGCCGAGCCCGGCGGCCGCGATCGTCGCCAGGGCGCCGGGCACGTCGTCGTAGGCCCGCCATTCGCGCTCGTAGTGTTTCAGGTACCCGGCGAAGACCTCGTCCAGTTCGGCGTCGGCGCCGCCCGTACCCAGGAAGTCGCGGAGCCGGCGGCGACGCTGCTCGGCGAAGCTGATCCGGCCGGCGCGCCACGCGGCAAGATGGGGTTCCTGCACTGTGGTCCATCGCGCGACGGCGTCGTCCGTCGGCGCCAGGCCGATGGACGGCAGCCAGGTTCGCAGGGCGGCGGCGGCAGCGCTCTCGTGGTCGACAAGCGTGCCGTCGAGGTCCAGCAGCACACCTCGTAATTTCACGTACGGATCTTAGGTCCGTGCCGCCGGGACGGTCTTAAACTCGGCGTCGTGGATGTGACGCCGATCTCACTGGGCACCTGGCCGACGCCGCTCGAACCGGCGCCGCGGCTCGCGACGGCCCTGGCGCTGGACGAACTCTGGATCAAGAGGGACGACCTGACCGGCCTCGGCGGCGGCGGCAACAAGGTGCGCAAGCTGCAGTACACGTGCGCGCAGGCGCTCAAGGCGGGCGCGACCACGCTGGTCACCACGGGCGCGGCGCAGTCGAACCACGCCCGGCTCACGGCCGCCGCGGCGGCCCGGCTCGGCCTGCGCTGCGTGCTCGTGCTGGGCGGGCACCCGCCCGCGGCGGCCCGCGGCAACCTGATCCTGGACCACCTGGCCGGAGCCAGGATCGTGTGGGCGGGTGACGTGCCGATCGCGGAGGCGGTCGCCGCGCAGGAGGGCTTCGTGATCCCGTTCGGCGGCACGTCGGCGTTCTCGGCGCTCGGCTACGTCGACTGCGCCCGCGAGCTGGCGGTGCAGCTGCCCGACCTCAGCACGGTGGTGGTCGCGGTCGGCTCGGGCGGCACGATGGCCGGGCTGGTCGCGGTGCTCGGGCCGGGCCGGGTGTTCGGTGTGGACACCGGCGCGCTGCCCGACGCGCGGGCGACGGTCGCGGGGCTGCTCGACGGCATGGGCGTGCCGGTACCGGCCGAGGAGCTGCAGATCGACGGCACGCACGTCGGCGCCGGCTACGCGACGCTGACCGACCCGGTGCGGGCCGCGCTCGAACTCGCCGCGCGCACCGAGGGCCTGTTCCTCGATCCGACCTACACGGGCCGGGCCCTGGCCGGGCTGCGCGCGAACCCGCCGGACGGCAAGGTCGTGTTCCTGCACACCGGCGGCCTGCCCGGCCTCTTCGGTCACCCCGCGATCTGACCCCTAACGGGCCACGTTGTCCGTCGCCGAGAGCAGCGACGCCAGGTCCGCGCGCGTGGGCAGCCCCTCGCAGTCGCCCGGGACAGTCACCGCGAACGCACCGGCGGCGATCGCCGTGCCGAGGCGCTCGGCCGGCGCCGCACCGGCGAGCCGCTCCGCGAGATAGCCCGCGACGAAGGCGTCACCCGCCCCGACCGGGTCGACCACCGTCACGTCCAGGGCCTTCACCGCGTGGCGCTCCCCCGCGATCAGCGCCGTGCACCCCCGCGCCCCGTCCTTGATCACGACCTCGGCCGGCCCCAGCTCGGCCAGGCGCTCGGCCGGCGGCCCGCCCGGGCCGAGCACCAGCTCCGCCTCGTCGGGCCCGGCGAAGACCACGTTCGCCCGCGCGACGAGGTCGCGCAGCACCGGCGCCGCGTCGTAGCTGGACCACAGCTTGCTCCGGTAGTTGACGTCGACGGACACCGTCACGCCGGCCGCCCGGGCGGTCTCCACCGCGTGGAACACCGTCGCGCGGGCCGTGTCGCTCAGCGCCGGGGTGATGCCCGTGACGT
The DNA here is from genome assembly GCF_040648555.1 of Actinoplanes sp. NPDC049118. NCBI lineage: Bacteria > Bacillati > Actinomycetota > Actinomycetes > Micromonosporales > Micromonosporaceae > Actinoplanes > Actinoplanes sp. NPDC049118. Next base: position 129,775 of record NZ_JBEZDY010000009.1, read on the forward strand.
GCAGGATGGCGGCCGCCCGCACGACGCCGGGCGGCACGTCCGCCGGGACCAGGCGCGAGCCGGCGCTGCCGGCCCGGTGGTAGTCGACGTGCAGCAGGCCGCCCGTCCGGCGGTGCTTCACCATCAGGCCGGTGAACGAGGAGTCGCGGATGACGGCCCCGCGCACGCCCTCGCCCCGCAGCCGGCGCTCGATCAGGTCGCCCGTCGCGTCGCGGCCGACCCGGCCGATCCAGGCGGCGCTGCCGCCGAGGCGGGCGACGCCGATCGCCACGTTGCTCTCCGCACCGCCGATGCCGAAGGCGAAGCCGCGTGCGTACTCGAGCGGGCCGATGCCGTCCGCCGCGACCAGGCCCATCGTCTCGCCGAGGGTGACCAGGCCGCCGCTCATGAGCGGGCGAACGCGACCGCGTCGGCCGCGTGGCGCGCACGCGCCGCGAGCCGCTTCAGGCTGCCGCCGGCGACGGCGTCGCCGATCAGCGGGCCGCCGAGGCCGACCGCCGAGGCGCCGGCGGTGAGCCAGTTCGCGATGTCGGCGATCTCGATGCCGCCGGTCGGCATGATGCGCACGCCGGGCAGCGGGCCGTGCAGGTCCCTGATGAAGCGGGGGCCGACCGTGGCCGCCGGGAAGAGCTTCACCAGCGGCGCTCCGGCGCGGCTCGCGTTGAAGATCTCGGTCGGGGTGAAGGCGCCCGGATAGACCGGCACCTCGAAGCCGTCGAGCGCCCTGACGTGCACGGGCGAGACGAGGAAGGCCGCGCCCGCGTCCACGCCGGCCTTGGCGTCGTCGAGGGTGAGCACCGTGCCCGCGCCCACCGCCACGCTGTCGGGAAGCTGGCGGCGCAGGCCCGCGATGGCCTCGAGGGAGCCGCGCGACGTGAGGGTCACCTCCAGCGCCGTGATGCCCGCCTCGACGAGCACGTCGCCGATCGCCGCGAAGGCGTCGGCGGTGGGCGCTCGCAGCACGGCGACGACGCCGCTGCGACAGATCACGTCAGTGACCGAGATATCCGACATGAACGCCTCCCCGGATGTGCCCCCGCCGACGCCGTTCAGTGTCCATCAAGGCGCCGGGATCATCCAGAGACCCGGGACTCCTCGGCCGCGGAGCTCCGCCGGATGTAGGACCCGAGACCCCGCCTCGGCGCCTCGACCAGCGGCGCGGGCGGGGTCGCCTTGATCTCCAGCTCCTCGCGGACCGCGGCCTCGAACTCCTGCATCACCAGCGGCACGTGGCCCAGCATCTCGCGCACCGACTTGCCCGGGTCGACGCCCGGCGGCGGCGTGGGCCGCGAGGCGTACAGCCGCTCGATCAGCAGGTGCACCGCGAGGGCGGCGCTGCGTACCTGCCCCGAGGCCAGCAACCGCACCTGCATGAGTGCGGGGCCGACGGCGTCGAGGTACGCGAACGGACCCGGCGGGGGCTGGTCGCCGTCGTACGCGGCGCGCAGCCGGTAGGTGGCCCGCTCGAACTCGGTCATCAGCGCGACGTACGCCTCCTTGCGCTCGGCGTACCAGCGTTTGGTCCGTTTGGCGCGGCTGCGCGCGTAGCTGTCGCGGGCCGACACGAGGAGCGTCACACCGGCCCCGAACAGGGCAGACACGGCTGCGACGAGGGGAAGCCCCCACCACGGGATCTCAGACACCCGCCAACGGTAGCGATGCCCGGCACGGCGGGAACGGCGGAGGGTCAGATCGTGACCTGGCGTCGGCCGGGCGCGCCCGGCGGGCCGGCGCCACCGCGGTGCTTGACCTCAACCCGGCTTCAGCTTGCAGAGTCGCCGCATGAGAGCAGCGGTATTCGATCGGTACGGCCCACCCGAGGTGTTGCGCATCGCCGACCTGCCGGATCCGGAGCCCGGCCCCGGTCAGGTCCTCGTCCGGGTACGGGCCGCAGGCGTGCAGCCCTTCGACGTCGCCGTACGCCAGGGGTGGATCAAGCGAGGACCGGCGCACTTCCCGCACCAGGTCGGCCAGGAGTATTCGGGGGTGGTCGAACTGCTCGGCGAGGGCGTCACGGGCCTGGCGGTCGGCGATCCGGTGCTCGGCTCGACCATGATGGCCGGCCAGGCGACCCACGTGGTGGTTCCGGCGTCGGACGTCGTGGCCAAGCCGCCGGAGCTGGACTTCCCGACCGCCGCCGCGCTGGTGGCGGCCGCGCAGACCGCGTCGGGGTCGCTGCTCGACCTCGGGGTCACGGCCGGCGACGTGCTGCTGGTGCACGCGGCCGCGGGTTCGGTCGGCACGGTCGCGGTGCAACTCGCCCGGCTGGCCGGCGCCACGGTGATCGGCACGGCGAGCCCCGCCAACCACGATTACCTGCGCCGGCTGGGTGCGCTCCCGGTGGCGTACGGGGACGGGGTGGTCGAGGCGGTCCGGGCGGTCGCGGGTGGACCGGTGACCGTCGCGCTGGACGCCGCCGGGCGCGGCGCCGTCGCCGCGTCGGTGGAGCTCGGCGTTCCCCGCGACCGGATCGGCACGATCGTCGACGACAAGGCGGCCGCCGAGTTCGGCACCCGGGTGGTGCGGCTGGGCCGCTCACCCGCCCGGCTCGCGGAGGTGGTCGCGCTCGCCGCGCGGGGCATGGTCACCATGCCGGTACGGTCGTACCCGCTGGCGGAGGCGGCCGAGGCGCACGCGGTCGTCGAGGCCGGCCACGGCCGCGGCAAGGTGGTGCTGATCGTGGAACCCTGAGCGGGAGCCTCAGGCCGTGACCTGGGGGCGGATCCAGGGCTCGAGGTTCTCCGGCAGGTCGGCCTTGCCGTAGAGCCAGCCCTGCGCCAGGTCGCAGCCCTGCTCGCGCAGCCAGTCGCGCTGGAGCTCGGTCTCGACGCCCTCGGCCACGACGCGCAGGTTCATCGCCCGGGTCATGGCGAGCACGGCACGCACGATCGGCTCGTTGGAGCCGTGCTCGCCGACCCGGCCGACGAACGACCGGTCGATCTTGACAATGCCGACGGGCAGCCGGTTCAGGTAGCTCAGCGAGGAGTAGCCCGTACCGAAGTCGTCGATGCACAGGGTGACGCCGAGGGCGCGCAGCTCGTTGAGGGTCTTCAGCGCGGTCTCGATGTCCTCCATGACGCCGGACTCGGTGATCTCCAGCCACAGCTGGTCCGGGCCGAGCCCGGTGTCGGACAGCACGCCGTGCACGATGTCCACGATGGCGCGGTCGCGCAGCTGCCGGACCGAGACGTTGACGGAGACGTGCAGCCGCCGGGCGCCGGGGCCGCGCTGCGCGGTCCAGACGGCGAGCTGGGCCGCGGCCTCGCGCAGCAGCCAGGCTCCACTCTCCACGATCAGGCCGGTCTCCTCGGCCACCGGGATGAAGTCGACCGGAGAGACCGCGCCGAGCGTGGGGTGGTTCCAGCGCATCAGCGCCTCGAAGCCGTCGATCTGGCCGGTGGTCAGGTCCACGATGGGCTGGAAGTGCACCGCGAGCTCGCCCCGCGGCAGGGCCCGGCGCAGCGCCTGCTCCAGGTTCATCCGGTCCCGGACCTCTTCGCGCAGCGACGTGTCGAACAGCGCGTACGCGTTGCGCCCGTTGTCCTTGGCCTTGTACATCGCGGTGTCGGCGTCCCGGATCAGCTCGAGGGCCCGGGCGCCGCCGTGCGCCTTCGCGACGCCGATGGACGCGGAGATCACGACGTTGCCGACGGACAGCTCGAAGGGCCGGGCGAACTCGGCGAGCACGCGGTCGGCGAGCGACTCCGCCAGGGCCGAGTGCGACGGGCTGGCCAGCGCGATGACGAACTCGTCGCCGCCGATCCGGCAGACCAGGTCCTCGCCGCGGATCTGCGTGCTGAGCCGGCCGGCGACCTCGCAGAGCAGCTCGTCGCCGACCTGGTGGCCCCAGTGGTCGTTGACCATCTTGAACCGGTCGAGGTCGATGAAGAGCAGGCTGATCTCCTGCTGGTCGTCCGCGGCCCGTTCGCCCCAGCTCGCGATCGTCTCGGCGAGCAGTTCCCGGTTCGGCAGGTCGGTGAGGGCGTCGTGGGTGGCCCGGCGGCGGGTGGCCCGCTCGGCGCGCGCCCGCGAGTTGTTGGAGCGCACCACCCGGGCGAAGACGGCCAGGATCAGCAGGGAGCAGAGGCCGGCGCTGACGATGCTGTTCAGCAGCGAGGTGACCGGACGCATCGTGGTGATGATGGTCGGTACGACAACCATCAGCGCGATCAGCACGGTCCTGACCTTGCTGAGGTCCTTGACGACGATCTGCTGCGGCTCGGTCAGGGTACGCATCGACGGGTGCAGCCCGGCGGCACCGACCAGCAGGAAGGTGGCCATGAACAGCACGTCGATGGCGTGCTGCGGCACGTCGGCGAGCCCGCCGTCGCGCAGCATGAAGATGAAGTCGCCGCTGAACATGGTGCCCGCGGCCAGGATGAGCAGCCACAGCGACGGCTGGCGGGCGCCGCCGGAGAGCGCGAGCTGCGCCGCGAGCACGAGCAGCACGACGTCGATGACGGGGAAGAACGAGTTGGCGACGCGCAGCGGGGTCAGATCGGTCTGCGACATCGACGGCACGATGAGGTAGGTCCAGCACATGAACGCCGCGGCCAGGCCGACGAGCAGAGCGTCGACGCGGGCCGGGTCGTCGTCCGCGGCGCGGCGGCGGCGCAGCAGGTCGGCGAAGCCGTAGCCCATCAGGACGTAGCCGGGCAGCACGAAGGCGTCGGGGATGAGCGCCATCGAGGTCGGCGGGGAGGCGCCGGCGCCGGGCACGACCGCCCGGATGACGATGCCGACCAGGAAGAGCGTCGCGGCGCCGAGCAGCAGCCGCCACGGCCGGCGGTGTGCGGGCAGGGCGACGCGCCGGACGGCGTAGATCGTCGCACCGAGGCCGGCGAGGATGGCGAGCAGCATCAGCGGGGCCCGCAGCCACTCCGGGCCGATCGCGGCCGTGGTGATGGCGGCGACGCACGCGGCCATGTAGGACCAGGCGGGTTTAGCGCTGCGCCGGGGCAGCGTCGTGCGCGCGGAGGACAGCGCATCGGGGTCGCCGCCCGCTCGTAGGGACGCCAGCACAGAGTTCACGCCATACCATTTCGGCAGCCCGACGCGCAATCGGAACAGTTCACCCTGACGGATTCGTGACCGGCATCACGGAACAGGCAACCCGGCACATTGCGGACCCGTTCGATTCATCCTGGTCTGGCCCGGTCCGATGCCTTCGCGGGGGGAAACGTGGAGAAGACGCACAGACGAGTCATGGCCACGATGCTCGGCACCGCCGTCGCGCTGAGCGGCGCGACGGCGGTGGCCGCGAGCGGGGGCGGCGCGGCCGCCGTGCGGGAGGCGGCGGCGGATCAGCATCGCCGGGCACCCGCCCGGCCGACGCTCGAGACGATCGAGCTGGCGCCGCCGGCCGGCCGGGCCCTCCCGGCGCCCGGCGCCCGGGCGGTGCCGCCGCGCGGCACCGGGCGGTTCAGCCTGGTCGGGGCGACCTGGAGCGATCCGCGCGCCGTGCTCGACGGGGCGGTCGAAGTACGCACCCGGCGGGTCGCCGACGGGGTGTGGACCGGGTGGCAGCCACTGGAGGCCGACGGCGCATCCCCCGCCGAGCCCGGTTCAAGGGACGCGGCCGTGGCCCGGGGCAGCACCGATCCGCTCTGGGTCGGCGACTCCGACGGCGTCGAGGCCCGGGTCGCCGCGGGCTCCGGCCGCACCGGGCCGCTGCCGGCGGGGCTGCGGCTCGACCTGATCAACCCCGGCGATCCGCCGGCCTCGGCGCCGCCGCCGGCTCCGGAGCCGCAGGGCACCGCGCGCGCCGCCGTCCCGCCGAGGCCCGCGCCGAGGCTGGTGAGCCGGGCCGGCTGGGGTGCGGACGAGTCCATCGTGAAGGGCGAGCCGGAGTACTCGACGGACGTGCAGGTCCTCTTCGTGCACCACACGGCCGGCACCAACGACTACAGCTGCTCCCAGTCGGCCGCGATCATCCGCGGCATCGAGACGTACCACGTCAAGAGCAACCACTGGGACGACATCGGCTACAACTTCCTGGTCGACAAGTGCGGCACCCTCTTCGAGGGGCGCAGGGGCGGGGTGGCCCGGCCGGTGCTCGGCGCGCACACCCTCGGCTTCAACTCGCGCAGCAGCGCGATCGCGGTGCTCGGCAACTACTCCGGGCGCCGGGTGCCGGCCCGGGTCAAGCGGGTGATCGCGCAGGTCGCGTCGTACAAGATCGGGGCGTACGGGAACACGCCGGCCGGCCGGGTCGCCATGATCTCCAGCGGCAGCGACCGGTACGGCCGGGGCACCCGGGCGATGCTGAACCGGATCTCCGGGCACCGCGACACGGGCCGGACCGAGTGCCCCGGCGACACCCTGTACGCCCAGCTCGGGTCGATCCGCAGCATCGCGGCGGCCGGGCCGAGGAACCTCGCGGTGGCCAAGCTGAACGGCGCGACCAGGATCGGCGGCACCTGGTACACGCGCGGCACGGTCCGGCCGTTCTGGCGCACCGGAACGCCCAGCTCGCTGTTGTACCGCTTCGACGTCCAGGTCGACGGCGCGGTGACCGCGTCGGCGCCCGGCGCGCACCGCAGCGAGCTGCTGCGGGTCCCGGCCGGGCGGCACAGCCTGCGGATCCGCGCGGTGGCGCTGAACGGCCGCATGGCGAGCGTCAGCGTGCCGATCGTGTCCGACCGCACGCTGCCCGAATTCACCGGCGGGCCGAGCGTGCTGCTGCGCACCGGCTCGCTGGACGGAATCGTGCCGGTGCGGCTGCGCTGGTCCGCTTCGGACGCCGGCGGGTTGCGCCGCGTCACGCTGACCCGCCCGGTCACCGCCGGCCTCGGCACCGGCGCGACGACGTGGGCCGGCACGGTGCGACCCGGCGTGGAGACCACCTACGGCCTGCGCGCGACGGACCGGGCGGGCAACGTGCGGTCGGTGGCCGTCGCCCGTACGCCGGTGATCGTCGCGGAGGCCCGGGCCGAACGGACCGGGGCCTGGCGGGCGCTGGGCGGCCGCGCCTACCTGGGCGGCAGCGCCCTGCGCAGCACGGCCGCGAACTCGTCGCTGAGCTGGTCCTTCACCGGCCGGTCGGCGTCGCTCGCGGTGTCACGCACGGCGGCCTCGGGCCGGGTGCAGGTCTTCGTTGACGGCCGCCCGGCCGGGATGATCGATCTGCGCTCGCCGCGGACGCTGAACCGGCGGGCGGTGTGGACCCGGTCGTGGAACGACAGCGAGCGGCACACCGTGAAGATCAGGGTGGAGGGCACCGGGGGCCGGCCGGGCGTCATCGCCGACGGGCTGGTCTACCTGCGGTAGTCCTCGTCCGGGTCGTGCCGGCCGGCCAGCTGCCGGTCGAGCACGACCCGCAGGGAGCGCATGGCGAAGTAGAGCCGCGACTTGAGCTCCTCGACGGGCACCGCGCGGGCGGCGGCGGCCTCCTCCAGCGAGACGCCGCGGTAGAAGAGTTCGACGAGGATCTCCCGGTGCGACGCCGCGAGGTCCTCCATGGCCGCGACGATCGTCGTGGCGGACCTCGGGCCCCGGTCGGGCACGACGACGCGGGGCCTGTCGTCGTGCCCGGCCGGGGCGAACCGCTCACCGTCGCGCAGCACCGTGCGGGCGGTCAGCACGAGCCACGGACGTACCGCCGACGCACGCTGGGGGTAGCGGGACGGATCCTGAGCGGCGCGGTAGAAGGTCTCCTTGAGCACACCGCGGGCGGCCACCTCGTCGCCTCCGGTCAGCCGGCGAACATACGCGGCCAGTTCCTCCCGGTGCGGCTCCACCAGGGCCTCGAACGCCGCCTCGGCGCGGGCCAGCGCGTACCGCTCGGCGGCGCTGCCCGGCGTCGGGGAGAACAGGTCGGAGTGCAGCGGCGGTCGGCTCGGCCGGTCGGCCGCGTGGCGGCCCATGGGCGCCCCTCTCTGTCGATCGGCGTCCATGGTGATCCACCGAACCGCCGCCGGACACGGGAGAAGTACCCGCGAGCGGCTATTCGGGTACGGCTCGGGTAGTTCCCCGGTGTCTCACGCACCCACCGCGACGAACTCTTGGTCGCAGGAGGACCTACATGCTGTGCGTGCACGTGCCGCCCTGTCCCGGGGCCGGCCAGACCGACCACCACGCCGCCCGGGTGGTAGCCACCCATCCTGAGCAGGGCTGGAGCCTGCTCTGCAACGGCGTGGTGACCTTCGACGACAACGGTGAGCTGCTGCCGGACGGCCGGGCGATCGCCCCGCGGGTGGGTGCCGGGCTCGCCCTCGTCGGCCGACTCGATGCATCGTTGGGCATCCGGGAGCCCACTTTCGGAGGTCACAACCACTAACGTGCTCCTATGAGCGCCGCCACAACCTCGCGCGGTTTCCTCGGCAACCTGCCCGCCGAGGTCACCAGCTTCGTCGGCCGGCGGCACGAGATGACCGGCGTCCGGCGGATGCTCTCCACCAGCCGCCTGGTCACGCTGACCGGCGCCGGCGGCGTCGGCAAGACCCGGCTGGGCATCCGCGTCGGGCGGGAGATGCGGCGCGCGTTCAACGACGGCGTCTGGCTGGTCGAGCTGGCCGAGCTGCGCGACCCGGACCTGGTCGCGGTCACCGTCGCCGAGGCGCTCGGCATTCGCGAGGAGTCGGTCAGCCCGGACGCGCCGGGCCTGGCCACCTTCCTCGCCGGCCGGCAGGCGCTGCTGATTCTCGACAACTGCGAGCACCTCGTCGGCGCCTGCGCGGATCTCGCCGAGACCCTGCTGCGCGCCTGCCCCGACCTGCGGATCCTGGTCACGAGCCGGCAGGCGCTGCGGATCTCGGGCGAGGCCACGCTGACCGTGCAGCCGCTGTCGGTGCCGGAGGCCGACGTCGCCTGCACGCCGGCCGACCTGTCCCGCTACGAGTCGGCCAGCCTGCTGGTCGAGCGCGCGACGGCGGTGCTGCCCGGCTTCGCGGTCACGGACGCGAACTGCGCGACGATCACCGCGCTCTGCCAGGCGCTGGAGGGCATGCCGCTGGCGATCGAGCTGGCCGTCGCCCGGCTGCGGGTACTGTCGCTGCACCAGATCCTGGAGCGCCTGACGGACCGGTACCGCCTGCTCACCGCGGGCGCCCGCAACGCGCCGGCGCGGCAGCAGACGCTGCGCGCGCTGATCGACTGGAGCTGGGACCTCTGCTCCGAACAGGAACGCCTGCTCTGGTCCCGGCTGTCGGTCTTCTCGGGCGGCCTCGAACTGGACGCGGCCGAGCAGGTCTGCACGGACGAGACGCTGTCCGCGGAGGAGATCCTGGACCTGATCGCCTCCCTGGTGGACAAGTCCGTCATCTCCCGCATCGGCGACGGCCCCCGGGCCCGCTACCGGATGCTCGAGGTGGTCCGCGAGTACGGCGCCGCCCGGCTGGCCGACGCCGGGGAACAGCACGCGGTCGCTCGCCTGCACCGCGACTGGTTCGCCGAGCTGGCCGCGTACGGTGACGCGCACTGGGCGAGCCCCGACCAGGCGGCGCTGATGCTGCGGCTGCGCCACGAGCAGGCGAACCTGCGGGTGGCGCTGGAGTTCGCGGTCACCGAGGGCCCGCCCGAGACGGCCCTGCGCTTCGCCGCCGACCTGCAGAACCACTGGTTCGTCCGGGGCTTCCTCTCCGAGGGCCGGCACTGGCTCGACCGTGCCCTGGCGATGCCGGCGCCGCGGCACTGGACGCGGGTGAAGGCGCTGCGGGTGGCGTCGTGGATCGCCTGCGTGCAGGGCGACCGGTCGCGGGCCGAGGCGCTGCTGGCCGACGCCCGGGCGCTTGTCGACGCCCTGCCGCCGTCGCCGGAGGCGGCGTTCATCCCGCTGGTCGAGGGCAACGTCGCGATGTTCGGCGGAGACCACGCCCGGGCGCTGCCGCTGTTCGAGCAGGCGCTGACCGCCTTCCGTGACCTGGGCGCGCTCAGCGGCCAGATGTGGACGCTCGCGGTGCTCGGGCTGGCCCGGGGTCTGGCGACCGACGACCCGGCCAAGGGTTACCCGGACCTGATGGCCTGCCGGGACCTGGCGGCGGCGAACGGCGAGGTGTGGTGGCGCTCGTTCGCGCTGTGGGCGCTGAGCGTGCTGCGCTGGCGTGCCGGCGACTCGGCGGGTGCGGCCGAGGCGGCGAAGGAGAGCCTCGAGGTCGGCAAGCTCGTCGAGGACGAGCAGTTCGGCATGGGCCTGGCGCTGGAGGCGCTGGGCTGGGCGGCCGGCAGCGAACGCCGGGACCAGCACGCGGCGCAGTTGCTGGGCGCCTCGGAGCGGGTGTGGCGGGCGATGCAGGCGTCGCTGTCCTCGTTCCGCAGCCTGCGCGACTTCCACGACGAGTCGACGCACGAGATCCGCGGCCGGCTCGGCGACCGGGCGTTCGACGCGGCGTTCCGGCGCGGCGCGGAGCTGACCACGGCCGAGGCGGTGGCGCTGGCCCTGGACCGGACGGGCCGCGCCGCCGCTGACGCGGCGGTGGTGCCGGCGCCGCGCGCCGAGACTCCCGCGCCGCCGCCGGCCTCCGACGCGCGCCTGGCCGACCTCGGGCTCACCCCCCGCGAGCGCGAGGTGATCGCGCTGATCGCGGAGGGCCTGAGCAACCGCGAGATCGCGGCCCGGCTGGTGGTGGCGCAGCGCACGGCGGAGGGCCACGTGGAGAACATCCTGAGCAAGCTGAGCTTCACGTCCCGGGCCCAGGTGGCGGGCTGGCTGGCGGCCCGGCGGGATACCTGACAGGAGGTGTCAGTCTCCTGCGGCAGGATCGGGATGCGGGCGGCGATCGGCGCCGCCCACCGGCGAAAGGTTCTGCCATGCCCGGTTTCGCGTCCCTCGCAATGATCAACCTGGACGCCGAGGACCCCGCGGCCCTGGCGACGTTCTACTCGCAGGTGCTGGGCTGGGACGTCCTGCACAGCGGGGCGGAGTACGCCATGATCGGCGACGGTTCGATGAGCATCGGCTTCGGTAAGGTGCCCGGCTACTCGGCGCCGGGCTGGCCGGAGGAGACAGCCCCGAAGCGCTACCACCTGGACTTGTACGTCGACGACCTGGACAAGGCCGAAGAGCAGGCGGTGGCCCTCGGCGCGACCAGGCCGGCGGAGCAGCCGACTCCGGAGCGCTGGCGGGTCCTGCTCGACCCGGCCGGCCACCCCTTCGACCTCTGCCTGCGCTCCTGACCCACCGCCGAACGGGCCCGCCGCCATGGCGGGCCCCGCGGGCGGAGGTCGTACTCAGCGGGATCACAGGAGCCGCCCGCGACGATGTCGGGCGTGGCGTTAGTTGGCGTGCCAGATGGCGGCGTTCAGGGCGGCGGCGAAGGTGACCCAGGCCCAGTACGGCACCAGCAGCCACGCGGCGGTCCGCGAGACCGGGCGGAACAGGTAAATCGTCGCGCCGATCAGCACCCAGAGCACGACGATGTCGACGAGCGCCAGCCCGTACCGCCCGAAGCCGAAGAAGATCGGCGTCCAGGCGGCGTTGACCGCGAGCTGCGCCGCGTACGCGTTGAGCGCCGGGGTCCAGCCCGCGCGGCGCCACACCAGCCAGCCGGCGACGGCGATCATCGCGTACAGGATGGTCCAGACCGGGCCGAACAACCACGACGGCGGCGCCCACGGCGGCTGTTCGAGGCTCTGATACTCGCCCGCCGTGCCCGCGACCCCGAGGCCGCCGATCAGCGCGGCGACAGCGGTGGCGACCGCGAACGGGATCAGGCCCCACCAGGAGGCTCCGCCGCGGGGCAGGACGTGACCGGTCATGGCCGACTGGTACCCACCACGCCGGTCGGCCTAACCTCACGGCCGGCCGCCGACCAGACCGGCGATCATCCGGGCCGCGATTGCCTCGAAGCTCGGCGGCGGGGCCGTCGCGCCCTCGCTCATCACCCTGGCGAGCTGCGGATACGCCCCACTCGCGACCGCCACCCGCAGCCGCGCGACGTGCTCCTGCACCCGCTGCGAGTCGGTGACCCCGGCTCGCGCCTGCGCCAGTTCGTTGCTCACGTAGCTGGCCACGAAGCCGGTGAGCAGCGCCAGGATCTCCATCTTCGCCGGGCCGGGCAGGCCGGTGCGCTCGAGCGCGACCAGCCCGCGTTCCAGGTAGCCGAGCATGTTGGGGCCGCCGAGCTGCCGGTTCGGCAGGGCGGCGGGCATCCACGGGTGCCGCAGCATCAGCGCGCGTTGCCAGCGCACCAGGCCCAGCAGATCGTCGCCGCCGAGCGCCTGGTCGAACTCGCCGACCTGCTCGACCATCAGGTCGAGCAGCTCCTCCTTGTCCCGGACGTACGTGTAGAGCGACATCACCCCCGCCCCGAGCTCGGCCGCCAGCCGCCGCATCGTGAGCGCGTCCAGGCCCTCGGCGTCGGCGACGGCGATGGCGGCCGCGACGACCTGCGGCCTGGTGTGCGCGGGCGGGCGGCCTCTGGGCACGGGCTCCTCCGGGATGCTAGTTTCAGTACAACGTACGGGAAAGAGGTCGGGTGATGGAACGACTGCCATTTTTCCTCCGGCTGCTGCGCCGCCGCGCGCGGGAGACCGCCGGATACGACGTCGAGTGGGAGCCGGGCCTCGAGGTGCCCGCCGCCGACGGCAGCACGCTGCTCACCGACCACTACGCACCGGTCACCGACGCGCCCTGCCCGGTGCTGCTGGTCCGCAGCCCGTACGGGCGCGGCTTCCCGTGGAACGCGCTGTTCGGCGCGGGATTCGCGGCGCAGGGCTTCCGCGTGATCGTGCAGAGCACCCGCGGCACCGGCGGCTCGGGCGGCAGCTTCCACCTGTGGCGCAACGAGGCCGCCGACGGCCAGGCCACGGTCGAGTGGCTGCGCAAGCAGGAGTGGTTCCCCGGCACGTTCGCGACGATCGGCCCGAGCTATCTCGGCTACGTGCAGTGGTCACTCGGGCTGGACCCGCCGCCCGAGTGGCGTGCCGCCATCCTGCAGGTCCCGGCGCACGACTTCTACCAGGGGTTCTACCCCGACCGGCAGGGCGCCTTCCGGCTCGAGCTCAGCCTGATCAGCGGCACGGCGTTCTTCCACCAGTCCGCCGGAGCGGCCGCCTATGCCGGTGCGCTGCTGCGGCTCACCGTGCACCTGCGGCACGCCGTCCGGGGGCTGCCGCTGCTCGACTCCTACCGCCGCGCGCTCGGCGGCCGGCGGCAGGAGTTCGAGGACTGGGTCAACCACCCGTACCCGGATGATCTGTTCTGGTCGTCCTCCGACGCCGGCCCGGCGGCGGACCGGATGACCGTGCCGGTGAGCCTGGTCAGCGGCTGGCACGACCTCACCCTCGAGCAGACCCTCGCCCAGTACGCCCGGCTGCGCGCCGCCGGGCAGGAACCGACGCTCATGATCGGTCCGTGGACGCACACGTCGGCGTTCGACAAGGGCTGGCCGGACCTCTTCCGCGACGCCCTCGAGCACCTGCGGGTCCACCTGCTCGGCGAGGGCGAGCGGAGCACCCGCGTCCGGGTGCACGTCGGCGGCGAGTGGCGTGAGCTGTCGCATTGGCCGCCGCCGAGCACGGAGGTCCGCCTGCACCTGCGCCCGGACGGCGGTCTCGGCGAGCTTGCCGACGGCGCCACGAGCTTCGACTACGACCCCGCGGACCCGACGCCGTCGTTCGCCGGCCAGCTGCAGTCGCGCACGCAGGGTGCCCGGGACAACCGGCCCCTCGAGTCGCGCGCGGACGTCCGGACCTTCACCACCGGGCCGTTGCCCGAGGCCCTCGAGATCATCGGTACCCCCACAGTGGACCTGCACGCCACCGGGAGCACCGGCCACTTCGACCTGTTCGTGCGGCTCTGCGACGTGGATCCCGAGGGCCGTTCGGTGAACGTGTGCGACGGCTTCGCCCGGCTCACCCCCGACCACGCGGACGAGGACCCGGTGCACATCGCGCTGGGCGCGGCCGGCCACCGGTTCGCCGCCGGCCACCGGATCCGGCTCCAGGTCAGCGGCGGCGCGCACCCGCGCTTCGCCCGCAACTACGGCACCGGAGAGCCGCTCGGCACCGCCGTGCGGCTGGTCGCCACCCGCACGACGGTGCATCACGATCCGGCGCACCCCTCGGCGCTGGCGCTGCCGGTGGTTTGAGGCACCTCGATCCCGGGGTAACAGGCCCGCCGCCGGCCCATCCCCCACAGAATCGAGGCTCTCCGATGACCGTCCAGGGAATCTTCTACCTCATCGCCGTCATCCTGCTCGTGCTCGCCGCCCTGCCGATCGGCTCGCGCGGCGTCTCGCTTGCCCTGCTCGGCGCCGCTTTCGCGCTGCTGGCCTTCTCCTGGGACGCGATCACGGCCGGCTGACCCGGCGGTAAACCACGACCTGCCAGGGCTCGAGGACCAGGTCCCGCGGTGCCGCGGCGTTGGTGAGAAGCAGTTCCGCTTCCGCCCACGCCGCGGCATCGTCGATCTCGGCCCGGACCGTGCCGCCCGTGAAGTTGCCGATCACCAGCAGCGTCGTGCCGCCGAGCGCGCGGGTGAACGCGTACAGCCGCTCGTCGTTCGGCAGCAGCATGGTGAAGTCGCCGTGCACGACCGCGGGCTCGGTGTGCCGCAGCTCGATCAGGGCACGGTAGAAGTGGTAGACCGAGTCGGGGTCCTTCGCCGCGGCGACCGCGTTGACCTCGGGATAGTTCGGGTTGACCGGCAGCCACGGCGTGCCGGTGGTGAAGCCGGCGTTCGGCGTCGCGTCCCACTGCATCGGGGTGCGCGCGTTGTCCCGGCCCCGCGCCCGCAGCACCGTGAGCACGTCCTCCGGCGCCCGACCCTCGTGGGTGACGGCCTGGGTGTACTGGCCGATCGCCTCGATGTCGCGGAAGTCGGCGATGGTGGCGAACGGCGCGTTCGTCATGCCGAGTTCCTCGCCCTGGTAGACGTACGGCGTGCCGCGGTGCAGGTGCAGAACCGCGCCCAGCATCTTGGCCGAGCGCTCCCGGTAGCGCGGGCCGTCGTCGCCGAACCGCGAGACGATCCGCGGCTGGTCGTGGTTGTTCCAGTAGAGACTGTTCCAGCCGACCTCGGCCAGCCCCGCCTGCCAGCGGCCGAAGATGCCCTTGAGCGTGGTGAGCCGCAGCGGGTACAGCAGCCACGGATCGGCGCCGCGGTCGACCCAGACGTGGTCGAACTGGAAGACCATGTCGACCTCCCGGCGGGCCGGATCCGTGTAGAGCACCGCCTCCTGCACGGTGACGCCGGGCATCTCCGCGACGGTCAGCATCGCGTCGCGGCCGGCGAAGACCCGCTGGTGCATCTCCCGCAGGAACTCGTGGTTACGCGGCCCGTTCAGCCAGTACGGCCCCCCGTCGCCGTACGCCGAGCCGGGCCGGGGCACGCCGTCCGGCAGCGACGTGTCCTTGGAGATGTGGTCGATGACGTCCATCCGGAAGCCATCGACGCCCCGGTCCAGCCACCAGTTCATCATGGCGTAGACCGCCTCGCGGACCTCCGGGTTCTCCCAGTTGAGGTCCGGCTGCTTGCGGCTGAAGATGTGCAGGTAGTACTCGCCGCTGGCCGGGTCGTACTCCCAGGCCGATCCGCCGAAGACCGAACCCCAGTTGTTCGGCTCGGCGCCGGGCGTGCCCGGTTGCATGCCCTCGCGGGCCGGGCGCCACCAGTACCAGTCCCGCTTGGCGCTGTCCCTGCCGGCGCGACTCTCCACGAACCACCTGTGCTCGTCCGAGCTGTGGTTGACGACCAGGTCCATGACCAGCTTCATGCCCCGCTCGTGCACGCCGGCGAGCAGCTCGTCGAAGTCCGCGAGGCTACCGAAGACCGGCTCGATGTCCTGGTAGTCGCTGACGTCGTAGCCGTTGTCGTCCTGCGGGGACGGATAGACGGGCGACAGCCAGACCACGTCGACGCCGAGGCCCGCGATGTGGTCCAGGTGGTCGATGATGCCGCGCAGGTCACCCATGCCGTCGCCGTCGGAGTCGGCGAAGCTGCGGGGATAGATCTGATAGACGACTGCGCTGTGCCACCAGGGGTTCTCCATATTCCTCTTTAACACGGGAACCCCGACCGGAACACCCGATCCACTTCATACTGAGCCCCATGAAGGTCGCCCTGCTCGGACCGGTCGCGTGGCGGACGCCGCCACTTCACTACGGACCCTGGGAGCTGATCACCAGCCTCCTCGCCGAGGGGCTGACCGCCCGCGGCGTCGACGTCACGCTCTTCGCGACGCTCGACTCGGTCACCAAGGCCGCCCTCGACGGCGTCTGCCCGACCGGGTACGAGGAGTCCCCCGAGCTCGACGGCCGGGTGTGGGAGGCACTGCACGTCGCGTATGCGCTCGAGCGCTCCGGCGACTTCGACCTCGTGCACAACCATCTCGACTGGCTGCCGCTGGCGTTCTCCGGGCTCTGCCGCGCGCCGATGCTCACGACGGTGCACGGCTTCTCGGGGCGGAACATCCTGCCGGCGTACCGGCGGGCCCGGTCGCACTACGTCTCGATCTCCGACGCCGACCGCTCCCCCGACCTCGACTACGTGGGCACCGTCTACCACGGCGTCGACGCCGAGGGACTGCCGTTCGACCCGGACGGCGGCGAGGACCTGGTCTGCTTCGGACGCATCCATCCGGACAAGGGCACACACAACGCCATCGAGATCGCGCGCCGGGCCGGGCGCCGGCTGACGCTCTGCGGCATCGTGCAGGACCGGCGCTACTTCGCCGAGCGGGTGGAACCGCACATCGACGGCGAGCGGGTGGTCTACCTGGGCTCGGTCGGGCCGGCGGACCGGGCACGGATTCTCGGCGGCAGCGCCGCGCTGCTGCACCCGATCCTGTTCGCCGAGCCGTTCGGGCTGTCGGTGGTCGAGTCGATGATCTGCGGAACGCCCGTCGTCGCGTACCGGAAGGGCTCGATGCCCGAGGTCGTCGACGAGGGTCTCACCGGCCGCCTGGTCGACGACGTGGAGCAGGCGGTCACGGCCGTCGCGGGCATCGGTCGGCTGGACCGGGCGGCGTGCCGGGCCCGCGCCCGGGCGCGGTTCGGCGCGGACCGCATGGTCGACGACTACCTGCGGATTTACCGTGAATTGGGCAGCTGAATTGGCCGATCTTGTTAATGTCCTATTACTGAATTGCGGCATTTTCCTTAGTCGCCGCTGAATAGCTGAGGTGTGCGCCGCGATCCGTGCCCGCGCGCGCCGGTTCGTGCTGCGGGGAGGCAGCCGCCTGATCAGAAAGGCCTTTCATGCCCGCCACGTACGGCTTCCTGAGCACCTATCCCCCCACGCAATGCGGTTTGGCGACGTTCAATGCGGCGCTCGCGAGCCACCTGACGGGTGGCACACCCGGCAGCGGTGTGGTCCGGCTGCTCTCGGCCGACGCGACGGGGGGCGGGCTGGAGGTCGACCCCACGGCGCCCCGGGTCGTGCACACCTGGCACACGGACACACCCGGCGGCTGGGCGGCGGCGGCCAACGCGCTGAACCGCTTCGACGTCGCGGTGCTCCAGCACGAGTACGGCATCTACCCGGGCGACGCCGGCGACGAGGTGCTGCCCCTGCTGCGCGCCCTCAAGGTGCCGACGATCGTCGTGCTGCACACGGTGCTGAGCAGTCCGTCGCCGCTGCAGCGCGGGGTGCTCGAGCGGATCGTCGCGGCCGCCGACGCGGTCGTCACCATGACCGACACCGCGCGCCGGCGGCTGACCACCGGCTACCGGGTCGACGCGGACAAGATCACGGTCATCCCGCACGGCGCCGGCAGCCACACCAGCGCGCCGCGCGAGGCGCGCGACACCCCGCACCTGCTCACCTGGGGCCTGCTCGGGCCGGGCAAGGGCATCGAGTGGGCGCTGCGCGCGCTGGCCCTGCTCGGGGACCTCGACCCGCACCCGGCGTACACGGTCGCCGGCCGGACCCACCCGAAGGTGCTCGAACAGCACGGCGACGTCTACCGGGAGTCGCTGTGGAAACTCGCCGCGGAGCTCGGCGTCGCCGACCAGGTCACCTGGGACGACGTCTACCACGACCAGGCGACGCTGAGCCGGCTGATCCGCTCGGCCGACGTGGTGGTGCTGCCGTACGACTCCACCGAGCAGGTCACCTCCGGCGTGCTCATCGAGGCGGTCGGCGCGGGCGTGCCGGTGGTCGCGACCGAGTTCCCGCACGCCGTCGAGCTGCTCGCCGACGGCCCGGGCCTGCTGGTTCCGCACCAGGACCCGGAGGCGATGGCCGCCGCGATCCGGCATCTGCTCGCGTTGCGGGAGTCACCCAACCAACTGGCCGGCCTCACCGGCGGCCCGACGCTACGCTGGCCCGCGGTCGCCGCGCGCTACCAGGCGTTGGTCTCTCGCCTGGTGCAGGACCGCACGCCCGTCACTACCTCCGTCTCGGCGTGAGCATCAGCCTGCGGCTGGTGCCGCCGCCGATCCGCCTCGTCGACGCGCCCGAGCCCAACTGGTCGCACATCGCCCGGCTCTCCGACGACACCGGCCTGCTCGAGCACGCCCGCAACGCGATACCCCGGCGCGAGCACGGCTACTGCGTGGACGACGTGTCCCGGGGCCTGCTCGTCGCCGCCCGCGAGCCGCAGCCCACCGCCCAGGTGGTCCGGCTCGCCGAGCGGTACCTGACCTTCCTGACCCACGCGCTCGCGCCGGACGGCACCTGCCACAACCGGTTCGGCTACGACCGGGTCTGGCACGACGAGCCGAGCCTCGGCGACTGGTGGGGCCGGGCGTTGTGGGGGCTCGGCACGGCCGCGGCCCGCTTCCCGGTCCCGTGGATCCGGGCCGAGGCGCACGAGGCGTTCGCCATCGCGGCCCGGCAGCGCTCGCCGTGGCCGCGGGCGATGGCCTTCGCCGGCCTCGGCGCGGCGGAGGTGCTGCGGGCGGACCCGCGGTCCGGCGCCGCGGCCTCCCTGCTCGGCGACGCGGCCACGGTCATCGGCCCGCCCGGCCCCGACCCGGACTGGGTCTGGCCGGAGCGCGAGCTGACCTACGCGAACCCGGCGCCGGCCGAGGTGCTGATCCAGGCCGGCGACCTGCTCGGCGACGAGCCGCTGCTGGCCGACGGGCTGCGCATGCTCTCCTGGTTGTGCCGCATGCAGGAGAACAACGGCCACCTCTCCACCGTCCCGGTCGGCGGCTGGCGGCCGGGCGTACCGAAGCACCGGCACGACCAGCAGCCGATCGAGGCCGCCGCGACCGCCGACGCCTGCGCGACCGCGGCGGCGGTGACCGGCGACGAGCGCTGGGACGCGCCGCTGTTCATGTCCATCGCCTGGTTCCTGGGCGACAACGACACTGGCACGGTGATGTACGACCCCCTGACAGGTGGTGGATTTGACGGTCTGAAGCCGGATGGCCCTAATCTGAACCAAGGCGCCGAATCCACTCTCGCGCTCGTCTCCACGTTGCAGCACGCACGCGCGTTGGCGAGCAGGAGCGCGACCCGACCGTCAGGCGGACTTGCATGACCGCAATCCTGGATCCCCGCGACGTCCGGACCACCTCTATCGCAATGCGTCACGCGCTCACGATGCAGCCGGACGGCCGCCGGGTCGTCATCAAGCTGTTCGTGCCCGGCGAGGACGCACAGATCGGCCAGAACCGCGCCTCCTCCATCATCGAGCGGATCCTGCAGCTCACCGAGGAGGAGACCGCCCGGCTGCTGGAGGACGTGCTGGCCCGCTTCGCCGGGCGCCATCACGACATCTGCGCGACCTTTCAGCACCACTACGACCTGGTGCACCACCGGGTGCCGCCGGACATCGAGCTGTCGCCGACGGCCCGGGCGCTGATCGGCGCCTACTTCAGCCACGAGTTCTCCGTCGAGGCGGCGGCGCTGTGCAACCCGTCGATGGTCCCGCACCCCGACCAGAGCGACCTGGCGCCGGGCGAGCTGCGCACCGCGATCAGCCTCCGCCAGATCGGCGAGGGGCACATCTCCTCCATCGGCTTCTGCTCCGCGATCCTCGGGCCGGACGACACGATCAGGCTGGAGGACCGCGAGGGCCCGATGATGATCGGCCAGCGGGTCGGCGCCAAGCACCGGCGCGACCTGCTCGCCGCCGGCCTGGCCGAGGACGACCTGGACAACGAGATCACCGCCACGGTGCTGTCCTCGCTGCCCGAGCGCTACGACGACGAGGCCTTCGAGGAGGTCCTCGGTCACCTGCCCGGCGAGCTGCTGGCCCGGCCCACCACCAACGAGACGCTGGAGGCGATCCGGCGCATCGTGGCAAGCGACTACGCGGTGACCTTCCCGGCCACCATCCCGCTGCACCAGCGGGTGCTCTGGCCGGCCACGCCGGCCGAGAGCAACGGCATGGAGGACGCCCGCTTCGTGCAGGTCGAGGAGGACGACGGGCGCATCGGCTACTTCGCCACCTACACCGCGTACGACGGGCGGCACATCGCCGGCCGGATGATGCACACCCGCGACCTGCGGCACTTCGAGGTGACCGCGCTGCGCGGCCCGGCCGCCCGCAACAAGGGCATGGCGCTGTTCCCGCGGCCGGTCAACGGGCGGCACCTGGCGCTGTGCCGCAGCGACGGTGAGACGCTGGGGCTGAGCACCCGCGACGAGCAGAACCGCTGGCAGGACGCCGTGCCGCTGCTCGTACCGCACCGCGGCTGGGACCTGATCCAGGTGGGCAACTGCGGGTCGCCGGTGGAGACCACCGCGGGCTGGCTGGTGCTCACCCACGGCGTGGGCGCGATGCGCCGGTACGCGATCGGCGCGATGCTGCTCGACCTCGACAACCCGGAACGCGTCATCGCCGACCTGCCGCACGGGCTGCTGGAGCCGGACGACGTCGAGCGCGAGGGCTACGTCCCGAACGTCGTCTACTCCTGCGGCGGGGTCGTGCACGCGGGGCGGTTCTGGCTGCCGTACGGGGCGAGCGACGTCCGGGTGGGCTTCGCCAGCATCCCGCTCGACAAGCTCCTCGACGCGATGGTGCCGGTCGGCCAGGAGGAGCCCGACGAGTCATGGCTGTCCTGAACCGCGGGAGGCCTCCTCGCGCGCATCGTGCACCAGCAGGGCGATCTGCACCCGGTTGGTGGACTCCAGTTTGGTGAGGATCCGTGACACGTACGCCTTGACCGTCGCCGTGCTCATCCGCAGGGCCGTACCGATCTCCTGATTGGTGCGGCCCTGCGCCACGAGCGACGCGACCTCGCGCTCCCCGGGGCTGAGCCGCCGCAGCGCCGCGCGGGCCCGGTCCCGGGACGGGTCGGCGCCCGCCGCCGCGACGAAGCTCATCATCCGGCGCAGCACCTCCGGCGACAGCATCGGCTCGCCCGCCGCGACCCGCCGCACGGCCCGGGCGATCTCGTCCGGCGGCGTGTGCTTGAGCAGGAAACCGCTGGCACCGGCGCGCATCGCCCGCAGCACGTGCGCGTCGGTGTCGAACGTGGTCAGCACGATCACGTCGGGCGGATCCCGGCGGGCGCGCAGCGACTCGGTCGCGGTCAGCCCGTCCATGCCCGGCATCCGGATGTCCATCAGCACGACGTCCGGGCGGTGGGTGTTGACCGCGGCGGCGACCTCGGTGCCGTCGGCGACCGCCCCGGCGACCTCGATGCCGTCGAATTCGCCGAGCATCATGGTCAGCCCGGCGCGGACGAGGGCGTCGTCGTCGACGAGCAGCACCCGCACCGGGGCTAGGGAGTCCACGGCAGCCAGGCCCGCAGCCGGAACTCGCCGGCCGTCGTTGGTCCGTGCTCGAGGCGGCCCCCGGCGAGCTGCACCCGCTCGCCGATCCCGACCAGCCCGGCACCGGCGCCGGGCAACGTCGGCCCGCCGGCCACCAGCGCGTTGCCGACCTCCACCACCAGGCCCCGCTCGGCGTGGCCGGTGACCGCCACCCGCACGCTCGCGCCCGGCGCGTGCTTGCGGGCGTTGGTCAGCGCCTCCTGCACGATCCGGTAGGCGTGCCGGCCCAGCCCGGCCGGCACCGGACCGGCGGCGGCCAGCTCCAGCTCCACCCGCGCCCCGGCGTCCCGGGACTGCTCGATCAGGGTCGGCACGTCCGCGAGGGTTGGCTGGGGCCGGTCGTCGGCGGGCTCGCGCAGCATCCCGATGACCTGCCGCAGATCCTCCAGCGCCTCGTACGCGCTCTGCCGGATCACCCCGGCGGCCTCCCGCTCGCCCGCCGGCGCGTCCCGGCGCACCTCCAGTGCACCGGCGTGCACGGCCAGCAGGGAGATCCGGTGAGCGAGCACGTCGTGCATCTCGCGCGCGATGCGCTCCCGCTCGCCCAGCCGCGCCTGGTCGAGGCACAGTTGCTGGCCCTGTTCGGCCTGGCGGGCCCGCTCCGCGAACGAGTGCACGAGTTGGCGCTGCGAGCGGACCAGCATCCCGACCGCGACGACGATGACGTGCAGCAGCACCAGGAACGTCACCGCCTCCCAGTAGGTGCGGGTCGGGCCGAGCGCGATCAGATAGACGCTCGCCAGCGAGACTGCGTGCACCGCGGCGACGCCGACGGCGACCCGGGCGGGCCGGTGCAGCGCGACGGCGAAGAGCGCGACCGGCGTGGCTCCCATCGGCATCCCGAAGAGGAGCCCGAGCGGGATCAGGACGAGGGCGAGCGCGACCGGCCGGCTCCGCCGGAAGCGGACCAGGCCGGCCACCGCGACCAGGCCCGCGACGAGCTCGACCCAGAGCGGCCAGCCATCGCCCTCGCTGAGGGTGGTCGAGAGGAAGAAGGCGCCCAGGAGCACCGCGACGGCCGCCAGGGCTCCCTCGATCAGCCAGCGCCTCATGCCTGGACGGTACTGCGCCGCGGCCGTCGCGCGCAGTGGCCGGGTGGCCGTCACCGCGTCGACTTTGGTCGACGCGGTCTCGACCCCCGCCGGTATCCGCCGGGCCGGCGGGGGTCGGAGACTCGGCAGTCGTGATCGACGATACGACGACCGTGGCGACGCCGGTGTTGGCGCGCGCGGCGGGGTGGGCGGGGCTGCCCGCGGCCGGTGCGGGGCTGGGCTGGGTCGTGCACCAGCTGCCGGACTGGATCCTGCGCATCCCGTTCGCGCCGATGCGCGGGCCCCTCAGGCTGGCGGCCCGGCTGCCCGAGCCGGAGGCGACGATCGGCGCCCTGCTGCTCGGTACGGTCGCCGGGCTGGCGCTGGCGTTCTTTGCGGACCGGGAGTCGCTGACCGTGCGGATGTCGCGCACCGAGGTGACGCTGAAGCGGCCGGGCACCACCCGGACGGTGCCGCGGGCCGAGGTGGCGGTGGCGTACCGCGAGCGCGACCAGCTGGTACTGCTCGGACGGACCGGCCGCGAACTGGCCCGCGAACCGTCCCACCTGAGCTCCGGGCGGCTGGCCCCGCTCTTCGGCGCGGCCTGGTCCGAGCGGGACCCGTACGCGGACGCCTACCGGCGCTGGGTGCCGGGCCTGCCGGACATCCCGGCGGAGGCGGAGGCGGTCTTCGTCGCCCGGCAGCTGGCGCTGGACCGCGGCGACGGCGACGACGCCACGGAGCTGCGCGGCGAGCTGGCCCGGCTCGGCTTCGTGGTGCGCGACGAGAGGAAGCGCCAGCACTTCCGCACGACGAACTGAGCCGCGCGCGGCGCCGGGCGCTACACGGTCCCGGCGACGACCCAGATGGTCAGCACGGCCAGGAAGTCGCCGTCCTCGCCGGCCCGGTCGACCTGGTCGAACCAGCGCTCCCGCAGGCCGTCCGGGGTCATCCAGGACTCCTGCGGCACCTGCGGGTTGACCATCGGCAGGACCACGGCCGCCGAGGCGGGATCGGGGAAGTAGCAGGTGACCGGCGTCGCGGTGATGTCGTGCAGCCCGTAGCCGACCAGCCGGCGGCGCAGCGTGCGGCCCATGTCGATCTGGCGCGGGGTGAGCCGGCCGTGCATGTGCGCGACGATCGTCTGCGCCAGCCCGGCGTCCACGCCGTCGAAGGCGAGCGAGTCCCAGTCGGTGTCGAGCAGGCAGACCCGGCCGTCGGGGCGCGTGACCCGGATCAGCTCACCGATCGCCACGTCCGCGTCGTCGACGTGCTGGAGGACCCGCTCGCACCACACGCCGTCGAAGCTGTCGTCCGGGAGGTCCAGGGCGGAGACGTCGCCGGTGACGTAGCGGATCTCGCCGCCGTCGTGCCGCTTGCGGGCCGCGGCCAGGGTCGCCGCCGAGTGGTCGAGCGCCACCACCTCACCGCCGGGCGCCACCGCGGCCGCCAGCGCGCGGGACACGTCGCCGGCACCGCAGCCCGCGTCGAGCAGGCGCTGCCCGGGTGCGGGGCGAAGCGCCCGCCAGGCGGTGTCGCGCACCCGGCGGATCTCGGGGTGCCGGGACATCCCCTCGAGCGCCGCGACCAGCATGGCGATCATTTCCGGGGGCATCGAGTCGAGGTCCGCGAAGGGGGTGCGGTCCAGCTGTGCGGGCTCCATGGCACCGATCGTCGCTCGGCGAGCGCGCCACTGTGACGGGCCGTCAACCTTCCGACACGGAACTTCTCTCTTTCGGGGTATCAGGGCCGATCGCCGGGTACGCGCCGGCGTTCGTGTGTTCCCGGACACCGCTGCGCGCTGCGCCGGACCCTGCGGCCCCGACGGAAACGATCGTGGGCCGTAAGATCCGAAACATGACGGCAACACGGATCGGTCTGGTCGGGTACGGCTCCGGGGGGCGGATCTTCCACGCACCCCTGCTCGCGTCGGCTGACGGCGTCGAATTCGCGGGCGTGGTCACCCGCTCGCAGGAGCGCCGCGCCGAACTGGCGAAGGGACATCCCGGCGTACCGGCGTACGACTCGCTCGCGGATCTCGCGGCGGCGGGCGTGCAGGCCGTCACGATCTCGACGCCGGCCGCGACGCACGCCTCGCTGGCCCGCGAGGCGATCGAGCTCGGGCTGGCCGTGGTGGTCGACAAGCCGTTCGCGCTGGACGCCGAGGCGGCCCGCGAGGTGACCACCCTGGCCGGCGAGGCGGGCGTGCTGCTCAGCGTCTACCAGAACCGGCGCTGGGACGCCGACCTGCTGACCCTGCGGCGGCTCATCGGCGAGGGCGCGCTGGGCGAGGTCCGTCGCTTCGAGTCCCGCTTCGAGCGCTGGGCCCCGGACCGCGAGCCGCCCGCCGCCGGCGGCGGCACGCTCCTCGACTTCGGCGCCCACCTGGTCGACCAGGCCCACCTGCTCTTCGGCCCGGTCTCCCGGGTGTACGCGGAGATGCGCGGCGACGGCGACCTGGACGACGACGTCTTCGTGGCCCTGCACCACGAGAGCGGCGTCGAGTCGCACCTGTGGGGCAGCTGGCGCCAGGCCGCGCCGGGCCCCCGCTTCCGGGTCAGTGGCACGACGGGCACCTACATCATCGACGGCATCGACGGCCAGGAGGCGGCGCTGAAGGCCGGTCGCTCCCCCGGTGACCTGGGCGAGCGCTGGGGCGTCGAGCCGGAGCACGCCTGGGGCCGCCTGTACCGGGGCGCGACGGGCGCGCCCGTCCGCAGCGAGCGCGGCCGCTGGGACAGCTACTACCCGGCGTTCGCGGCCGCGGTCCGCGGCGAGGCGCCGGTCCCGGTCGACCCGTGGGACTCGGTCCGCAACATGGACGTCCTGGACACGGCCCGGATCAGCGCGGCGACCGGCGAGACGGTGAGTCTGTAGGGCCGGGCCTCAGCCCCGCGGCCGGACCTCCGGCCCCAGCACCCGGGCCGTCGCCAGCGAGTCCGCGAAGGTCGCCGGCTCCAGGTCGAGGCCGGCCGGCAGCCACGTCGGCTCGGCCTCGTCCGGCTCGGTCATCGCGGCGAGGATCCCGGACGGGTCCATGCCGGCCCGCAGCAGCGCGCCCAGCTCCCGCGGGTTGACCGCGGCCGGTAGCGGCCCGTTGCCCAGGTCGGTGCCGTACCGCACGGTCCCGCCGTGCTCCAGGAAGCGCCGCAGGTTGCCGATCGCGGTGTCCTGCTCCGGCGTCGGCCTGCCCCAACCGTGGATGTCCAGCGTGCTGATCCAGGTCATCCGGGCGGCGGCGTCGCGCACCAGGGCGTCGTCGAGTTCCTCGGTCCACGGCGTGTGTGCCAGCACGTCCACGCCGGCCTCGTAGGCCGCGGCGACCGTGCCCGGGCCCTCCGCGTGCGCGACCACCGGCAGGCCCGCGGCCCGCGCGGCCGAGACCAGCGCGGCCAGCGTCGCGGCCGGCAGCAACGGGCCGCCCGCGTGCGCGGTCACCTTGATCAGCGTCGCTCCGGCGGCCCGGGCCTCGCCGACCGCGTCGGCCGCGTCGTCCGCCGAGCGCACCTCGCGGCAGCTGCCGGCCGGCGCCCACGAGCGGTCGCTGGGATATCCGCCGGGTGCGATCAAAAACGGTCCGGCATAGCGCATCCCGGGTGCACCCCGCGCGGCCAGCGCCGCGACCTTCTCCGGTACGCCGCCCAGGTCCCAGACGTACGCGATCCCGCCGGCCCGCACCGTCGACAGGTCGACGAGCGCGGAGTGCACGTGCGCGTCGCGGAGGCCGGGCAGCACCGCGCCGGGCAGCCGACGGCACACCGCGCCGGCCGGGATCTCGGCGACCGGCAGGACCGCCCGCGGTCCGGGACCGAGGCGCAGCGCGGCACCGGTGTGCGCCCGTCCTCCCCACCAGATCGTGTCGGCGACCAGCCAGGTCACAGCTGCTTCTCGAGGAGAGTCCGCAGCAGCGAGAGCCCGCGGTGCACCTCCACGAAGCTGGTGCTCAGCGGCGCCGGGCCGATCCGGATGCCGTCCGGGTTGCGGTAGTCGGGCAGCACGCCGTTGTCCCAGAGGGTCTCCAGCAGCCGCTCGAAGCCGGGGTACCCGAGCGTCACGTGCCCGCCGCGGTGCGCGGCGTCGCGCGGACTGACCACCTCGACGCCGAGCGGCGCCAGCCAGCGGTCGGCCAGGTCGAGCGCGTACCCGGTGAGCAGCACCGACTTGGCGCGGACCGCCTCGATGCCGGCCTCGGCCAGCATGTCGAGGTTGGCGTGCAGCGGGACCATGGCCAGGATCGGCGGGGTGCCGCTGAGCAGCGCGCGCACGCCCTCGGCCGGCTCGTGGCCGGGTCCCATCTCGAACGACGCCCGGTGTCCCATCCAGCCCTGAATCGGCTGGCGCAGCTCGCCCTGCAGCTCACGCCGCAGATAGGCGAACGCCGGCGCGCCCGGGCCGCCGTTGAGGTACTTGTACGTGCAGCCGACGGCCAGGTCGGCGCCCCAGGCGTCCAGGTGCAGGTCGACCGAGCCGACCGAGTGGCTCAGGTCCCAGAGCGTCAGCGCACCGGCCGCGTGGGCGATCCGGTTGATCTCCATCGCGGGGGCGAGCCAGCCCGAGCGGTACGCAACGTGGCTGAACAGCACCAGCGCGGTGTCCTCGTCGACCACGTCGGCGACCTGCTGCGCGGTGATGCCGGCGGCCGGGTCAGTCTCGATCCACACCAGGGACAGGCCGCGCTCGGCGGCGATGCCCTCCAGCACGTACCGGTCGGTCGGGAAGTTGTCGCTGTCCAGCACGATCTTGTGGCGGCCCGGGCGGGCGTCGACGGCCGCCCGGGACAGCTTGTAGAGCAGGACCGTGGTGGAGTCGGCGACCACCACCTGGCCGGGGGCGGCGCCGAGCGCCACCACGCCGAGCCGGTCGCCGAGCTCGAGCGGCCACTGCATCCAGCCCTCGGACCAGCCGCGGATGAGCCGGCCGGCCCACTGCTCGCGGACGAAGTCGTCCAGCAGCCGCGCGGTCTCCCGCAGCGGGCGGCCGAGCGAGTTGCCGTCCAGGTAGGAGACGACGTCGAAGCCGTCCGGGGTGATGAAGTGGTCGCGCAGGTGGGCCAGCGGGTCGGCGGCGTCCAGCGCCTCGGCGAAGGCCAGCAGGTCGTTGGTCACGTGCGTGGGACTCCGATCTCGGTCCGGACGGCGTACAGCTCGGGGAAGAAGGTCAGGTCGAGGGCCTTGCGCAGGAAGTCGACACCGCTGGAACCGCCGGTGCCGCGTTTGAAGCCGATGGTCCGTTCCACGGTCTTGAGGTGCCGGAAGCGCCAGAGCTGGAAGTTCTCCTCGAGGTCGACCAACTCCTCGCAGGCCTCGTAAGCCTCCCAGTTCGCGTCGGCGTTCTCATAGATCTTCGCGAACACCGGAACCAGGTCGGCGTTGTAGCGGTACGGCATGGTCACGTCGCGCGCGAGCAGTTCGGCCGGCACCCGGTGCCCGGCCCGGGCCAGGTAGCGCAGGAACTCGTCGTAGACGCTCGGCGCCTCCAGCGCGGCGACGAGCAGCTCCTTCGCGCCCGGCTCGTCGTCGAAGATCGCCAGCATCCGCTTGTCCTTGTTGCCGAGCATGAACTCGACCGCGCGGTACTGGTACGACTGGAAGCCCGAGGAGGTGCCGAGGAAGCTGCGGAACTCCGCGTACTCCGACGGGGTCAGGGTGGCCAGCACCGACCACTGTTCGGTGAGGCAGCGCTGGATGTGCTTGACCCGGGCGAGGCCCTTGAGCGCCGGCCGCAGGTCGTCGGCGGCCAGCTGCCGCTGCACGGCGCGCAGCTCGTGCAGGATCAGCTTGAGCCAGAGCTCCGAGGTCTGGTGCTGCAGGATGAAGAGCAGCTCGTCGTGGTGCTCGGGGACGCTGACGGGATGCTGCGCCGTCAGGATCTCGTCGAGGTGAAGGTACCGCCCGTAGGACAGATTGACCTTGAAGTCGCGGACGATGCCGGCCTCCAGGGGCCGCTGGTTCGACGACACTCTCCTGCCCTCCTCAGATGATCAACCTGAAGGAGATCACACTCGTCAGATGTTGGCGAGCGAGCCGTCAGTAAGGATCGGACCCCAGTACACCCACTGACCGTCCTGGCGCACGAAGCGGCTGCGCTCGCGCATCTCGCCGGGGCGGCCGCCCTCGCTGTAGTGGGCCCGGAACTCCACGACTCCCTCGGTGTCGAACAGCCCGCCATCGACCGACTCCAGCACCTCGAGGCCGGTCCAGCGCAGATTCGGGTCGGGCCAGACCTCGGCCGGCCGGGTGGAGTAGTGCCACGAGGCGAACACGTATGCCGCGTCGTCGAGCGCGAAGGCCGTGTACCGGGAGCGCATCAGCGCCTCCGCCGCGGCCGGCGGGTGACCGCGGTGCGCCGGGCCGCAGCACTCGCCGTACGGCTGGCCGAGGCCGCACGGGCAGGCGCCGGCGTCGTCGAAGCCTCTCGGCGTCGCGGTGCGGCGGGTTGCGCGTCGGGCCATGGCTGCCATTCTCCCCCAACCGGGACTTCGCGCAGCCGGTAGTGGCGGATCCTGCGACTACGTCGCCCTGCGTACGGCGGACTGCGCCGTCGAGGGCATGACCGCGGGCACCGGGCTTGGCACGCTCGGCGGCAGCGCTCTCCACCTACAAGCCCTGGGGACGCGTCAGCCGGCCTGCTGCTCGATCACGATCCCGCTGATCACCCGCTGGCAGCGGTCCAGCTCCTCGATCAGGCCCTGCATCTCCTCGATCGCCGAGACGGCGTTCTGGGTGTCGCTGCGGATACCGCCCACCTGCCCGCCGATCTCGTTGGTCGCCGTCGCGGTCTCGTTCGCCAGGTCCTTGACCTCGCTGGCGACGACCGCGAAGCCGCGCCCCGCCTCGCCGGCCCGTGCCGCCTCGATGGTGGCGTTGAGCGCGAGCAGGTTGGTCTGCTTCGCGATCGTCGCGATGAGCTCGACGACCTTGCCGATCTCGGTGCTGCTGGCCTCCAGCCGCTGGATCACCGCGACGGCGGTCTGCGCGGCGCGGACCGCGGACTGCGTGGCCGTCGCCATGTCGCTGCTGACGTCCGCCAGCCGGTGCACCGAGTTGTGCGGGCTCTCGTCCTGGTGGCCGCCGGCATTCTGGTCCTGATCCTGGTAGCCGTCTCCAGATTCCCAGTCGGTCATCGCGCTCCGCCCATAGCTGTCGTCCCGATATCCCAAGATTCGCACCCTTCAGCGGCCATTAGCGGCGATTCCGGATGATTAAGCCTTTTTCCACTGGCCAATCTCGGTTGCAACCGCGAACCGACTGCATCCGCAAGACCAGTCAGGGATTCGTCCTGCACTGCAAGGGGCTGTACAACTCTTGCAGTGAGTTGACGTAGGATTCCGTTCGTGACCAAACGTCTCGCCGAGGTGGCGAAGAAGGCCGGCGTCAGTGAGGCCACCGTCAGCCGGGTGCTCAACGGCCGCAGCGGCGTCTCCGAGGCGACCCGCGCGTCCGTGCTGACGGCCCTCGACGTGCTGGGCTACGAGAGACCCACGAAGCTGCGCGGCGAGCGCGGGCGGCTGGTCGGCCTGGTGCTGCCCGAGTTGCAGAACCCGATCTTCCCGGCACTGGCCGAGGTGGTGACCGCGTCGCTCGCGCAGCGCGGTTTCACGCCCGCGCTCTGCGCTCGCACGATCGGCGGCGTGCCCGAGCGCGACTACATCGAGATGCTGCTGGACCATCAGGTGTCCGGTGTGGTCTTCGCCGGCGGCTCGTACGCCCTCGCCGACGCCGAGCACGGGCACTACCGGCAGCTGCTCGACCGGCGGATGCCGGTCGTGATGGTCAACGGCGGCGTCGACAACCTCGGCTTCCCGCACATCTCGACCGACGACGCCGTGGCCGTCGAGCAGGCCTACGGCCACCTGCGCTCGCTCGGGCACGAGCAGATCGGCATGGTGATGGGGCCCGAGGACCACGTGCCGTCACGCCGCAAGCTTGCGGCGGTGAAGAGGGTCGCGGGCTGGTCCGGGCCGGCGTCACAGTGGCCCGTCGAGCGCACCAACTTCTCGATGGAGAGTGCGCGGCTGGCCGCCACCCGGCTGATCCAGCGCGGCGTCACCGCGATGATCTGCGCCAGCGACGTGCTGGCCCTCGGCTCGATCCGGGCGGCCCGCCGCCTGGGCCTGGAGGTGCCGCGCGACGTCTCGGTGGTCGGCTACGACGACAGCGCCCTGATGACCTGCACCGACCCGCCGCTGACCACCGTCCGGCAGCCGATCGAGCTGATGGGACAGGCCGCGGTCGACGTCCTGGTGAACCAGATCGAGGGCGCCGCGGCGACCACCGACGAGCTGCTGTTCGAACCGGAACTGGTGGTGCGCGGATCCACCGCCCCGGTGCCGCACCGCGCGGCCGCCGCCTCGTGACAGGCGGCTGAGCAGGACATTCATCGTCTTCACCAGGGCGGGCCTCCGGGCCCGCCCTTCTTTGTGCCCGCCGGTCGGCCACCGTCGAGTTTTTTCGACTGTTGGTTCACTTCTTGCGGGACACGGTTTGACTTTGTATCGTCACTGCCACGAAACAACGCATCGAGACCCACGTCACATTTCGGACTTACCCATAGGCGCGCACCCACCCAGGAAGGGCGTAATCCCCCATGTTCAAATCCAGGCTGCGCAGTGCCCTCGGGCTCCTGCTCGTCGCCGGAGTCGCGATGTCCGCCGCCGCGTGCGGCGACGGCGGCGACGACGCGACGGCGACGAAGGACGGCAAGGTCACGCTGGTGATCAACGGCCTTCCGCCCGCCACCGAGAAGGCGACCCACGACCGCTTCCTCGCCAACGTCGCCGAGTTCGAGAAGGCGAACCCGAACATCAAGATCGACGCCCGCGAGGGCAAGATGGACCCGCAGACCTTCCCGGCGAAGCTCGCCGGCGGCCAGCTCGAGGACGTCTTCTACGTCTACTTCACCGACCCGGCCAGCCTGATCGCCAAGCGCCAGGTGTCGGACATCAGCAAGTACCTCAAGGACTACCCGATCACCTCGCAGCTCAAGCCCGAGGTCCTGCGGGTCTTCCAGGACGACAAGGGCGCGACGTACGGCCTGCCGTACAAGAACTACTCGATGGGGCTGCTCTACAACCGCGACCTGTTCACCAAGGCCGGCCTCGACCCGAACAGCCCGCCGAAGACCTGGGCCGAGCTGCGCACGGCCGCCAAGAAGATCGCCGACCTGGGCGACGGCACGGTCGGCTACGGCGACTACAGCAAGAGCAACACCGGCGGCTGGCACTTCACCACCGAGCTCTACTCCCTCGGTGGCGAGGTGGCAGTCAACAACGGCGGCGCCTGGAAGGCCGCCTTCAACGGCCCGCAGGGCAAGCAGGTCCTGCAACAGCTCAAGGACATGCGCTGGACCGACAACTCGATGGGCCAGAAGCAGCTCCTCGAGTGGGCCGACCTGCTGCAGCAGATGGGCTCGGGCAAGCTCGGCATGTACCTCGCCACCGCCGACAACATCCCGACGATCGTCAACCAGTACAAGGGCAAGTACGAGACCTACGGCCTCGGCCAGATCCCGGACGGCAAGGGCACGCTGGGCGGCGGCGAGGGCTACATGTTCAAGGCGGGCCTGAGCCCCGAGAAGATCAACGCCGGTCTCAAGTGGCTGACCTTCTGGTTCACCTCCGCCGACCGCTACGAGGCCGAGAACAAGTGGGCGAGCGAGACCGACCAGCCCGTCGGCCTGCCCGAGCCGGCGATCTTCACCGGCCCGGCGGCGGAGACCCAGGCCGCGGCCGACAAGAAGTACGCCAACGTGCCGCAGGAGAACTACGCCCCGTTCGTGGCGGCCATGAGCGGCATCCCGGTCAAGCTCGAGCCCCCGAACGCCCAGCAGATCTACGCGGTCCTCGACGTCGCGATGCAGAAGGTCCTGACCGACAAGAACGCGGACATCGACAAGCTCCTCGCCGACGCCGAGGCGCAGACCAACAGCATCCTGGCCAGCGTCAAGTAACGAGGCCCGGCCGCCGGCGGGTGCACCACCCGCCGGCGGCCGGCACGGCACGGCACTCGACCCCTGCAGACAAGGAACGACGATGGCGGTAATCACGGCGGCAGCGGGGCGCGGATCCCGCGTCCATCGCCTGCGCCGGAGGATTCAGGACAACCTGCTGGCGTACACGTTCATGGCGGCGGGCCTGGCGTGTTTCGCCTACTTCTCCTGGTATCCGCTGGTGCGGGGCGTGATCATGAGCTTCCAGCAGGACAACTTCGTCGCCCCGCCGTACTGGGTCGGCCTGGACAACTACCGCGCGCTGTTCGCCGATCAGCTCTTCTACACCGCCTGGCGCAACAGCCTGCTGTTCACCGG
Source organism: Actinoplanes sp. NPDC049118 (assembly GCF_040648555.1). Classification (NCBI taxonomy): domain Bacteria; kingdom Bacillati; phylum Actinomycetota; class Actinomycetes; order Micromonosporales; family Micromonosporaceae; genus Actinoplanes; species Actinoplanes sp. NPDC049118. The sequence continues at coordinate 162,721 of NZ_JBEZDY010000009.1, forward strand.
ACTGGCCCTGATCTTCGGCTACGTGCTGCCGTTCTTCATCGCCGTGCTGCTCAACGAGTTCCGGCACTTCAGCGGGTTCTTCCGGGTCCTTGTCTACCTGCCGGTGATGCTGCCCCCGATCGTGGCGGTGCTGCTCTGGCGCTACTTCTACGACCCGGGCAGCGGCCTGTTCAACACGGTGTTGCGCGGCGTCGGGCTGCCGGAGTCACAGTGGACGCAGTCCTCGAGCACCGCGATGATCTCGCTGGTCCTCTTGTCCACCTGGGCCAACCTCGGCGGCGCGACGCTGATCTACCTCGCGGCGCTGCAGGGCATCCCCGGTGAGCTGTACGAGGCCGCCGAGCTGGACGGCGCAAGCATCTGGCAGCGGCTGCGGCACGTCACGCTGCCACAGATGCGGTTCATCATGCTGGTCCTGCTCCTGCTGCAGATCGTCGCGACGATGCAGGTCTTCATCGAGCCGTTCGCGCTGACCGGGACGTCGAATCCGGACACCATCACCGTGCTCGTCCTGGTCTTCCGCTACGCCTTCACCGTCGACCAGAACTTCGGCCTGGCGGCCGCGATGAGCGTGCTGCTCTTCGTGGTGCTGGGCGCCTTCTCCGCGCTGTACCTGTGGCTCACCCGGACCGGGGACTGAGGAGACCGCCATGACCCTGATCGCCCCGCCCCAGGCCTCGATCGACAGCGCCGCGCCGGCACCGGCGGCACCGCGCCGCAAGCGCGGGCTGGTCGGCACCAGCCCGGCTACCCGTACCCTTATCTCCACCGTCGACCTGCAACGGCACCGCGGCCTGTACTTCACCGTGCTCGGCCTGACGATCGCCGTGTTCGTGCTGGTCTTCCTCCTGCCGCTGTACTGGATGTTCGCCAGCGCGGTGAAGTCGCCGGCCGAGTACGCGCTGAGCACCCCGACGTTCATCCCGCACTCCTGGCACCCGGAGACGTTCGCGACCGCGTGGTCGAACATGCGCATCGCCAAGTACTTCACGAACACGGTGCTCTACGCGGCCGGCGGCTGGCTCATCGTGCTGACCTTCGACGTCGCCCTCGCTTACGGGCTCAGCAAGCTCCGGCCGGTCTTCGGCAAGATCATGCTCGGCGCGATCCTGGCCAGCCTGATGCTGCCGGCCTCCGCGCTGCTGGTGCCCGCCTACCTGACCGTCGTCGACGTGCCGCTACTGCACGTCAACCTGCTGAACACGCCCTGGGCACTCTGGTTGCCGGCCGTCGCGACCGCGTTCAACGTCTACGTGCTCAAGCGCTTCTTCGACCAGATCCCCGACGACCTGCTGGACGCCGCCTCGATCGACGGCGCGGGCCGGCTGCGCCAGCTCTGGTCGATCATCCTGCCGCTGTCCCGGCCCGTCCTGGGCGTCGTATCGATCTTCATCATCATCGCGCTCTGGAAGGACTTCCTCTGGCCGCTGCTGGTGCTGCCGGACCCCGAGTCGCAGACGCTCAGCGTGGCCCTGCACCGGCTCTCCAACACCAGCCAGGTACCGCCGACCGACTTCATGGCCGGCCTCGCCATCGCCAGCATTCCCATGATCGTCGTATTCCTGATCTTCCAGCGCAGCATCATCGGCGGACTCTCCGCGGGCTCGATGAAGGGCTAGCACGAAGCGGTTCGGCCGGGCGGTCAGCGTCGACCGCCGGGACCCGTGTGCCCGGATACCTCGTCGAGACTTCAAGAAAGCAGGTAATCGTGGCTATTTCCGACCAGGATCCCTGGTGGCGAGACGCCGTCATCTACCAGGTGTACCCGCGCAGCTTCGCCGACAGCGACGGCGACGGCATCGGGGACATCGACGGCATCCGCGGCCGCCTGGACCACCTGTCGGACCTCGGCGTCGACGCGATCTGGATGAGCCCCTGGTACCCGTCCCCGATGGCCGACGCGGGCTACGACGTGGCGGACTTCCGCGACATCGACCCGGTGTTCGGCGATCTGGCCGGCGCGGAAGCGCTGATCACCGAGGCGCACGCCAAGGGCATCCGCATGATCGTCGACATCGTGCCGAACCACATCTCCAGCGAGCATGTGTGGTTCAGGAGGGCCCTGGCCGATCCGGACGCGCCGGAGCGCGAGCTCTTCTGGTTCCGCCCGGGGCGAGGGCCGGACGGCGCCGGGATGCCCACCGACTGGGCCGGCGAGTTCGGCGGCACCACCTGGACCCGGACCACGAACCCGGACGGCACCCCCGGCGACTGGTACCTGCACCTGTTCACCCCCGAGCAGCCCGACCTGAACTGGGACCACCCGGCGGTGCGCGCCGAGTTCGAGGACATCCTTCGGTTCTGGTTCGATCGCGGCGTCGACGGCATCCGGATCGACTCCGCCGCGCTGCTCTTCAAGGACCGCGACCTGCCGGCCGTGGTCGACGGGCAGCGGCACCCGTTCCACGACCTCGACGAGGTGCACGACGTCTACCGCGCCTGGCGCCGGATCTCGGACGGCTACCCGAACCGGGCGCTGATCGGCGAGGTCTGGATGCCGGAGGTCGACAGGTTCGCCAACTACCTGCGCCCCGACGAGCTGCACGCCGCGTTCAACTTCGACTTCCTCGGCTGCGCGTGGGATCCGCGGCTGATGCGCGAGTGCATCGACCGCACCCTGCACGCGCACGCCGCGATCGGCGCGCCGGCCACCTGGGTGCTGTCCAATCACGACGTCACCCGGCACGTCACCCGGTACGGCCGGGAGATGACCACCTTCAGCTTCGAGAACAACCTCGACGGCAGCCCGGTCGACCTGGAGCTCGGCACCCGCCGGGCCCGCGCCGCCGCGCTGCTCTCACTCTCCCTCCCAGGCGCCACGTATGTGTACCAGGGCGAGGAGCTGGGGCTCTGGGAGAACGAGAACATCCCGGTCGACCAGATGCAGGACCCGATGTACGCCCGCCGCGGGCACAGCCGCGACGGCTGCCGGGTACCGCTGCCGTGGACCGGCGACGAGGCGCCGTTCGGCTTCACCACCGCCGAGCCGTGGCTGCCCCAGCCGGCGGAGTGGAAGGACCGCACGGTGCAGGCGCAGACCGGCGACCCCAACTCGATGCTCGAGCTCTACCGGTCCGCGATCGGAATCCGCAAGGCCGAGGCGGGGCTGCACCGGGACGCGATCGGGTGGCTACCCGCCGCGCCCGGCGTCCTCGCGTACACCCGCGGGCCGGATTTCGCCTGCGTGCTCAACATGTCCGGCGCCGCGGTCGCGCTGCCGGACCACGAACTCTGTCTGCTCAACAGCAGCCCGCTCGACGGTGACCTCCTCCCCCGGGACACCGCCGTCTGGCTGCGCCTGCGAATCGACGGCTGATCACCCGCGGACCCGCGCCGGATTCACCGCCGGCGTCGGGCCCGCCGCCACGAAGGGAGACGCACCACCCGGGGGCTTGGCCACCTGACGAAAGGGATCCCCATGGCCAACCGCACCGCTCACAGATACCTGGCCGTTCTCACCACCACCGCCGCGGTGGTGGCCGCATCCGTCGCCGCGGTCACCTGGACCGCGGCCCCGGCCGGCGCCGCCGGCCTGTCACCGTTCGACATCGCCGGCCGCGGCGCGACCGTGCCGTTCGTCGAGACCGAGGCCGAGAACGCCGCCACCAACGGCACCCGGACCGGCACCAGCCGCTACTACGGCCGGCTGTCGTCGGAGGCGTCCGGCCGCGAGGCCGTCACCCTCGACGCCGTCGGCGAGTACGTCGAGTTCACCCTGACCAGGCCCGCGAACGCGGTCACCTTCCGCTACAGCCTCCCGGACGGCAACAACGGCGCCGGGCGGGACGCGACGATCGACGTGCGGGTGAACGACGCCGTCGTGCGCTCGGTGCCCGTCACGTCGCGGTACAGCTGGTTCTACGGCGGCTATCCGTTCAACAACAACCCGGGCGACACCAACCCGCACCACTTCTACGACGAGGCGCGCACCCTGTTCGGCACCACCTACGCGGTCGGCACCAAGGTCCGGCTGCAGGTCGGCTCGACCGCGCAGTCGCCGTCGTTCACCATCGACCTGGCCGACTTCGAGAACGTGCCGGGCCCGATCGGCAGGCCGGCGAACGCGATCGACGCGGTCGCCGACTACGGCGCGGATCCGACCGGCGCGACCGACTCGACCGCGAGGATCCAGGCGGCGGTCAACGCCGGCAGCACGCAGGGCCGGACCGACCAACCCGCCCACGACGCCACCCACCACGCCGCCGACCACCCCGCCGACCGGCAACCACGCCGCGGGACGCCCGGTCTCCGCGACCAGCCAGACGGACGTCTACGCGCCGGCCAACACAGTCGACGGCAACGCGAACACCTACTGGGAGAGCCAGAACCACGCGTTCCCGCAGTCGCTGACCGTCGACCTCGGCCAGGCCCGCGCGGTCTCCCGGATCGTGCTCAAGCTGCCGCCCGCCGCCGCCTGGGCCGCCCGGACGCAGACGCTGTCCGTGCTGGGCTCGGCCGACGGCTCGTCCTTCAGCACCGTCAAGGCATCCGCCGGCTACACGTTCAACCCGTCCTCCGGTAACACCGCGACCGTCTCGTTCACCGCGACGACGCAGCGCTACCTGCGGCTGACGTTCACCGGCAACACCGGCTGGCCCGCGGGCCAGGTCTCCGAGTTCGAGGTCTACGCCTCCTAGCAGTACCCGCTCCCTCACGGAAGAAGGCGCGCATCCCCATGTCCAGATCAGCGAGAAAGATACTGTCAGCGGCCGTCGCCGCCGGCCTCGTCACCGCGCTCGTTCAGATCGCCGCTCCCGCCGCTCCCGCCGCGGCGGCCGGGCCCAACCTCGCCGCCGGCAAGGCCTTCACCGCCAGCAGCTCCACCGACGTGTACGGCGCCGGCAACGCGGGCGACGGCAACACCAGCAGCTACTGGGAGAGCCAGAACAACGCGTTCCCGCAGTGGCTTCAGGTCGACCTCGGCGCCTCGGTCAGCGTCAACCAGACAGTCCTCAAGCTGCCGCCGGCCGCCGCCTGGCAGACCCGCACGCAGACCCTCTCCGTGCAGGGCAGCACCACCGGCTCGAACTTCGCGGACCTCAAGGCGAGCGCGGGTTACACGTTCAACCCGTCCTCGGGCAACACCGTGACGATCGACTTCGGCGCCACCACCACCCGCTACCTGCGGCTGAACATCACCGGCAACACCGGCTGGCCGGCCGGTCAGATCTCCGAGCTCGAGGTGTACGGCCCCACGGCCGGCGACACCCAGGCGCCGTCCGCGCCGACCGGGCTGGCCTACTCCCAGCCCGCCGCCGGGCAGATCCGGCTCACCTGGAACGCCTCGACCGACAACGTCGGCGTCACCGGCTACGAGGTCCACGCCAACGGCGCGCTGCGCACCACCGTGGCCGGCAACGTGCTGACCTACACCGACAACCAGCCGGCGAGCGCGACCGTCTCCTACTACGTCAAGGCCAGGGACGCGGCGGGCAACCTGTCGGCGGCGAGCAACACGGTCACCCGCACCGGAACGGTCACCGACGGCACCAACCTCGCCGTCGGCAAGCCGATCACCGCGTCCTCGACCGTCTTCACCTTCGTCGCCACGAACGCCAACGACAACGACACCGCGACCTACTGGGAGGGCAGCGCATACCCGGCGACGCTGACCGTTTCGCTGGGCGCCAACGCCAGCACCGGCTCCGTCGTGGTCAAGCTCAGCCCCGCGACCGAATGGGGTACGCGCACCCAGACGTTCTCGATCCTGGGCCGCGAGCAGAGCGCCTCCGGCTTCACCACGCTCGTGCCGTCGGCGACGTACACGTTCAACCCGGCGACCGGCAACACGGTGACCGTTCCGGTCAGCGCTACCGCCGCCGACGTCCGGCTGAGCTTCACCGCGAACACCGGCGCGCCCAGCGGCCAGGTCGCGGAGTTCCAGGTCATCGGCGTACCCGCGCCGAACCCGGACCTGACCGTCTCGGCGATGTCGTTCTCCCCGGCCGCGCCGGTCGAGGCCGACGCGGTGACCCTGTCGGCGACCGTGCGCAACGCCGGCAACGCGGGCAGCCCGGCCACGAACGTCAATTTCTACCTGGGTACGGCCAAGGTCGGCACCGCCGGCGTCGGTGCGCTGGCCGCCGGTGCCTCCGCGACGGTCACGGCGAACGTCGGCGCGCGTGACGCCGGCACCTACGTGGTCAGCTCCAAGGTCGACGAGGCCGGCACGGTCGTCGAGCAGAACGACGCCAACAACTCGTACACCAACCCCACCGACCTCGTGGTGTCCCCGGTCAGCAGCTCGGACCTGGTCGCCTCCGTGGTCGGCTGGTCGCCGGGCAACCCGTCCGCGGGCCAGACCGTCGCGTTCTCGGTCACCGTCAGGAACCAGGGCACCCAGGCCTCGGCCGCCGGCGCGCACGGGGTCACGCTCACGGTGCTGTCCGACTCGGGCGCCACGGTCCGGACCCTGACCGGCTCCTATTCGGGCACCCTGGCCCCCGGCGCGTCCTCGCCGGCGATCAGCCTGGGCACCTGGACCGCCGTCAACGGCAGGTACACGGTCCGGACCGTCGTCGCCGACGACGGCAACGAGCTGCCGGTCAAGCGGGCCAACAACACCAGCGAGAAGCCGTTCTTCGTCGGCCGCGGCGCGAACATGCCGTACGACATGTACGAGGCCGAGGACGGCCAGACCGGCGGCGGCGCCGCGGTCGTCGGCCCGAACCGGACCGTCGGCGACCTCGCGGGCGAGGCGTCCGGCCGCCGGGCCGTCACGCTGAACTCGACCGGCTCCTACGTGCAGTGGACGACCCGGGCGAGCACCAACACGCTCGTCGCCCGCTTCTCCATCCCCGACAACACCACGAGCTCCATCAACGTCTACGTCAACGGCACCCTGAACCGCACGCTGCCGCTCACCTCGAAGTACGCGTGGCTCTACGGCGACGAGCGGGCGCCGCAGAACTCGGGCACCGGCCCGCGCCACATCTACGACGAGGCCAACATCCTGCTGAACGGCACGGTGAACGCGGGCAGCGTGATCAAGCTGCAGAAGGACTCCGGCAACGGCGGCAACATCGCGATCGACTTCGTCAACACCGAGCAGGTCGCGCCGGTCGCCAACCCGAACCCGGCGACCTACGTGGTACCGGCCGGCTTCGATCAGCAGTCGGTGCAGGCGGCGTTCGACGCGGCCCGGATGGACAGCGGCAAGGTCGGCGTCTACCTACCGGCGGGCGACTACCAGACCTCGAACAAGTTCCAGGTGTACGGCAAGGCGATCCAGGTGGTCGGCGCCGGACCCTGGTACACGAGGTTCTTCACCCCGCAGACGCAGTCCGAGACCGACGCCGGCTTCCGGGCCGACGCCACCGCGAACGGGTCGACGTTCAGGAACTTCGCGTTCTTCGGCAACTACACGATCCGCATCGACGGCCCGGGCAAGGTCTTCGACCTGGCCAACGTCGCCAACATCACCATCGACAACATCTGGGCCGAGCACACGGTCTGCCTCTACTGGGGCGCGAACACCGACCGCATGACGATCAAGAACTCCCGGATCCGCAACCTGTTCGCCGACGGCGTCAACATGACCAACGGCAGCACCGACAACCTGGTCGACAACAACGACGCCCGGGCCACCGGCGACGACAGCTTCGCGCTGTTCTCGGCGATCGACGCGGGCGGCTCCGACGAGATCAACAACGTCTACTCGAACCTCTCCTCCACGCTGACCTGGCGCGCCGCGGGCATCGCGGTCTACGGCGGGTACGCCAACACGTTCAAGAACATCTATATCGCGGACACCCTGGTCTACTCGGGCATCACGATCAGCTCGCTGGACTTCGGCTACCCGATGAACGGCTTCGGCGCGAACCCGCCGACCGTGTTCGACAACATCTCCATCGTCCGTGCGGGCGGCCACTTCTGGGGCGACCAGGTCTTCCCGGCGATCTGGGTCTTCTCCGCGTCGAAGGTCTTCCAGGGCATCCGGGTGAGCAACGTCGACATCGTCGACCCGACCTACTCCGGAATCATGTTCCAGACCAACTACGTGGGCGGCCAGCCGCAGTTCCCGGTCAAGGACACCGTCTTCACCAACGTCTCGATCACCGGGGCGCGCAAGAGCGGTGACGCCTACGACGCGAAGTCGGGCTACGGCCTCTGGGCGAACCCGATGCCGGAGCCGGGCCAGGGCCCGGCGGTCGGCACGGTGACGTTCAACAACCTGCAGCTGAGCAACAACTTCAAGGACATCGAGAACCCGACGACGACCTTCACCATCATCCGCAACTAGCACGCCGGACGGGCGGGGGCCCGCACCCTCGAGGTGCGGGCCCCGTCGCGGGGCCGGTCAGATGCGGGTGCGGCGCACCGCGACGGTTGCGCCGACCGCGATGTCGAGGATCGGCAGGATCGCCAGGATGCCCATGTCGATCAGCGTCCAGCGCGCCGTCGACCAGTCGCCAAGCGTAGGAGAACTGATCGACCAGACGTCCAGCCCCAGCGACACGTCGAGCATGGCGCGGTTGACGACCACGTTGAGGAAGGCGAGACCGAACGCCATCGCGACCCGCTCGTCGACGACCGACCAGAGGATCGCGGCGACCGCGAGCCCCTGCCACACGGCGCGGCTGCCGGCCTGGAACGCGGGGTCCTGCGCAAGGGTCCCGTACGCGTCCAGCGCGACCGACACCACCGGCACGAGCAGCATCAGATTCAGTGCCCTCGGCGCCACGACCGTGCCGCGCCCGATGAGCGGTATCAACAGCAACACCACGAGCGGCAACTGCCACAACGGCGAAAGATAGGTGAAGCTCGGCGTCGAAAGGGTGACGAGCTGGGGTGCGGCCATCTGGAGCACGAAAGCCCCGGCCGTCACGACGGCCGCCGCCAGGTACGCACCGCGGAAGACCGCCACGATCGCCAGGACACAGGCCGCGGCGACGGTGAGGCTCGCGGCGACCCACACGATGGGCGGACTCTCCCCGTTCGGATCGAACATCATCCGCCAGAGGGTGTCGCCGGCGGTCTGGGTCAGCAGGATCAGGGCGGCGGTGCGCAGCGCCACCCGCCAGGACTGCCCTGGGGTACGGCGGCCCTGCGCGCCGGCCCGGACCCGGATCGCGCCGAGGATCAGCTCCCGCACCTCACGCCACTCCGGCCGGCGCCGATCCTGCGGCGCCGAGTCCATCAGCACGCCCAGCATCTCGGCGCCCCTGGCCCGCCGGTACGCCGCGGGGTAGAGGCGCAACAGGCTCGCGTACCGCCGCTCCAACTCGGTCATGCCAGCCCCGCCGCGGGTCGCGGCGCCGCCGAGCGGGCCGTGCGGTCCGTCACGACCCGGGCCGCGGCGGCCATCGCCTCCGCCTCCGACCGCAGCGCGGCGGCGCCGTCTGGGGTGAGCGTGTAGTAGCGCCGGGCGCGGCCGTTGACGATCTCCTCGCGCGTCGGCGCCACGTATCCCTCGCTGGTGAGGCGGTCGAGCGCGGCGTACAGCGTGCCGGTGGCGAGGCGGATGCGCCCTCGCGACAGCTCGCCGGCCCGAGTGATGATCGCGTAGCCGTGCAGCGGCTCGTCCTGCAATGCGGCCAGGATGAAGTAGGTCGGCTCCCGCATATGTGTGGTCACCCGGCAACTATATGACGATGAACTACCTATGTGAAGCGCAGTCTCCGCGGCCGCCTCGGACGCGCTGCCGCCCCGGCGGTGGCGCAAGGCGTGGAGACCCGTGCAGCGCACGCCACCGGTCACGCCGTCGTCAGTCGTTCAGGTAGGGCGCGATCAGGGTGAATGGGGTGCGGGCCAGCTCCAATGCCGACCCGGGGAAACGTGGTCCTTCGGTGTAGTAGCGGGCGCGGGTGCGGCCGACCGGGGCCAGCAGACCGGCGGTAACCAGGTCGCGCAGGTCGCGCTGCGCCTGCTGAAGGGTGAGACCCTCGGCCTGCTCGTATCGAGTGCGGCGGACCCGGCCGCCGACGGCGACGTCGTGCAGCGCCGAAATGACACGCTCGTCCAATCCGTCGTCACTGGCGAACCCCGCAAGCAGCTCCCACACGGCGGCGGACTGGTCCATCCGATGCTGGACCGTCTGCGCCTGCTGGTGGTAGGCGGTCAGGTTGAACCGGATCCAGCCGGAGACATCCTGGTCGGGCCGATAGGTGGCACCGCGACGCTGGAGCTCCCGGTAGTACTCCCAGGTGTTGCCCGGCCTGCCGAGCCACGCCTCGATCGAGGAGAACTCCGGCGCGAGGACGCCTTCGCGGGCGATCAGGAGAGTCTGCAGCGATCGGGACATGCGGCCGTTGCCGTCCGCCCAGGGGTGGATCGAGACCAGGTGCAGGTGGGCCATGGCCGCGCGGATCAGCGGATGTGCGTCGTCGGCGGCGTTGAGCCAGGCGATCAGTTCGGCCAGAATGACGCAATCATTACGTCAACTGATCCACTACCATCTCTCGATCCCACCCGTGCCAGGCGATGTCCGGCGGTCTCGATCGTGCCGGCGGCGGCTATGTCACCCGGGGGCGGGCGAGGCCCGCGCGGCGGACGAAGATGCGGCGGCGGGCGACGGCGCGGCCGAGGTTGTCCAGTTGGTAGCCGTCCAGCCAGGCCCAGCCCGCGTACGTCGGCCGCGCGTCCACGCCGACCACCCGGAACGCGAAGCCGGCGCGCCCGGCGAACTGCACGCTCGCGGCCCTGCCGACGAGCACCACGTCACCGGCGCGGACCGTCCGCTCGGCAGTCGCCACGTCTGTCACCTCCGGGTCGGGCGACGCGCTCGTGCCACCGCCCTCTCCCAGCCGTACGGAGTCGATGTTGTTCGCGGCCGGGCGTCGGCGGGAAAGTCTTTGGTTCTCCCGCATCCGCCTAGATTGTTACGTTGCGGGGCGGACCTCAATCCCCCGCGCGGATGTGGCACGAAAACGGCATTTCACGGCGCGGAGACCCGGCTGCGCACGCCGCCGGCCACGTTGTACATCCGGGCCTCGGCCAGGTCGAAGTAGAGCCCGGCCAGGGTCAGCCGGCCGGCGTCCGCGGCCCGGCGCACGCTCGGGTAGGTCAGCAGGTTCGCCAGTTGCTGCTCGACGTTGGCGGCGATGCACTCCTCCTCGTGTTCGCGGCCCGCCAGGTTGATGCCCGCCGAGCCGAGCCAGCTGCCCAGCGCCGACGGCGAGCCCGCGGCGCCGGCCATCATGGCGCGCACCGCGCCGCAGCCGGAGTGGCCGCAGACCGTGATCGTCGCGACGCCGAGGACGTCGACGGCGTACTCGATGCCGGCGCCGATCGAGGTGTCCGCGGCGCCGTACGCGGGGACGATGTTTCCGACGTTGCGCATGCAGAACAGGTCGCCCGGGCCGCTCGTGGTGATCATGTTGGGGACCAGCCGGGAGTCGGCGCAGGTGATGAAGAGCTGTTCGGGCCGCTGCCCGTCGCGGGCCAGGCCGGCCAGGTGCGACCGGACCAGCGGCGCGACGCTGCGCTCGAACTCGTCGATGCCCGCGGCCATCGCGTCGCGGCGCTGATCGTTCAGGGAGATCCACTGTGACCAGGAGCCGAGAAAGCGTGGCACCCGGCCGGGATGGGAGCGCACCGAGCCGAGCCGGCCGGACGTCGCCCGGTGGAACCAGCTGTCCTGCACCTCCTGGATGTGCACCCGGCCGCCGGCGCGCTGGTACGCGTCGCGCCATTCCTGGATCGTCTCGAAGGCGCCGTGGTCGAGGTAGTCGAGGTGCAGTTCGAGCTCGACGGACTCGCCCGCCGGGATGTCCGCGAGCTCCCGGGCCACCCGCCCCGAGCCGATGAAGGCCAGCGTCCCGGTGATGACGACGAGCCAGCGGCCCGGCTCCGGCGAGGTGCGGTCGATCTCGCAGCGGGCCAGCCGGCCCAGCATGAGCAGGACCGCGGTGGCCATGCCCAGCGCGACGCCGGTCAGCAGGTCGGTGAAGATCACCCCGAACGCCGTGACCAGGTACGTGGGCAGCTCCCGGTGCCGCACGTACGCCTTGATCTGTGCCAGGCTGACCAGCCGCAGCCCGACGACGACCAGCACCGCCGCGAGCGCGGAGAGCGGGATCTGCTCGAGCAGCCCGGCGAAGGCCAGCACGCACACCGCGATCCACACGCCGTGCAGCACGGCGGAGGCGCGGGTCCTGGCGCCGGCCGCGACGTTTGTGGAGCTGCGCACGATGACGCCGGTGACCGGCAGCCCGCCGAGCGCTCCCGACACCGTGTTGGCGGCGCCCTGCGCGAGCAGTTCGCGGTTGAGGTCGGCCCGCGGGCCGCTGTGCAGCCGGTCGACGGCGACCGCGGAGAGCAGCGACTCGACGCTGCCGACCAGCGCGATGGTCACCACGGCGACGACAATCTCGCCCGCGCCCGCGTCGGGCCAGTGTGGAAGGGTGAGTTCGCCGAGCGGGTTCTCCGGCAGGTCGACGCGGGCGACGTCGAGGCCGGCCAGCGCCGCCGTCGCGGTCGCCACGGCCACCGCGACCAGCGCTCCCGGCAGCAGGGAGACCTTCACGAGGCGGGGCCAGAGCAGCAGGATCGCCGTGGTCAGCAGCCCGAGGAGGATTGAGGCCCCGTGTATCCCGGCGATCTGGGCGGGCAGGTCGCGGATGTTGTGCCAGGCCCCGCTCTGCGGATCGCCGCCGAGCACGACGTGTACCTGGCTGAGCGCGATGACGATGCCGATCCCCGCGAGCATGCCGTGCACGACGGCCGGCGACAGGGAGAGGGCGGCCCGGCCGAGGCGGGAGACGCCGAGCACGATCTGGACGAGTCCGGCCATGGCGAAGATCGCGGTCGTCCCGGCCCAGCCGAAGTCGGCGACGACACCCGCGACGACCACGGTCAACCCGGCCGCCGGGCCGCTGACCTGCAGCGGGGCCCCGCTGAGGGCACCCGCCACCACTCCGCCCACGACCGCGGCGATCAGGCCGGCGAGCAGCGGGGCGCCGGAGGCGGCGGCGATGCCGAGAGACAGGGGGATCGCGATGAGGAAGACGACGATGGAGGCGGGTACGTCGTGCCGCAGCAGCGTGCGCATCGGCTTGGCGGTCCTTCCCGGAATATCTCACAAGTGGGACATTCCGGTCACAATAGCCATAGCGGGTGAACAGGCTGTTACATGACGTGTTCCGTGGCCATACTCTCAGCGGCTTCCCAGTCGGGCCCGCGTCCGGGCGACGGGCCGCAACGCCGCGGTCAGCAGGGCCATCCGCCGGGGATACGACACCACGGCGGCTCTCGTACGCACGCAGCGCATGAGCACGTCGACCGCCCGGTCCACGGTGATCATCATTGGCCGCACGGGCCCCTTGGCCATCTTCGTGTCCACGAATCCGAACCGGACCGTGCTGACGTGCACCCCGCGCGGCCGCAGGGCGGCGCCCAGCGCGATCAGATAGGACGAAAGCCCGGCCTTCGACGCGGCGTAGCCCGGCGCGACGGGCGTGATCAGCGTGTCGGCGAGGCTGGACAGCCCGATGAAGTGCCCACCGCCGGCCGCCAGCATCCGCGGCACCACGACCTCGACGGCGCGGGCCGCGCCGATCAGGTTCACCTCGAGGACCCGGGTCTGCGCCCCGAGGTCGTCCGGGTCGAGCAGGTCCCCGACGCCGGCGGCGTACACGCAGAGGTCGACGCCGTCCGCCGCGTCCAGGGCCCGGGCCAGGCTCGCCGGGAACCCGGGCGCGGTGACGTCGGCCGCCACGTGGACGTACCGGTCGTGCTCGACGGCGGCCGGCCGCCGGGAGAGGCCGGTGACCGCCCAGCCGTCCTCCAGCAGCCGCCTCGTCAGGGCGAGGCCGATGCCGTCGGTGTTGCCGATGACTAACCCATGTCGCACGGCCCGGGAGCCTACCGCCGATCAGCGGCTGTCGGAGTCCCCCGCCGTCACCGCGGCCCGGCCGGCCTCCAGGCGCGCGACCGGCACCCGGAACGGCGAGCAGGAGACGTAGTCGAGGCCGACCTCGTGGAAGAAGTGCACCGACTCCGGGTCACCGCCGTGCTCGCCGCAGACGCCCAGCTTCAGCTCGGGGCGCACCGCGCGCCCCTCCTCGGCGGCGATCCGGATGAGCCGGCCGACCCCCTCGCGGTCGATCGACTCGAACGGCGAGATGCCGAAGATGCCCAGCTCCAGGTAGCGCCAGAAGAACGCGCCCTCGACGTCGTCGCGGGAGAAGCCCCAGCCCATCTGGGTCAGGTCGTTGGTGCCGAACGAGAAGAAGTCGGCGGCCTCGGCGATCTGCCCGGCGGTCAGCGCGGCCCGGGGTACCTCGATCATCGTGCCGATCAGCACGTTGACGCCGCTGTCGGCGACGACCTCGGCGACGATCTGCTCGCACTCCTGCCGGACCATCTCGAGCTCCTGCACGGCGCCGACCAGCGGCACCATGATCTCCGGACGCGGGTCGAGACCCTCGCCGGCCAGCTGCACCGCGGCCTCGGTGATCGCCCGGACCTGCATCGCGAACAGGCCCGGAATGACCAGGCCCAGGCGTACGCCGCGCAGGCCCAGCATCGGGTTCTGCTCGTGCATCCGGCGCACGGCGTCAAGCAGCTGCGCGTCCTCCGCGTGGTCCTCGCCGCGCTCGCGGGCGACCGCGACGTTGACCGCCAGCTCCTCCAGCGACGGCAGGAACTCGTGTAGCGGCGGGTCGATCAGCCGGACCGTCACCGGCAGGCCGTCCATGGCCCGGAACAGATCGACGAAGTCCGCACGCTGCAGCGGGAGCAGCGCCGCCAGGGCGTCCGAGCGGTCGGTCGGCGTCGCCGCGAGGATCAGCCGCTCGACCAGCTCGCGCCGGTCCCCGAGGAACATGTGCTCGGTGCGGCACAGCCCGATGCCCTCGGCGCCGAAGCGCCGCGCCCGGGCCGCGTCGTCGGCGGTGTCGGCGTTCGTGCGCACGGCAAGGGCACGGGCGGCGTCGGCATGCGACATGATCTTGTGTACGGCGTCGACAAGCGGAACCTCGGCCTCGGCCGGGGAGAGCGTGCCCTCGAAGTACTGCACCACCTCGGAGGGGCGCACCGGTACGGCGTCGAGGTAGACGCAGCCGGTGGTGCCGTCGATCGAGATCACGTCACCCTCGTTGACGGTCCGGCCGTCGACGGTGAAGCGGTCGGCCGCGATCTCCAGCTGGTCGGCACCGCACACACAGGTGCGGCCCATGCCGCGGGCGACGACCGCCGCGTGGCTGGTCTTGCCACCCCGGGCGGTGAGGATGCCCTGCGCGGCGATCATGCCGGCCAGGTCCTCGGGGTTGGTCTCGCGGCGCACCAGGATGACCTGCTCGCCCGCCGCGGCCAGTTCGACGGCCCGCGGTGCGCTGAACACCACCCGGCCGACGGCCGCACCCGGCGACGCGCCGATGCCCTTGGTCAGCGCGACCGCGTCGGCGCCGAGGTCGAAGCGCGGGAACATCAGCTGGGCGAGCTGCGCGCCGGACACCCGCCGCAGCGCCTCGTCGAGGCCGATCATGCCCTCGTTGACGAGCTGCGCGGCGATCCGGAACGCGGCGCCGGCCGTGCGCTTACCGACCCGGGTCTGCAGCATCCAGAGCTTGCCGCGCTCGATGGTGAACTCGATGTCGCAGAGGTCACGGTAGTGCCCCTCGAGCTTCGCCATGATCGCCAGCAGCTCGTCGTACGAGCGCCGGTCGAGGGTCCTGAGCTCGTCGAGCGGGATCGTGTTGCGGATGCCCGCGACGACGTCCTCGCCCTGGGCGTTCTGCAGGTAATCGCCGTAAATGCCCTGAGCGCCGCTCGCCGGGTCCCGGGTGAACGCCACGCCCGTGCCGGAGTCCGGTCCGAGGTTGCCGAAGACCATCGCGACGACGTTCACCGCCGTGCCGAGGTCCGCCGGAATTCGTTCCTGGCGGCGGTAGAGCACGGCGCGTTCCGCATTCCAGGAGCGGAAGACGGCCTCCATCGCCAGGCGCATCTGCTCCTTCGGATCCTGCGGGAAGTCGTGTCCGGTGTGTTTGGAGAAAATGCGCTTGAAGCGATCCACAAGGGTCCGCAGGTCGGCGGCGTCGAGATGCAGATCATCGGTCGCGCCGCGAGCGGTTTTCGCCTCTTCCAGCGCGTTCGAGAATTCCTCACCGGGCACGTCGCAGACGGTCTTTCCGAACATCTGAATGAGCCGCCGGTACGAGTCCCAGGCGAAGCGCTCGTTGCCGCCGGCCTGCGCCGCGAGGCCGACGACGCTCTCGTCGTTGAGCCCGACGTTGAGCACCGTCTCCATCATGCCGGGCATCGAGAAGGCGGCACCCGAACGCACCGAGACCAGCAGCGGGTCGCTCGCGTCACCCAGCCGGCGGCCCATCGCGGACTCCAGCGCGGCAAGATGGGAATCGATCTCCTCCGCCAGCCCTGCGGGGTTGTCACCGGTCGCCAGGTAGGCCTGGCAGGCGCGGGTCGTGACCGTGAATCCGGCCGGCACCGGAAGACCCAGGCGGGTCATCTCGGCGAGGTTCGCACCTTTGCCGCCGAGCAGCTCCTTGAGGTCCTTGTGACCTTCCGAAAAATCGTAGACGTACTTCTCGCCGGCATTTCCCACGACTGCCTCCCCACGGGTGATGCGTCATCGACCGATTACCTGAACGCTCTTTCAAGGGTGTCCGGAGAGTAGGGGCCGCGCCAGTCGGGGCCATAGGCCTCGTGAGTAATTGCACAAGCGCAGGCGTGGTTGGGTTCGAAAAAGCATGACTTCGAGCAGCCTCGAGCACGACCGAGCACCGGCGGCCCCGGCACCCGAGCGTGGGGGTGTCACGATCGTCATGCTTGGTAAACGCCGGAAATGGGCACGTCACAGGTTCGGTACATGGGCTGGCAAGGCTCCGGACGACGGACGAGGACATAGGCGGTCTAGGCATGACGGAGTCACTCAAGGTCTCGGAGGACGACGGAACGGAGGAGACGAACGGCACCATCGGCACCGGCCTGACACTCGGTGTCGAGGAGGAGCTGCACGTCGTCGACCTCCGGACCCGGGAGCTCGTGCCCAGGGCACCGGAGGTGCTCGACCGGCTCGACGCGGCGAACTACTCCGCCGAGCTGCACCGCTCGGTGGTGGAGACCAACACCGAGGTCGCGACCACGCTCGACGACCTGCGCGACGGGATCGTGACGCTGCGCCGGCGGGCCATCGGGGTCGCCGACTCGCTCGGGCTCGGCCTGGTCGCCGCGGGCACGGTCCCGGTCGTCGACCTGGACTCGCTGCCGGTCACGCCGACCTCGCGGTACCGCCGGATGGTGGACGAGTACCAGATGCTCGCCCGCGAACAGCTCATCTGCGGAGCCCAGGTGCACGTCGGCATCCCCGACCGGGACGAGGCCGTGTCGATCGCACAGCGGGTCGCCCCGGCGCTGCCGGTGCTGCTCGGGATCTCGGCGAGCTCGCCGTACTGGATGGGCGAGGACAGCGGCTACGCCAGCGTGCGCTCGCTGGTCTGGCTGCGCTGGCCGACGGCCGGCGACAGCGGCCCCGTGACCTCCGCCGAGGACCACGACGCGCTGGTCGCGGACCTGATCGCGTCCGGAACCATCACCGATCCCAAGATGGTCTACTTCGATGTGCGGCCGTCCGCGCACGTGCCGACCGTCGAGCTGCGGGTCACCGACTCCAGCCCCGACGCCGACACCGTGGTGCTGCTCGCCGGCCTGTTCCGCGGCCTCGTGCTGCGCGCCCGCCAGGAGTACCGCGCCGGCCTGCCGATGGCACCGACCCGGCCGCCGCTGCACCGGGCCGCCATGTGGCGTGCCGCCCGCTCCGGGCTCGAGGGCGACCTGCTCGACCTGCCCCGCTCGCCGGTGCCCGTGCCCGCCGCGGTTGCCGTCGAGCGCCTCGTCGGCGACCTGCGCCCCCAGCTCGAGGAGCTCGGCGACTGGGAACAGGTCTTCGACCTCTCCGTGCAGACGCTCAGCCGGGGCAGCTCGGCGGCCCGGCAGCGCCGGGCCATGGGCCGCCGCGGGCGCATCACCGACGTCGTCGACCTGCTGGTCGCCGACACCCGGGGCGGCGCCACCGGCATCGGCCCGGGCGGCCAGACGGTACCGGCCGGGCTCACCCCGTACGCCGCGAGCGGCGACGAGGCGTTCCCGGGCGGCGACGTGCTGCCGGCGTACCAGGGGATCGTGAACGTCCTCAGCGCGCTCGGCCCCGCCGGGCTGCGCCGCCGCGAGGACGCCCGCGACGACGAGCAGCGCGCCCGCGGGATCACGTTCAGCGTGGCCGGCGAGGCGGCGACCCGGCTGTTCCCGTTCGACCTGGTGCCGCGCATCGTGCCGGCCGCCGACTGGCGGGAGCTGCAGGCCGGGCTGATCCAGCGGGTCCGGGCGCTGGACGCGTTCGTCAACGACGTCTACGGCGAGCGGGCCGTGGTCCGCGACGGCGTGGTGCCCGGCTGGGTCATCGACGGCTCGCCCGAGCTGCGGCCCAGCGGCGCCCTGGTCGACCGGCCCGGCGTGCGCGCGCAGGTGGCCGGCGTCGACCTGGTCCGCGACGGCGACGGCGGCTGGTACGTGCTGGAGGACAACCTGCGGGTGCCGTCCGGCATCGGATACGCGATGCAGAACCGGCGCCTCACCGAGAGCGTGCTGCCGGAGCTGCCCCGCC
Source organism: Actinoplanes sp. NPDC049118 (assembly GCF_040648555.1). Lineage (NCBI taxonomy): Bacteria > Bacillati > Actinomycetota > Actinomycetes > Micromonosporales > Micromonosporaceae > Actinoplanes > Actinoplanes sp. NPDC049118. The sequence goes on from NZ_JBEZDY010000009.1 coordinate 181,286, forward strand.
CCGACGGGCTGCGCGGCATCGAGGAGACGCCGCGGCTGCTGCTGCGCGCGCTGACCGAGGCGGCCGGGCCGGCGGCGGGCGACGACCCGGCCGTGGTCGTGCTCAGCCAGGGTCCCGACGACTCGGCCTGGTTCGAGCACCGGCTGCTCGCCGAGGAGATGGGCGTCCCGCTGGTGCGCAGCACCGACCTGCTGGTCGACGACGGCCGCGTGCAGCGCGTACGCAACGGGCGCCGGTACGCCGTCGACGTGATCTACCTGCGGATGGGCGAGGACAGCCTGGTGCACTCGCCGGGCGCCGACGGGATGCCGCTCGGCCCGAGCCTGGTCGCGGCCCTGCACGCCGACACGATCGTGCTGGCCAACGCGCTCGGCAACGGCATCGGCGACGACAAGGCCGTGTACGCGTACGTGCCCCGGCTGATCGGGTACTACCTCGGCGAGAAGCCGCTGCTGGCGGACGTGCCGACGTACCTGTGCGGCATACCGGAGCAGAAGGCCGAGGTCCTCGGCCGGCTGGAGGAGCTGGTCTGCAAGCCGGTCGACGGGTACGGCGGCGACCGGATCGTGATCGGCCCGCACGCGTCCGGAGAGGACCTGGCGGCGGTGCGCCGGCAGATCAACACGGCGCCGCACCGCTGGGTGGCGCAGGAGGTCGTCTCCCTCTCCACCCACCCGGTGTTCGACGGACACGAGCTGGCGCCGCGCCACGTCGACCTGCGCGCGTTCGTCTTCACCGGCAGCACGTCGGTGGTGGCGCCCGCCGCCCTGACCCGGGTCGCGCCGGTCGACAGCATGATCGTCAACTCGTCCCGAGGCGGCGGCTCGAAGGACACCTGGCTGCTCGGCTGAGTCCTTTACGGCCCGGACACGAGATTGAAACACCCCCCAAGGAGGTTCAGGCCATGTGTGGAATCGGCGGCGAACTGCGGTACGACGCCCGGGCGGCGGACGGCGACGCCGTCCGGCGGATGCTGCCCTGCCTGGAGTCCCGCGGACCCGACGGCGAGGGCCTCTGGCAGCGCGGCCCGATCGCCTTCGGCCACCGCCGACTCAAGATCATCGACCTGTCCGACTCCGGCGCCCAGCCGATGACCGACGAAGAGCTCGGCCTGACCCTGGTCTTCAACGGCTGCATCTACAACTACCGGCAGCTGCGCGAGGAGCTGCGCGGCCACGGCTACCGGTTCTCCTCCACCTCCGACACCGAGGTGATCCTCAAGGCGTACCACCGCTGGGGCGCCGGGTGCGTGCGGCGCCTGCTGGGCATGTTCGCGTTCGCCGTCGCCGAGCACGCCACCGGCACGGTGATGCTGGCCCGGGACCGGCTCGGCATCAAGCCGATGTACCTGGCCGAGACCCCCGGCCGGCTGCGCTTCGCGTCCACCCTGCCCGCGCTGCTCGCGGCCGGCGACGTCGACACCTCGATCGACAAGGTGGCGCTGCAGCACTACATGACGTTCCACTCGGTGGTCCCGGCGCCGCGCACGCTTGTCGCCGGCGTCCGCAAGCTGCCGCCGGCCACCGTCCGGATCATCAAGTCCGACGGCACGTCGACCTCGCACGTGTACTGGGAGGCCTCGCACACCCGCACCGGAACCAGGTCGCGGGCCGAGTGGGCCGAGGCCGTACACGATGCGCTGCGCACCGCCGTCGAGCGGCGGATGGTCGCCGACGTGCCGGTCGGGGTGCTGCTCTCCGGCGGGCTGGACTCCAGCTACATCGTGGCCCTGCTCGCCGAGCAGGGTCAGCGCGGCCTGACCACGTTCAGCATCGGCTTCGAGTCGGCGGCCGGGGAGAGCGGCGACGAGTTCGCGTACTCGGACCTCATCGCCAAGCAGTTCGACACGGACCACCATCAGATCCGGATCGGCCGGGACCGCTTCCTGCCGGCGGTGTCGCGCACCGTCGCAGCGATGAGCGAGCCGATGGTCAGCCACGACTGCATCGCCTTCAACCTGCTCAGCGAGGACGTGTCGCGGCAGGTCAAGGTCGTGCAGTCGGGCCAGGGCGCGGACGAGATCCTGGCCGGCTACAGCTGGTACCCGCCGCTGCGGGACGTGCCGCGGGACCGGGCCGTCGACGCGTACGCGAAGGAGTTCTTCGACAGCCCGCACGCCGAACTGGCCCGCCAGCTCGCGCCGGAGTGGCTGCTCGACGCCGACGTCAGCCGCGAGTTCGTCGCGGCGAGCTTCGCCCGGCCGGGCGCGACCACCGCCGTCGACGCGGCGCTGCGGCTGGACTCGCAGGTCATGCTCGTCGACGACCCCGTCAAGCGGGTCGACAACATGACGATGGCGTGGGGGCTCGAGGCACGCGTACCGTTCCTCGACCACGAGCTGGTGGAGCTGGCGGCGGCCTGCCCGCCCGAGCTCAAACTCGCGCAGGGCGGCAAGGGCGTCCTCAAGGACGCGGCCCGCGGGGTCGTGCCCGACGAGGTGATCGACCGCACCAAGGGATACTTCCCGGTTCCCGGGATTCGGCATCTCGAAGGACCGATGCTGGAAATGGTGCGGGACGCGCTGCACGCGCCGGCGGCCCGGGCGCGCGGGCTGTTCCGGCCGGAGTACGTTGACGCGCTGCTGGCCGACCCGAACACTGCTCGTACGGCCCTCGGTGCGAACCGGTTGTGGCAGCTCGCGCTGCTCGAGATGTGGCTGCAGGACAAGGGGATCTAGCGGACGAAGGAGGACCCGTATGACCGGTCAGCTCAACCGTGTCGACGTCACCGTGCTGCCCGAGGGGTGGACGAACTCACGCCCGGGTTCCCTCCCCTCGGAAGTGTCGGGCAGCTGGTCGGCGGCGCTCTCGCCGGACGGCCGGCACGCGGCGTACGTCTCCGACCGCAGCGGTTCGCCCAAGGTGTGGGTGCAGCCGGTCGGCAGCGAGCTGACCTTCCTGGTCGACACGGGCGAGCACCCCGTCGTCTCGGTGCACTGGTCCACCGGCGGCGGCTGGCTCGCCTGCGTGCTCGCCCCCGGCGGCGCGCCCCGCACCGAGGTGTGGCTGGTCCGCCCGGACGGCTCGGCGCTGCACCAGGTGGCGGGCTTCGGCGCGGACAGCGCGGAGAACGCCCGCTGGCTGCCGGGCCGGCCGCTGCTGGCCGTGACGGAGAACCTGACGACCGCCCTGCTGGTGGACGCCGAACACGGCACCCGGCAGACCGTCGCCACCGGCGAGCTGATCTCGCTCCTCGACGTCACCGCGGACCGCGGACGGGCGCTGCTGCGCCACGGCCCGCGCGGCGGCAGGTACGTGGCCGTCCGCGACCTCGCCACCGGCGCCGACGAGTACGTGACCAGCGGCGAGCAGGCCTGCTTCGGCCCGGACGGCTCCGTGTACGCCCGCAGCGACGCCGGCGAGCTGCCGGTGCTGATCCGGGTGACCGGCGGGACGGCCGAGGTGCTGGCCGAGTCGGAGACCGCCGAGGTGGAATCCTTCGCGCTCACCGCGGACGGCACGTCGATCGCGGTGCTGTGGAACGTCCGCGGCGGCGAGTCCGAGCTGACCGTGTTGACGGCGGACGGCCCGAGGCGGATCGACCTGCCCGGCAGCGTCGCGGGGGGCGTGTCCTGGTGCTTCGACGGCAGCACGTGCGCGTTCACCGCCGAAGGGCCGGGACAACCGCACGGCGTATGGACGTACGACGGCGCCCTGCACCCGGTCTCGGTCGAGGAGGCGGCACCGGAGGCGGTGCACCCGAGCCTGCACCGCTTCGGTTCGCACGACGGCCTCGAGATCAGCGGCTGGCTCTTCGAACCGGCCGGCGCGGGCCCGCACCCGGCGGTGGTGTGGCTGCACGGCGGCCCGGAGGCGCAGGAACGCCCGGGGCACGGCGCGCTGTTCCAGTCCCTGGTGGACCGGGGCATCGCGGTCTTCGCGGCCAACGTCCGGGGCTCGTCGGGCTTCGGCCGCAGCTTCGTCAACGCGGACAACGGCGCCCTGCGCTACGCGGCGATCGCCGACGTGGCATCCTGCGTCTCCTATCTGGTCTCCGCACGCATCGCCGACCCGGCCCGCGTCGGCTGCATGGGCCGCTCGTACGGCGGCTATCTGACCCTGGCGGCGCTGACCACGTACCCGTCGATGTTCGCGGTCGGCATCGACGTGTGCGGCATGTCGAACTTCGCGACGTTCTACGAGCACACCGAGCCGTGGATCGCCGCGGCCGCGGTCTCGAAGTACGGCGACCCAGTGGCCGACGCCGACCTGCTGCGCGACCTCTCCCCGATCACCCGCATCGACCGGCTGCGGACGCCGCTGATGCTCGTGCACGGCGAGAACGACAGCAACGTCCCGGTGATCGAGGCGGAACAGGTGGTGGCGGCCCTGACGGAGCTCGGGGTGCCACACCGCTACCTGCTGTTCCCGGGCGAGGGCCACGAACTCCAGCACAGGTCGTCGCGGGCGAAGTATCTGCACGAGACGGTCGCCTGGCTGACCGCCCACCTCCGACCCGCCCCCGCCCTGCTGAGCTGATGGCACGCCGTCCGGCCTGATGGCCGGGCGGCGTCATGGCGTTCGGTCAGCGCGCGTTCACGAGCTCGTTACGCACGGTGATTTCGACGAGTGCGTAGTCGTCGCTGCGCCGCTCTGCAGTCTCTACCCGCAGCGACCGCTTCACCTCGGCACCCGGCTTCACGTCGAATATCTGTACCAGGTGCCGTTCGACATCGAGACTGTGGCACGAAGTGCCTTCCCTTAGCTGGACCGCCCATCGGACTCGTATCCAGCCGTCGTAGAGCGGATTGGCCACCAATTCCGTGTAGGCGACCACTTCGCCGCCCTGGCAGGGCCGCCACAGAAAAAAGTTGTCGTCCGGCAGCCGCAGTTTCCGCTCTGTCGTGTGGTCACCGATGTCGTCGCGCCGGCGTTCGTCGTCCTTGATGTGCGCCTTCGCGCTGATGAACACCACGTTGCGTGGGCTGGCGGCGATGGCCGGGGGCACGAACACCCCCGTCGACAGCAGGGCGGACGTGAGCGCAATGATCGCCGCGCTGCGTGGACGTCGCATCTTGTCTCCTTCGCACAGCAGCTGATGGCGAACGGGGCCGACGCCAGGAGGCAAACTAACCGTCACAACCCGCCGACCGGCATATGGCGAATGAACTATTCACCTGCCGCGCCCCGGCGATCACCTGCCGTAGCCATCGCACGGCTCACTCGTCACCAACGGCGGCCCGCCGAAGCCTCCGCCGCACCGCGGCCGGCCCGCGGACGGACCCCCACGGTGACGGGTCGCACGTCGTCCTTGTGACCCCGGTCGTTGTCGGTGGCCCCGCCTCAGGAGTTGGCTGGGAACCAACGCGAGTGGACGGAGACGTTTCATGCAAGGCAGTGCCCGGGCCTGGGCAGTGTGGGCCGTGGGGCTGTCGGCCTACGTGTTCGCGGTGCTGCACCGCACGTCGCTCGGGGTGGCCGGGCTCGACGCGCAGGCCCGGTTCGACATCGGCGCCGGGGCGCTCGCGTCGTTCGCCGTCCTGCAGCTGCTGGTCTACGCCGGCCTCCAGGTGCCCGTCGGGCTGCTGCTGGACCGGTTCGGTTCGATGCGGCTCGTCGTCACCGGGGGCCTCGTCATGGCGGCGGGTCAGGCGCTCATGGCGTTCTCCGACGGTGTCACCGGGGCGGTCCTCGCCCGGGTTCTGGTGGGTGCCGGCGACGCGATGACGTTCATCAGCGTGCTGCGCCTGGTGCCGCAGTGGTTCCCGTCCCGGCGGGTGCCGGTCGTCACCCAGCTCACCGGCCTCGTCGGGCAGCTGGGGCAGGTGCTCAGCGCCGTACCGTTGGCCGCGCTGCTGGCCGGGCCGGGCTGGACCAGCGCGTTCGTCTCGGCGTCGGCCGCCGGGGTCTTCGTCGCGATCGTCGCGCTGGTGGCGCTGCACGACACCCCGGACCGGAGGGTCAACTCGGGCGAGGCGATCAGCGTTGGTCAGCTCGGCCACGACCTGGTCGGCGCCTGGCGGCATCCGGGCACCCGGCTCGGGTTGTGGTCGCACTTCACCACCCAGTTTCCGGGCACGGTCTTCGCGCTCATCTGGGGATATCCGTTCCTGCTCGCGGGCGAGGGCCTGTCGCGGGGCGAGGCGAGCGCGCTGCTCACCCTGTTCGTCCTGACCGGCATGGCCGCGGGGCCCGTGGTCGGCGTGCTGGTGCAGCGGCATCCGCTGCGCCGCTCGTGGCTGGTGCTCGGGGTGATCGGCGCGAACGCCTTCGGCTGGGGGCTGATCATCGCGTGGCCGGGGCGGGCGCCGCTGCCGGTGCTGGTGCTGCTCGTGCTGGCGCTGGGCCTGGGCGGCCCGGGATCGATGATCGGATTCGAGTTCGCCCGGACGTTCAACCCGCCGAGCAGGCTGGGCACGGCCACCGGCATCGTGAACGTCGGCGGCTTCGTCGCGTCGCTGGTGTCGATACTGCTCGTCGGTCTGATCCTGGACGCCCGCACGGGCGGGCGGGCCGATTACGACATTGTGGACTTCAAGTTCGCCATGTCGGTGCAGTACGTGATCGGCGCCATCGGCCTGATCGGCATTCTGCGCACCCGCAGGCTGGCCAGGGCCCGGATGGCCGCCGATCACGGCGTGATCATCCGGCCGCTGCGCGAGGTGCTCGCGGAGCGGGGCTGGTTTAGCCGGGAACGTATCGGTAAAGGTTGAGACTTCGCCCGGTCTCTGACGTGGCATGTGAGGAGGACATGAGCGAGCACGCAACGGACCGTTTCTGGTCCGGCATCGAGATTTCCAAGGTCATCGCGGGCACGCTCGCGGCGGTCACCGCGGCGGTCATCGGCTCCTTTCTCGGAGTCGCCGGCACGCTGGCCGGTGCGGCCGTCGCCAGTGTCGTCGGCTCCCTAGGGACGGAGATTTACCAGAGGTCACTGAACAGGGGCGCAAAGCGTCTCGGCGCGATCGCACCGACGTTCGTGAAGGTGCCGGCCGCCGTCGGCACGCCCCCGGTCGCCGCCGCCACGAAGCAGGAGAGCCCGTCACACACCGTGCCGCCGCGCGGGAACATCCGCTGGAGACACGTGGCCGCGGCCGCGGCGGCGTTGTTCGTGCTGGCCATGGGCTCGCTTACGATGTTCGAACTGATGACGGGCAGGTCAGTGGCGTCGACCGTCGGCACCACGTCGTCGTCGACCACCTCGGTCGGCAGCATCTTCGGCCGCGACTCCAAGAAGCCGGCGGTGACGCCGTCGCCGGACGGTTCCCAGGCACCGGCCGTCGACCCGACGCCGACCGGGCCGGCCGGTGAGGCGCCGGCCACGGAGCCGACGCCGGACGCGACGACGGAACCGACCGCGGACCCGACCACCGGGCCCACCGCCGGGACCCCGGAGCAGACCACGCCGGCCGACACGCCGGAACAGCAGCCGAACCAGGAGCAGGAGCAGGGCCTGGACCGGCCCGAGCCGGCGGAGTAGACCCGAAGCCGAGCGAAGGAGCGCGTCACCGTGAACGTCAACGAATTGCTCGCCGAGGCCTTCGGCCGCCTGCCCGAACTGGTGCGGGCCGCGGTCGAGGGCCTGAACGCGGAGCAGCTGCGCACCCCGCCGGCCGGCGAGGGGAACACGGTCGGCTGGCTGGTGTGGCACCTCACCCGGATCCAGGACGGGCACCTCGCCGAGCTGACCGGCGACGAGCAGGTGTACACGGCCGGCGACTGGGCCCACCGCTTCGGCCTGAAGCCGGACCCGGACGACAACGGCTACGGGCACACGTCCGAGCAGGTCCGGGCCGTGCGCCCGGAGAGCGCGGGCGTGCTGGTGGACTACTACCAGGCGGTGCACGAGCGCACCCTCGGCTACCTCGCCGGGCTGTCGGCCGGCGACCTGGACCGCGTCGTGGACCGGTCCTGGGATCCGCCGGTCACCCTGGGCGTGCGCCTGGTAAGCGTCCTGGACGACGACACGCAGCATGCGGGCCAGGCCGCCTACGTGCGTGGCCTGCTGCTGACGGACGGAGACTGACCGGTCCCGACCGCTGATCTCCGCCCCGCCCGCGGGTGTGGGCGGAGGTCAGCGGGAGGCCGGCTCCGCGATCGGGAGGCTGACCAGGAACCGGGTGTCGCCCGGCCGGGAGTGCAGGACGATGTCGCCGCCGTGGCCGTTGACCACGATCCGGTACGAGATGTCGAGGCCCAGCCCCGTGCCCTCGCCGACCGCCTTCGTGGTGAAGAACGGCTCGAAGACCCGCTTGCGCAGCTCCTCGGGTACGCCGGGACCGGTGTCGCCGATCGAGACGATGACGTGGTCGTCCTGCCGGTAGGTCCTGATGGTCAGCGTGCCGGCGCCGTTCATGGCCTGCACCGCGTTGTCGACGATGTTGGTCCAGACCTGGTTTAGCTCGGCCGGGTGGGCCGGAACCTGCGGCAGGTCGCGGTCATACTCCTTGACCACCTTGACGCCCGTACCGAGCTTGTGGGCGAGCATCACCAGGGTGCTGTCCAGCCCCGTGTGCACGTCGATCCACTGGTGCGCGGCGCGGTCCAGCTGCGAGTACTGCTTCGCCGAGGCGACCAGCGACGAGACGCGCCCGGTGGCCTCCTCGATGTCGCTCATCAGCTGCTCGGTCTCGAGCGCGTATCCGATCCAGTGGATGGCCTGGTCGAGCAGGCCCGGCTCGACCACCTTGGCCTTGATCAGTTCGAGGCACTCGATGTCGAGACCGCCCTGCGCGAAGACCGGGGCGAGGTCCCAGCCGCCCGTGACGTCGTGCCGCTCCATCCAGTCGCCGAGCTCGTCCTCGCGGTCGGAGGCCTGCAGGGCGGTAAGCGTCGGCGCCTTGGCGGCCCGCTCGATGACGTCCTCCTGCAGCTCGACCAGCGCGTCGAGGCGCTCGGGCGCGACCTTGCCCGCGGCGAGCATGCCCAGCTTGTGCCGCATGCCGGCGACCCGCTGGCGCAGCGCCCCGGTGGCACGCGACGCGGCGGCCGCGGGGTTGTTGAGCTCGTGCATGAGGCCCGCGGAGAGCGCGCCGAGCGCCACCAGCCGCTGCCGTTCACCGATCGCCGCCTGGGTGTTGCGCATGCCGAGGGTCAGACCCTCGAGCAGGTGCAACGCCATCGGGAACCACTCGCGCATCAGCCAGCCGAAGTCCTCGGCGCTGAGCACGAAGAAGTCGCAGTCGTCGAGCGCGCGCATCGACGCCATGTACCTGCGCTGCACGCCCTCGTCGCGCAGGTACGCCTGGGTCGCGCCCATGTACACGCCGCGCTGCTCCGTGCGCGTGGTCTGCACGTCGTCCTGGCCGACCCGGCGGGTGAGCGCGATGGTGCCGCTGAGCAGGACGAAGAACCTCTCGGCCGGCTCACCCTCCTGGATCACCAGCTGCCCGGCCTCGACGTGCTGCGTGCAGCCGTGCGCGGCGATCCAGGTCAGCTGGTCGTCGGTCAGCTTCTCGAACAGGAACAGGGTGCGCAGTTCGTCGACGGTGAGGCGGCCGGGTTCGCACGGTTCGAGCTCGGCCACCTCAGCGGTACCGATGTCGGCCTCGGTCATTACTGCCCCTCCAGGTAGCGGTGGACCAGCGTGACGGCCATCGCGCCCTCGCCGACCGCCGAGGCCACCCGCTTGACCGAGTTGGCCCGGACGTCGCCGGCGGCGAAGATGCCGGGAACGCTGCACTCCAGATAGAACGGATCCCGGTCCCGATCCCATCCCGCCGGCCGGGCACCATCCACGAGCAGATCCGGGCCGGTGTACAGGAAGCCCTTCTCGTCGCGGGCCACCGCGTCGCCGAGCCAGTCGGTGCGCGGCTCGGCGCCGATGAAGACGAACAGGTACCCACACTCGACGCTGGTCACCGTGTTGTTCTTGCTGTCGCAGATCGTGATCGCCTGCAGGTGGCCGCCGCCCTGCGCCCCGACGACCTCGCACCGGGTACGCACGTGCACGTTGTCGATCTTGTTGAGCTGCTGGATGAGGTAGTACGACATGCTCGCCTCGAGGGAGTCGCCGCGCACCAGGAGGTTCACGCTGCGGGCGTACCGGGCGAAGAAGAGCGCGGCCTGACCGGCGGAGTTCGCGCCGCCGACGATGTAGACGTCGCTGCCCGCGCAGGCCGGGCCCTCGGTGGCGGCCGAGCCGTAGTAGACACCCGCGCCGGTCAGCTCGGCGACGCCGTCGGCGACCAGCGGCCGGTACGCGACGCCGGTGGCAAGCACGATCGAGTGCGCCGAGACCTCGCCGCCGTCGGTGAAGCGCAGCGTCCGGGCGGAGCCGTCCGTGTGCAGCCCCACCACCTCGCGGGTGTTGAGCACCTCGGCAGAGAACTTGCCGGCCTGCCGCCGCGCCCGGTCGGTCAGCTGCGCGCCGGAGATGCCGTCCGGGAAGCCCAGGTAGTTCTCGATCCGGGAGCTCTGCCCCGCCTGCCCGCCGACGGCCTGGCGCTCCACCAGCAGCGTCCGGAGACCCTCGGAGGCGCCGTACACGGCCGCGCCGAGCCCGGCCGGGCCGCCGCCCACGATGATCAGGTCGTAGAAGTCGCGTTCCGGCGCCGTCGACAGCCCGGCCGCCTCGGCGACCTCCGACGTGCTCGGCTGCGCCATCGCCCGGCCGTCCGCGGTGACCACCAGCGGGATCGACTCCGGGCCGACCCCGGCGGCGTCCAGCAGGCGGCGCCCCTCGGGGTCGTCGGCGGCCAGCCACCGGTACGGGACCAGGTTGCGCGCCAGGAAGTCCCGGATCTGGTACGACGGCTCGCTCCACCGGTGCCCGACGACGCGGATGTCCTCGACCTCCCGGTCGCCGATGGCCTGCCAGGACTCCAGCAGCGCGTCGATGACCGGGTAAAGCTTCTCCTCCGGCGGGTCCCAGGGCTTGAGCAGGTAGTGGTCGACGTCGACCACGTTGATGGCCTGTATCGCCGCGTCGGTGTCCGCGTACGCGGTCAGCAGGGCGCGGCGGGCGTTCGGGAACAGGTCCATCGCCTGCTCCAGGAACTCGATGCCGTTCATCTGCGGCATCCGGTAGTCGGCCAGCAGGACGGCGACCCGGCCGCCGCGCAGCTTGATCTCCCGCAGCGCCTCGAGCGCCTCCGCGGCCGACGCGGCCCGGATGATCCGGTACGCCTCCCCGTAGCGCCGCCGCAGGTCGCGGGCGATGGCCCGGGACACCGACGGGTCGTCGTCGACGGTCAGGATGGCGGGATGGCCCATGCGGAAGTCCTTACGGATGCGTGAAGGATCGGGCGTCGGCGACCTCGAAGGCCACGTTGTCCAGGTAGCACCACCACCAAACCTCGCCCGGCTCGTAGGACTGCACGATCGGGTGGGCTACGGCGTGGAAGTGCGCGGTGGCGTGCCGGCCGGGTGACGAGTCGCAGCAGCCGACGTGGCCGCACGTCATGCAGACGCGCAGGTGCACCCAGCGGCCGCCGCCGGCCAGGCATTCGACGCATCCGTCGCCGGACGGCTCCACGTCACCGACCAGGTCAAGGTGCCCACAGAGATCGGTCATGCTCGGGTCACTCCCTTGGCGAGCAGGTCGTCGTACTCGGGGTGTCGTTTCAGGTAGCCGGCGACGAAGGGGCAGGTCACGACCACCGGGGTGGCCCGGCCGCGCGCGTCGGCGAGGGCCGCGGAGGCGAGGCGGCCGGCCAGGCCCTGGCCCTGGAAGGCCTGGTCGATCTCGGTGTGCGCCAGCTCGACCTCGCCGTCGTGGCGCCGGTAGTGCAGAACCCCTGCGAGTTCACCGCCGAGCAGGACCTCGTATCGCGACTGCTCGAAGCTGTCGACGACCGTGGCGTCCGCCAGCTCCCCGCCGCCGACCTGGGCGCTGCCCTCGACCCGGAGCTTGCGGCGGGCGCGCTCGTAGAACGAGGTCCGTCCGAAGCGGATGACCTGTGCGGCCGCGGGCACGGGCACGATGGCCAGCTTGTCGCCGGCCTCGGCGTAGCCGTGGATGATGCCGTCGACCTCGACCGCGAGCCGGCCGCTGGTCGGGCGCACGTCGAGTTCGAGCTGCTCGTCCGGCGAGAGCATCAGCGAGCGGTTGAACGACGAGTGCGCGGCCGCGGCACCGACCAGCAGGCCCTCGACGTTGGGCGACACGATCGGGCCGCCGGCCGAGAAGCTGTACGCGGTCGAGCCCGTCGGCGTGGCCACGATCACGGCGTCGGCCGCGTACCGGACGAAGTTGCTGCCCTCGACGTTGATGCCGACGTGCGCGAGGCCGTGTCCGGGTACCCGGACCAGGGCGATGTCGTTGAACGCCGAGACCTCGTCGCCGCCGGGCAGCACGGTCCGCACCGCCGTGCGGGACTCGATGGTGAACCGGTGCTCGTCGATCGACGAGAGCGCGCCCGGCAGGTCGGGCAGGTCGACCTCGGCGAGGAAGCCGAGCCGGCCGACGTTGACACCGAGCACGGGCGTCTTGCGGCCCTCGACCAGGCGCATGGTGCGCAGCATGGTGCCGTCGCCGCCGAGGCTGACCAGCAGCCCGGCGCGTTCGACCATCTCCTCGGCGGAGACCGCGACGGCGTCGCAGTCGATCCGGTTGATCTCGTCGTGCAGCCCGAGCACGGTCACGTCGCGCGCGGTCGCCCACCGGACGATGGCGCTGATGGCGGACCCGCAGTCCCGTCTGGGATGCAGGACCAGCCCGACCACTTTGATCATGCCCACGAATGACACCCCACGATCATCCAGCGAACGCCCCGGTCGCACGCGTCAGCGTTCAGCCTTGCACGTCCGACCGGGATCCGGCGAGCGGTCGTCAGCTCGTGAGCGCGACCGCCACCGGGGTCAGCACACTGGCCTGGTCCCGCTGGCCGTCCTCCTGCGCGCCCAGGGCCGTGGCCTGGTACGTCGTCAGGGTGCGCAGCAGCCCGGGCGGCGCGTATCCGCGACCGGGATCGCCCAGCAGCACCGTCGCTCCGCGGCTCATGGCACGGCCGATGAAGGGCAGCATCTTGGCCGCGACGTCGGCGTTGTAGAGGCAGTCGCCGGCGAGGATCACCTCGGCGTCCGAGCCGTCGCCGTCGGTGAGGTCGTCCGCGACGGTCGCGATCTGCTCGCCGTTGGCGTTCGCGTTCGCCTGGATCGCGGCGATGGCGTAGCCGTCGACGTCGTTGGCGGTCACCTCGGCGGCGCCGGCCTGCGCGGCCGCGATGGCGACGAGCCCGGAGCCGGACGCGAGGTCCAGCACGCGGCGGCCCGCGACGATCTCCGGGTTGTCCAGGACGTAGCGGGCGAGAGCCTGCCCGCCCGGCCAGGCCGTCGCCCAGTACGGGGCCGGCAGCGGCGTGCCCGCCTCGGCCTCGAGCCGGGCCCAGAGCAGCACGGCGTCCTCGGCGAGGAACAGGTGCACCTCCGGCACCATCGGCACGGAGGTCATCTTCAGGGCGTCCTGCTGCGGCGCCCTTGCGGGGAATGAGGCGTTACGCAGCAGTCGTCGCTGCAGGGCGCTGTGGGTCGCGACCGCGTAGGGGGCTCCGGAGAACGTCTTCACACCACTCTTTTCCGTAGAAGGGAAACGACCGAGGGCCGCGCCTTCCGCTTCAACGCGGGAGGCACGGCCCTCGTGACGTACGTCAGATGGGACGGATGTTCGCCGCCTGCAGGCCCTTCTGGCCCTGCTCGATGTCGAACTCAACCCGCTGGTTCTCTTCGAGAGTGCGGTATCCGTCAGAGGCGATGGCGGAGAAGTGGGCGAAGACGTCCGGAGCACCACCGTCCTGGGTGATGAAGCCGAAGCCCTTGTCCGCGTTGAACCACTTCACTGTGCCGACAGCCATGTCAAGCCCTTTCGCAACCACTAGGAGTTCACACCTCGCGAACTCCGTCGCCGCCCGTAGAGATCAGGAAACCGGACTCATACGACAAAAGCCTGGGGGGTTCGGATACCCACCAGGCTCTGGCAAATATGAGAAATCGGAACGACAACCCCTTCAAGCTAGCACGTTCCGCGACGATCCGACGCCGGGATGCGACCTGACATCGGTGGACAATAATCATTGAAGTTTCTTGACAGAATTACTAAATATCGACACACTCCGATCTAGAGAGCGCTCTCCTTCCCCCAGAAGTCCCCCTGGTCAGCGGAAGGATCCCCATGTCACGTCCCGTCAAGCTGCTCGGCGTCGCCGCCGTCGCGGTGACCACCGTCGGCCTCTTCCCGTTAACAGGTTTTGCCGCGGAGCCGCCCTCACCCACCGGAACCCCCGCGGTCTCCCGTTTCGACATGGCACCCGGCATGGTCGCCGCGATGCGGCGCGACCTGAAGCTCACCGACGACCAGATCGCGGCCCGCCTCGCCACCGAGGCGGCGGCGCCGGTCGTGGAGAAGCGGCTGCGCGCCCGGCTCGGCACGGCCTTCGCCGGCGCCTGGATCCCGGCCGGCGCCGCGCGGCTCACCGTCGCGGTCACCGACGCGAATTCCGCCGCCGCCGTACGCGCGGAGGGCGCCGACGTCAAGATCGTCGCGCGCGGCGCCGCCGACCTCGCGGCCGCCCGCCTGCGGCTGGACCGCAACGCCGCCGAGGCGTCGGGCACCGCGGTCCGCGGCTGGTACGTGGACGTCGCCGCCAACCGGCTCGTCGTCATGGCGCGGCCCGGCGGCACCGCCGCCGCGCACAGGTTCGCCCGGGACAGCGGCGCGGGCACGGTCTCCGTCGTCACCGCGCCCGAGGCGCCCCGGCCGATGTACGACATCCGCGGCGGCGACCAGTACGTGATCAACGGCAACACGCTCTGCTCGGTTGGCTTCGCCGTCGCGGGCGGCTTCGTCAGCGCCGGACACTGCGGCGGCGTCAACAGCCCGACGCTCGGCTACAACAACGTGTCCCAGGGCACCTTCGCCGGCTCTTCGTTTCCCGGCAACGACTACTCGTGGATCCGGACGAACGGCAACTGGACACCCCAGCCGTGGGTGAACAACTACTCGGGCGGCAACGTGGTCGTGGCCGGCTCGCAGGACGCCGCCGTCGGCAGCTCGGTCTGCCGCTCCGGCCGGACCACCGGTTGGCGCTGCGGCACGATCCTGGGACGCAACGAGACCATCGTCTACTCGCAGGGCGCGGTCTCCGGCCTCAGCCGCAGCAACGCGTGCGCCGAGCCGGGCGACTCCGGCGGCTCCTGGATCTCCGGCAACCAGGCGCAGGGCGTCACCTCGGGCGGCACGGGCAACTGCACGTCCGGCGGCACGATGTGGTTCCAGCCCGTCAACGAGATCCTCGGCGTCTACGGCCTCTCCCTGACCACCAGCGGCGGTGGCGGCGGCGCGAGTTCGCTCGTCAGCAACTGGAACAACAAGTGCATCGACGTGCCGAACTCGAACTTCTCCGACGGCGTGCTGCTGCAGATGTGGGGCTGCAACGGCACGGGCGCGCAGAAGTGGACCTTCGTGAACGGCACGCTGCAGACGTCGAACAACAAGTGCATGGACGTCCCGTGGGGCTCGACCACCAACGGCACGGTGATACAGATCGTCGGCTGCAACGGCAACCCGGCGCAGCAGTTCGTGCTCTCGGCCGCGGGCGACCTCGTCAACCCGCAGGCGAACAAGTGCCTCGACATCAAGGACTGGAACGGCAACGACGGCGCGCGGATCCAGATCTGGGACTGCGCCGGCACGCTGAACCAGAAGTGGCGACGCGCATAACCGAAAAACTGTTATCGCCCGCCGATCGCGCCGTCCGCGATCGGCGGGACCGCCAATTCCATTAGCGGAACCTTAATGATCGCCCCGAACTATTCCGGCATGCAGTTAGGAGTCCTAATAATTGGGTCTGCGACTCTCGAGCAGCCCCAGGAGGCCACCACCCATGCGCCGCAAGCGAACGCTCCTCCTCTCCGTTGCCGCCGTGACGGCGGCCGCGGGGACAGCCTGGATCGCCCTGCCGGCGTCGGCGGCCGCGAACACCGCGGCCTTCACCGTGACGTCCGACTGGGGCTCCGGCTGGCAGGGCGAGGTAACCATCAGCAACGGCGGCCCCGCCGCGATGAAGTCCTGGAAGGTCGAGTTCGACCTGCCGGCGGGCGCCACGATCGGCAGCTTCTGGGACGCCGGCATGGTCGCCGACGGCGGGCACCGTACCTTCACCAACCGCCCGTGGAACGGCGCCGTGCCGGCCGACGGCAAGGTCAGGTTCGGTCTGGTCGGCTCCGGCGGCACGCCGGTGAACTGCCGGCTCAACGGCCGCCCCTGCGGCGCCGGGCCGACCGCGCCGACCTCCGCGGCGCCCCTCGCGGCGCCGGCCGGGACCCGGCCCGCCACCCCGCCGCGGACCGCGCCGGCCACCCGGGCGACCACCACGCCGCCGGCCACCGCGCGCACCACGCCGCCGGCCGGGAAGCAGCCCGTGCCGCCGGCCGGCAGCCTGCTGCCGCTCACCGTCACCAACAGAACCGGCCGCTCGGACGCCGTCCACCTGTACGTCCTCGGCGTCAACCTGACGACCGGCAAGCTCGGCCACGTCGACTCCGGCGGCCGCTTCACCGCCTGGACCGGCGGCGGGGCCGTGCCGACGCGGGCTCCCGACGTCTCGATACCCGGCCCGGCCAACGGCGCCGCCACCACCCTCAAGCTGCCGAAGAACCTCTCCGGCCGCATCTACATGTCGTTCGGCCGCAAGCTGGACTTCCGGCTCGCCAACGGCGGCCTGGTGCAGCCCGCGCCGTGGTCCGACTCGGACCCGAACCGCAACACCCTGTTCGACTGGAGCGAGTTCACCCTCGACGGCTCCGGCCTGTTCCTGAACAGCTCGCAGGTCGACATGTTCGCCGTGCCGCACGTCGTCTCGGTGCTCGGCGGCGACGGCGTCACGAGCAGGACCGGCGAGCTGCGGGCCGGCGGGCGCAAGCGGGTCATCGAAGCGATCAAGGCGCAGCCGGGCTACGCCCGCACGGTGCAGACCCGCTCGGACGGGACCGTACTGCGGGTGCTCGCGCCCGGAAAGGCCGCGGACGGCGGCCGGTTCAGCGCGACCTACCTGGACCCGTTCATCAACTCGGCGTGGAACGCGTACAAGAGCAAGACGCTGACCGTCGTCCCGTTCGGCGACCGGCCGAACACCAGGTTCTTCGGCAGGACCTCCGGCAACGTCATGAACTTCACCGACGCCGCGGGCCGGACCGTGGCCTCGTTCACCAAGCCCAGCACCGCCAACGTCTGGGGCTGCGACGGGGCGCTCGGCGCGCCGAACGACCAGGTCGTCGGGCCGATCGCCCGTACGCTCTGCGCCTCGATGCACCGCACCACGCTCGGCAGGCTGGACACCCAGCCGGCCGGCAAGGCCGCCGACTTCTACCGCGGCGGGCTGACCAACCACTACTCGCGGATCATCCACGAGCAGATGGCCGACGGTAAGGCGTACGGCTTCGCCTTCGACGACGTGCAGAACCAGGAGTCGCTCGTGCACTCCGGCGACCCGCGCCGGGCCGGGATCGTGATGACGCCTTTCTGACCCAAGTAACAGCCTGCACC
This sequence comes from Actinoplanes sp. NPDC049118, assembly GCF_040648555.1. NCBI lineage: Bacteria > Bacillati > Actinomycetota > Actinomycetes > Micromonosporales > Micromonosporaceae > Actinoplanes > Actinoplanes sp. NPDC049118. Next base: position 198,707 of record NZ_JBEZDY010000009.1, read on the forward strand.
AGACCCGGCACGTCAACCGGATTTCCACAATTCGGTGCGACGTGCCGGGCTTTTGCCGGACCGCGATATCGCGATTCCGATAGGTGTGACGGGCGGCACCAAATTGCTTTTCGGGGAATTCCGCCCGCGGCCCGGAACTTGTCGTACCCGTGTCGGACGCTGTATCGCGACCGACCCGGACGACGGATGGGACCCACCATGACGCAGGCGCCCGAACGCACCGAGGCACGAGCGGCGCCGACGCCCGGGGAGCTCATGTCCCCCCGCGAGCGGCTGCGGCTCGTGCTGGTGCTCGGCTTCCTCATCGCCCTCGGCCCGCTCACCATCGACATGTATCTGCCGTCCCTGCCGACGATCACGGACGACCTGCACACCACCGCCGCCGCGGTCCAGCTCACCCTCACCGGCACCCTGGCCGGTCTCGCGCTGGGCCAGCTGCTGATCGGCCCGGTCTCCGACGCCGTCGGCCGCCGGGCGCCGCTGCTCGCCGGCGTCGCCGTGCACATCGCGGCGTCGATCCTCTGCGTCATCGCGCCGAACCTCGCCGTCCTCGGCACGCTGCGGGTCCTGCAGGGCCTGGGCGCCGCCGCGGCCGCGGTCGTCGCGATGGCCGTCGTCCGCGACCTGTTCACCGGGCTCGCCGCCGCGAAGCTCCTGTCCCGCCTCATGCTCGTCATGGGCGCCGCGCCGATCCTCGCGCCGACGCTCGGCGGCATCACGCTGAACTGGACGTCCTGGCGCGGCGTCTTCGTGGTGCTGGCGCTCTTCGGCATCGCGATCCTCACGGTGACCGCGCTGGGGCTGCCCGACACCCTGCCCGCCGAGCGACGACGCAACGGCGGCGTGGTCGGCACGATCCGCGACTACGGCCGGCTCTTCACCGACCGGACCTATCTCGGACTGATCCTGGTGGCCGGGCTCGCGATGGCCGCCCTGTTCGCCTACGTCTCGGGCTCGTCGTTCGTCTTCCAGGAGCAGTACGGCCTGACCGAGCAGCAGTTCGGCTTCGTGTTCGGCGCCGGCGCGGTCGGCCTGATCACGGCCACCCAGCTCAACGTGCGGCTGCTGCGCCGCTGGTCGCCGTCCCAGGTGCTGATCTCCGCGCTCGCGGGCGGCGCCGTCGCGGGCCTGGTCCTGCTGCTCTTCGCCGCCACCGGCTTCGGCGGCCTGCCGGGGGTGCTCGTGCCGCTCTGGGCGGTGCTCGCCTCGGCCGGCCTGGCGCTGCCGAACGCCCCGGCGCTCGCGCTCTCGCGGCACGGCGAGGCGGCCGGCACCGCGGCGGCCCTGCTCGGCGCGGTCCAGTTCGGCGTCGGCGCGCTGGCGGCCCCGCTGGTCGGCGTCCTCGGCACCGGCGCGATCGGCATGGCGCTGGTGATCGCCGGCGGCATGCTCGCGGCGAACGTGGTGCTGCTGCTGGTCGTGCGCCCGTGGCGTCTTCCCGTCGAGGCCGTCGAGCCCGCGGCGGCCGCGGCGCACTGAGCGGCGGGCCGCGCCCGCAGCGCCGGAGACGACCCACAGATCACCGAAAGGTCGGTCACTAGCGTGCTGACCGAGCTTGCGGCGCCCGCGTGTCCTGCGACGCCCACCTGATCTGAAGGAGAATCTCCATGAGGCCACGTACGATCGCCTCCGCCGCGGGTGTGCTCTCGGCAGGGGTCGCGATGGCGTGCCTGACGACGACCGCTTTCGCCGCGGAGAACGGCAGCACCGCCCGCGTCAACGTTTCACACAACGGCACCCAGCCCGGCGGCGCGACCGCCTCGGCGATGAGTGCCGACGGCCGCCACATCGCGTTCACCTCGAAGGCGGGGAATCTCGTCGCGGGCGACACCAACCAGGCCGAGGACGTGTTCGTGCGCGACCTGGTCGCCCGCACGACGACCCGGGTCAGCGTGTCCGGCGCCGGGACGCAGGCCGACGGCCGCAGCTACGCGCCGTCCATCAGCGACGACGGCCGTTACGTCAGCTTCGCGTCGGACGCCGCCAACCTGGTCGACGGCGACACCAACGGCAAGCGTGACGTGTTCGTGCGCGACCTGATTGCCGGGACCACCACCCGGGTCAGCCTCGCGCAGTCCGGCGCGCAGGGCGCCGACGACAGCTCGAAGCTGTCCAAGATCAGCGCCGACGGTCGTCACGTGACGTTCCAGTCGATCCTGCCCCTCGCCGACGACGGCGACGGCGGCGACCGGGAGAACGTGTTCGTCCGCGACCTGACCGCGGGCACCACGGTCCGGGTGAACGTGACCGCCGACGGCCGGCGGGCGACCGTCACCTCCGGCGACTCCTACGAGGACATCGACGGCGGACTATCGCCCGTGGTCGGCGGCCGCTACGTCCCGTTCGAGGCGCTGACGCCGCAGAGCGGCTCGAGCCTGACGGCGGACGTGTACCTGCGTGACCTGGCCACCGGCACCACCACCCTGGTCAGCGTCCACCGGGTCGGCCCGCGGGGCACCCTGCACAGCGTGCACGCCTCGATGAGCGCGGACGGCCGCTACGTGGTGTTCTCCTCGTGGGCGCCGGACCTGGTCGAGGGCGACACCAACAGCCGGGAGGACGTGTTCCTCCGCGACCTGGCCGCCGGCACCACCACCCGGATCAGCGTCTCCGGCACGGGCGCACAGGGCAACCTCGCCAGCAACCGCCCGGTGATCAGCTCGGACGGCCGCTACGTCGCGTTCCTGTCGTGGGCGCGCAACCTGGTCGACGGCGACACCAACCGCGCGGAGGACGTGTTCGTGCGCGACCTGGTCTCCGGCACCACCACCCGGGCCAGCGTCTCCACCGCCGGCGAGCAGAGCGACGGCCCCAGCGCCAACCCGTCGATCAGCACCTTCGGCCGCCGCGTCGCCTTCGAGTCGACGGCGTCCAACCTGGTCCCCGGCGACGCGAACCTGGCGCGGGACGTGTTCGTCCGCACCCTGAAGGACTGACCCACCACCACCGCCCGCCGCTCCACGACGGGCCCGCACCACCGAGGCTCCGGCCGGGACACCCCCGGCCGGAGCATCGCCCTTCCGGGACACCCACGTGCCCAAGGCCGGCGTTAGCCCGCTCGACGACACGGGTGACCGCGCTCGTAGATGCCGGCACCTGCCGGTTGCCCGCGCCGAGGCGGCAGCGGCGGCAGCAGCGGCGGCGACCGCGGCAGCGGCGGCAGCGGCGGCAGCAGCGGCGGCGGCGGCAGCAGCAGCGGCGGTGACGGCAGCGGCGGCGGTCACTTCGCACGGGCGCTGCGACAAGCGCATGGGCGCCCTCACCGGCCAATATCCACGACAGCAGCGGAAATTGGGGAAGGGTGAGTGTGAAGGTGGCTAGTTGGGTCGGGCGCGGCCCTTCTTCCAGTAGCCCATGAAGGCCACCGCGCGGCGATCCCACGCCGCGCTCAGCCACCACCATGTACCGGCGCAAGGACACCACAGCGACGGCGACGGCGACGGCGACGGCGACGGCGATCGTCACATCGCATGGGCGCTACGGCAGGCGCTGGGCGCCCTCACCCGCCGATATCCACGACGGCAGCGGAATTAGGGGAAGGGGTCAGTGCGGGAGGTGGCTGGTACTCCAGCCGGGAATTGTGATCACGGCTCGATGAGGGCTTGTCGCGCGTAGTGGCTGCTCATAGCGCGGGCTTGGTGGCGTCGGCGGATCGACCAGAGCAGGGGGTCGGCGTGCCGGCGGGCAGGTTCGATGATCAGCTTGTTGAACAGGTGGCGTAGCTCGTTGACGGTCAGCGGAATTGGCCCGGCCGGGTCGGGCCGGTTGTGGTGAGCGGTGGCGGCGGCAAGGAAGGCGTGGGCAAGGATCGCGCGGGTGGTCGAGCGGTGCCAGGACGTCCAGCGACGGTGCTGGTCCAGGCCGAGTCCGGTCTTCGCGACTTGAAACGATTCCTCGACCTTCCAGCGGCGCCCGGCGACCATGACCAGCATGTGCAGCGCGGCGGGTTGCGGTGACCAGCAGCGGTAGAAGGCTGCCTCCGCTCATGCACCACATCGCGCTCACAGTCGGACGAGGATGGTTCAGTGAGTGAAATTCCGGATCTCGGTCCTGTGCCGCAGCGCGTCACCGTCGACGCGGAGCAGGCGCGCCGGCTCGTCTCCAGCCAATTCCCGAAATTGGCCGACTTCGTGGTTGAGCCGGTAGCCAACGGCGGCTGGGACAACTGGACCTTCCACCTCGGCCCCGACCGGCTGGTGCGTCTACCCAGCGCTGCCGAGTACGCGTTAGCGGTCGACAAGGAACATCAGTGGCTCCCGGCCCTCGCCGGTCAGCTGCCGCTTCCCATCCCGGCCCCACTGGCGAAAGGTAAGCCAGGTGCGGGCTACCCCTATCCCTGGTCGATCTACCGATGGCTCGACGGCGAGCCTGCAAGCGCAGACCGCATCGCCGACTCGGTGCGATTCGCGCTCGATCTGGCCGAGTTCCTAGCGGCCCTGCAGAGCATCGACACCGCTGGCGGTCCGCAGCCGGGCATTCACAACTGGTTCCGGGGCGGCACCCTGCGCACCTACGACAAGAAAGTTCACGATGCGCTCACGGAGTTGGGCGGCCACGTCGATGCCGATCTGGTTCGGGAGATCTGGGCGCGGGCACTCGACGCCCGCTGGGACGGCGTAGACCGCTGGTTCCATGGCGACATCGCCCAGGGAAATCTACTGCTTGCTGACGGCCAGTTGGCGGCCGTCATTGACTTCGGGACATGCGGCATCGGCGACCCGGCCTGCGACCTGGCGATCGCCTGGACATTGCTGACCTCCGAGGGCCGGCAGGCATTCCGCAAGCGGCTGGCGGTCGATGATGCGACGTGGGCGCGCGGACGTGGCTGGGCACTCTGGAAAACCCTCGCCACGTGCCCCGACACCCTTGAAGGCCCTGAGGATGCGATGGAATTCGCGAACGCGCAGCGCATCCTCGGCGAGATCTTCTCGGAATACACGGCCAACGCTGTCATCAAGTCTCGCCCATGACGTTGACTACGCCGTGGCACGCCCTCGTCCAGCGTGATCACGATCCCCGGCTGGAGTACTAGTTGGGTTGGGCGCGGCCCTTCTTCCAGTAGCCCATGAAGGCCACCGCGCGTCGGTCCACGCCGCGCTCGGCCACCAGGTGACGGCGCAGGGACACGACGGTTCCCGCCTCGCCGGCCAGCCAGGCGTAGAAGCCGCCCGCCGCCTCCTCGGGCACGTCCCAGACGTCGCCGTCCTCCTGCTCGACAACGTCGCCCGGCGTGCCGGCGGGTGCGGAGCGGTCCAGTTGCTCGCGGACGACCGGCTCGAGCCGCTCGCCCTCGCTGCGGACCAGCCAGGTGATCTCCGCCGGGCCGGCGATGGTCAGCCGGTCGTCGGGGAACGGCACCTCGATGAAGGCCCGCGCCGGGCGGTGCAGGGCCTCCAGGATCGACGCGGCGGCCGGCAGGGCCGTCTCGTCCGCGGCGAGCAGCAGGCGGCTCGCGTCCGCGGGCGGGCGCCAGGCGACGTCCGTGATCGGGTGGCCGGGTGCGGCGCTGATCATGACGATCCCGTCGCCCGCCTTGGCCGTGCTCGCCCATCGCGAGGCCGGGCTGCCGACGCCGTGCAGCGCGAAGTCCACGTCGATCTCCCGCGCTTCCGGCCGGAAGGCGCGCACCGTGTACACGCGCAGCGGCGCCCACGACGACGGCGGCCCGGAGCGCCAGGCGGCCATCCAGTCGGGTTCCCGGGCGAACGCCTCGCAGTCGGTGCCCGGGGGCAGGAACAGCAGGCTCATCCGCTGGTCGAGGCCGTGATAGTCGAAGTCCACGAGGGACTCCCCCGCCAGCGTCACCCGGACGAAGGTGGTGCTCAGGCGCACGGAATTGGTGACCCGCAGCGCGAATGGCAGGTATGGCTCGGTGGCCGGACGGGTGGCGCGGACGGCGGCCGGGGCAGTCACGGTCATGACCGGGTGCACCGAGCGAAGCGAGGGCCAGGAGAGCATGCCAGAGGCGATGGAGTCATGACCGTCCGTTCGATGGGGGGCAACCTAGCTAAGGCTACCCTTACCTGAGCCTCGGCGCGAGACGGGGACGCCGCAGCCCAGAGGTTTCTCGCGGGCCATGGCACCGCAGGCGAGGCGGAAGCGCCGCAGGGCGAGGCGGAAGCTGGGCCCGGCGCGGGCCGCCATGACCCGCGCGACATCCTGCTGGCTGGTCGGATCAGGTGCTATGGGCGGGTCCGGCCGGCGAAGAGCGCGCGGGCCCGGGCCACCAGGGCCGGCGAGCCGCACTCCTGCGCCAGTTCCAGCCCGTCGCGCAGCACCCGGCGCGCCTGGGGCCGGCGGCGCGCGGCGTTGAGCAGGGCGCCGTAGTCGACCAGGGCCATCGCCAGTTCGAAGCGCCGCGGCGTGCCGCGCAGCACCCGGATCGACTCCTCGGCCGAGCAGGTGCCCTCGGCGCCGGGCCGCACCTGTCCCTGGATGCGCAGCGCCCGACCCAGGGCCGACGCCAGCCCGTGCCGCCGGGTCAGCGCCACCTCCTCGGCGACCAGCCGCTCCGCCGCCTCGCCGGCGCCGAGGCCGGCCAGCACGGCGGCGGCGGCCGAGCGCCACGGCAGCACGCCGGGATGGTCGGAGCGCCGCACGGCGAGGCGCTCGCCGCACCGGTACAGGTCGGCCAGGCCCTCGCCGGGCCGGGACGCCTCGGCATGCAGGCGGCCGCGGACGTAGCGGAGGAGCAGGAACTCGGGTTCGTCCGGCAGCACGCCGGCGAATCCGGACGGGGCGAGCAGTCCGTCGGCGCATTCGAGGTCGCCGAGGTCGAGCAGCACGGCGATGCGGCGCGACATCAGCAGCGCGGCGGCGGCTCCCGACGGGTCACCGCCGGTGACGGCGTGCAGCTCCGCGGCGGCGTCCGCGTCGCGGGCGGCCTCGGCCAGCCGGCCCAGGCGCCGGGCGACGGAACTGCGCTGCGAGTACGCCGTCACCAGGCCGGCCGCCGAGCCGTACCGACCGGCCACGTCGATGGCGAGGGTGCATCCCGAGTGCGCGGCCGCCAGGTCGTCGGCGTCGGCGAGCCGGCGCAGGGCATGGAGGTACCGCGGCAGGTCGTCGGCGTCGGCCGGCGGGGTCAGAGGCACCGGGCGGTGGTCCGGGAGAACGGTGCCGTTGCGAGGGGTGAGGTCCCGGTCGGGGTCCGCCAGTCCCGGCCGTTCGTCACTGACGGTCATGCAAGCGTGTCTACCCTTCCGGGCGCTCGAGACACCATCGGCCGGCGCTCGATCCTTCGTGGACCCTAAGGTTTTCGTAAGCGTGCGGGTTGCACAATGCGTCATGCGTAGTCCGACCCAACGCAACCTCGACAACTGCACGATCGACGCCCTGATCGCGCCGGCGCTGGGCGCGAATGTGGCCGATGCCGCCGAGTTGTCCGGTGGCGGATTCGCCGCCGGGTGGCAGGCTGCACCGGATCACCGGCGCGCATTCCGGCTACACCGGCGAGCGGCGCCCCGGCTCGGCCTCGATGCGCCGGGGAGACGAGGTCCGGCACGGATCGCCCCAGCGGTGACAGCGGGGCTACGCGCCGCGACCGGCCTGCGAGGCTGTGACGCAGATGCGAGGCCAGGCGGCTCGACGTCATCGCATCTGCGGTCCTAGGCTGGCCGGGTGACGACGTACCGGATCGGCGAGGCGGCGGAGCTGCTCGGCGTCAGCGTGGACACCGTGCGACGCTGGATCGACGCGGGCCGGCTCGCCGCCGAGCGCGACGACAACGGGCACCGCAGCGTGGCCGGCGCGGATCTGGCCGCCTTCGCCCGTTCCCTGGCCGACGAGCCCGACACGGGATCTCGCCGCTCGTCGGCCCGCAACCGGCTGCGGGGCATCGTCACCGCGATCGCCCGCGACTCGGTGATGGCGCAGGTCGACATCCAGGCCGGGCCGTTCCGGCTGGTGTCGCTGATGAGCCGCGAGGCCGTCGACGATCTCGGCCTCGAGGTCGGTTCGACGGCGCTGGCAGTGATCAAGTCGACCACGGTGGTCGTGGAGCGGGGGGACGACAGATGAGGGCACGGCGGACGCGCACCGACGCAGGGTCACCGAAGCCCTGAGCAGGGCACCGTCGCGGGCACCGCTGGCCCTGGTGATCCCGGCGCTCATCGCGCTCGCGTTCCTCGTGCTTCCGCTGGCCGGGCTGCTGATCCGGGCGCCCTGGTCGACGCTGCCGCAGCGGCTCACCGAGCCGGGTGTGCTGGCGGCGCTGCGGCTGTCCCTGCTGACCGCGACCCTGGCCACCGTCGCCTGCCTGCTGTTCGGCGTTCCGCTCGCCTGGCTGCTGGCCCGCAGCGACTTCCCGGGACGCCGTCTCCTCCGCGCGCTGGTGACCGTGCCGCTCGTGCTGCCGCCGGTCGTCGGCGGCGTGGCGCTGCTGCTGGTCTTCGGCCGGCGCGGCCTGATCGGCGGCTGGCTCGACGCCACGTTCGGCTTCAGCCTGCCGTTCACCACGGCCGGCGTGGTCGTGGCCGAGGCGTTCGTGGCGATGCCGTTCCTGGTGATCAGCGTGGAGGGGGCGTTGCGCGGCGCGGACGCCCGCTACGAGGAGGCCGCGGCGACGCTCGGCGCGAGCCGTTGGACGGCTTTCCGCCGGGTCACGCTGCCGCTCATCGGGCCCGGCATCGCGGCCGGCGCGGTGCTGTGCTGGGCCCGGGCGCTGGGCGAGTTCGGCGCGACGATCACCTTCGCGGGCAACTTTCCCGGGCGCACGCAGACCATGCCGCTCGCCGTCTACCTGGCACTGGAGCAGGACCTGGACGCGGCGATCGTCCTGAGCCTCGTGCTGCTCGTGGTCTCGGTGGGGATCCTGGTCGCGTTGCGCGACCGATGGCTGGGCGCGGCGTGAACGGGCCGGCGGGTCTCGACGCCCACCTGGTCGTCCGGCGACCCGGATTCACCCTCGACGCGGCGCTCTCCGCGGACGCCGGCGAGGTCGTCGCGCTGCTCGGCCCGAACGGTGCCGGCAAGACGACCGCGCTGCGCGCGCTGGCCGGGCTGATCGCCCTCGACGACGGGCGGATCCTGCTCGACGGGCGGCGGCTGGACGACGCCTCGACCCGGCGGTTCGTTCCGCCCGAGCAGCGGCGCATCGGCGTGGTCTTCCAGGACTATCTGCTCTTCCCGCACCTGTCGGCGCTGGAGAACGTCGCCTTCGGGCCGCGCTGCCGCGGGGTGCAGCGGGGCGCCGCCCGGGCGCGGGCCGCGGAGCTGCTCGACCGCGTCGGCCTCGCCGAACATGCCCGCAAGAAGCCCCGGCAGCTCTCCGGCGGCCAGGCGCAACGGGTCGCGCTGGCCCGGGCGCTGGCGACCGACCCCCAGCTGCTTCTGCTGGACGAGCCGCTCGCCGCGCTGGACGCCCGGACCCGCCTCGACACGCGGGCCCATCTGCGTGGGCACCTGAGCGGGCACCGCGGCCCGACCGTGCTGGTCACCCACGACCCGCTGGACGCGATGATGCTCGCCGACCGGCTCGTCATCCTGGAGGAGGGCCGGGTGGTGCAGACCGGCGACGCGGCCACGATCACCTCGCGTCCGCGCACCGACTACGTGGCCCGGCTGGTGGGGCTCAACCTCTACCGCGGCCACGCCGACGGCGACCTGGTCCGGCTCACCGACGACTTCGCCCTGACCACGGCGTCGCCGCAGCGGGGCGACGTGTTCGTGGCGTTCCCGCCCGCCGCGGTGGCGCTGTACGCCGCGCGGCCCGACGGAAGCCCGCGCAACACGTGGCGGGCGACGGTCGCCGCGGTGTCCCGCCACGGGGACGCGGTCCGGATCGAGCTGACCGGGCCGATAACGGCGGCGGCCGACGTCACCCAGGGCGCCGCCGCGCAGCTTGGGCTGGAACCCGGACGGCAGGTCTGGGCCAGCCTCAAGGCCACGGAGGCGACGAGCTACCCGGCCTGAGCCGGAACCGGGGACGGGGCCCGGCCGCCGAACGCGACGGCCGGGCCCCGGGCCGGGCTCAGCCGGCGGTGAACGTGTAGCTGCCCGACGCGAGGGCGTAGGACGCGACGCCGTTCGCGTAGCCCTGCGGCACCGCCTCCGCCGGCGGGGTCACCGCCGCGGCGGAGGAGGCCGGCACCCGTACGGTGGCCGTCGCGTTCGGCGGCACCACGACCCTCAGCGTCAGCGTGGAGCCGGCGCGGGTCCACTCCGAGCGCGTCTGCCCGTACGCGGTGAGCAGCGACGCGGTCGCGGCCGTGAGCGTGCCGCCGGGTTTCGGGGCGATCAGCACCTGCTTGTAGCCCGGTGCGGCCGGGCCGACGCCGCCGACCGTGCGGTAGAGCCAGTCGCCCACGGAGCCGAGGCCGTAGTGGTTGAACGAGTTCATGCCGACGTCCTGCAGCGTGCCGTCCGTCCTGATCCCGTCCCAGCGCTCCCAGATCGTGGTCGCGCCGCGCGAGTTCATGTAGCCCCAGCCGGGGTAGTCCGGCTGCTGCAGGATCTGGTACGCGGTGGCCGCGTGCCCGTGCTCGGCGAGCACCGGCAGGAGGTTCTCCACGCCCATGAAGCCGACGGAGAGGTGACCGCCGCGCGACGCGACCTTGGCGGCGAGCCGGTCCGCGACCGCCTGCGTGCGGTTCGCCGGCACGAGGCCGAACGCGAGCGCGAGCACGTACCCGGTCTGGCTGTTGCCGGACACGGTCCCGTCGGCGGCGACGAACCGGCCGGCGAAGGCGGCCGCGATCTGGTCCGCGAGCGTCCCGTACCTGCCGGCCTCGGCCGTACGCCCGGTCGCCGCGGCCATCCGCGAGAGCAGCCGGGCCGACCAGCCGAAGAACGCCGTGCTGGTCAGGTCGTTGGCGGTGTTGTCATCGACGTTGAGCCAGTCGCCGAAGGTCTCGTGGTTGCGGATCAGGTCCGCGCCCGAGGTCGACCGGAGGTAGTCGACATACCTGGCCATTGCCGCGAAGTTGCGGTCCACGACGGACAGGTCGCCGTAGCGCTGCCAGATCGTGTACGGCACGATGACGCCGGCGTCAGCCCAGCCAGCCTTGCCCGCGCCGTCGATGACGGCCGGCGCGACGTCGGTGAACGCCCCGTCGGCGCGCTGCGCGTCCACCAGGTCGTCGGCGAACTTGGCGAGCAGCCCGTGCGTGTCGAAGTTGAACGTCGACGTCGCCCCGAAGGCGGCGATGTCCCCGGTCCAGCCGAGCCGCTCGTCGCGCTGCGGGCAGTCGGTCGGTATCGACAGCATGTTCGAGCGCGCGCCCCAGACGATGTTGTGCTGCAGCTGGTTGACGAGCGCGTCGCTGCTGCTGAAGGTGCCGGTCTCGGCGCCGTCGGTCCAGGCCGCGAGCCCGGTGAGGCTGTCCGCGGTCGGCGTGCCCGGGAAGCCGGTCAGCTCGACGTAGCGGTAGCCGTGCACGGTGAAGTGCGGCTCGAAGACCTCCGTCGCGCCGGTGCCGGCGAGCGTGAACGTGTCGGTGGCCTGCGCGGCGCGCAGATTCGCGGTGTACAGGGTGCCGTCGGCGTTCAGGATCTCGCCGTGCCGCAGCGTGATGCGGGTGCCGGCCGGCCCGGTCGCCCGCAGCCGGTTCCAGCCCGCGAAGTTCTGCCCCAGGTCGGCGATCCACACCCCGGGCCGGGGCTGCGTGATCGACCTCGGCCGCAGCTCCTGCCGCACGGTCACGCCGGGGTCCACCTGCGCGACCAGCCGCGGCTTCGCGGCGGTCCGTACCGTCACTGCCGTGCCGGCCTCGGACGAGATCCGGGCGTCCTGATCCTCGCCGTGGTACAGGTCGTCGGCGACGATCACGCTGGGTGCCGCGGACCACGAGCCGTCGGTACGGATGTCGGCACGCGTCCCGTCGGTGTACTCGATGGCGAGCTGCGCGGAGTACCACGGCGAGGTTCCGTACCGCTGGCTGCCGGCGAAGCCGATGTTGCCCGCGTACCAGCCGTTGCCGAGGAGGGCGCCGAGCGTGTTGGCGCCCTGCTTGATGCCCGCCGTCACGTCGTAGCCGCGGTACTGCAGGCGCTTGTTGTAGTCGGTCCAGCCCGGTGCCAGCCGCTCGGCGCCGACCTTCGCGCCGTTGAGGTAGGTGTCGTGCAGCCCCAGCGCGGTGGCGAAGAGCCGGGCGCGCGCGACCGGCTTCCCGACGGTGAAACCCTTGCTCAGGTACGGCGTGGGGTTGGGCACCGTGACCTGCGTGCCCCACGGGCCCGAGCCGTACGCGGCCGTCGCCCGGGCGGCGGGCCAGGCGCCGTCGTCGAAGCCCGGCTGCTGCCAGCCCGACGGCGCGCTCTGTGCCGCCTTCCACGCGCCGCCGGTGGCCACGGTCGTCGTGCCGACGGTCAGCTTCGCGATCATGCCGGCCGGGCCGGCGCTCGTGTTAACCGCGGCGACGGCGATCGTGTTCGCGCCGGTGCGCACCTGCGCGGAGACGTCCACAGTGGTGGCGCGCTTCCAGGCGTCGGTGACCCGCCGCGAGGAGCTCACCCGCGCGCCGTTGAGCCAGACGTCGGCGGTGTCGTCGCCGGTGACGACGAGCGTCGCCTTGCCGGTGGCCGCCAGGTCGAAGGTGCGGCGGAAGAACCGCTCGGCGGCCGGTGCGGTGCTCGCCGGGTCTCCCTCGGGGTACCAGATCCACTCGGCGCCGGCGAGGCTCGCGCCGCCGGGTGCGCCGATGAAGCCGGCCTGCCACTCGGTGCCCGGGTCGAGGTACCCGGTGTCGAAGCGGGCCGACGGGCTCCACGGGCTGGGCCGGCCCTGCGCGTCCCAGACCCGCACCCGCCAGTGGTAGGTCCGGTTGCTGGCCAGCGCGGGTCCGCCGTACGCGACGTCGACGCTGGCCGCCGACGCGACCTCGCCGCTGTCCCAGACGTCCGCGCCGCCCGGCGTGGTGCCCACGGCGACCTGGTAGCGGCCCTGTACCTGGCCGTTGGCGGTGGCGACCAGCCGCCAGCCGAAGCGCGGCCTGCGCGCGTCGATGCCGACCGGGTCCGTGCGGCGCTCGGTGGTCAGGCCGGCGGGCGTCACCGGCGAGGCGGCGGCGTTGTCGGCGGCGGCGACGTCCTGGCGCCAGGGCCCGGCGCCGTACGCGCCGAGGTCCAGGGCCGCGGCCCAGCTCTCGGGCACGGAGTTCGCGGCCTGCCAGGAGCCGTCGGTGACGAGGTCGACCGTGCCGGCGGGGGCGGCGACGCGGACGCGGCCGAGGACGCCGGCCGGCCCGGCGCTGGTGTTGCGCGCGGCGATCTGGAGGGTGTTGGCGCCGGGCCGCAGCGCCGCGGCCAGGTCGACGTACCGGGCCTGCTTCCAGGCGTCGGCGACGCGGGGCGAGCCGGCCAGGTAGGTGCCGTTGAGCCAGACGTCGACGGTGTCGTCGCCGGCGACGACGAGCTGGGCGTCGGTGTACGGGCCGGCCGGCGCGGTGAACGTGCGGCGCAGGTAGCGGGTGGCGGCCGGGGCGCTCTGCACGGGGTCGCCCTCGGGATACCAGATCCAGTGCGCGGCGGCGAGGCTGACCGGGGTCGTCACCAGGGCCTGCCGCTGGGGCGGCGGTGCGGCGCTCGCCGGATTGCCGACGGTGACGAGGGCGGTGACGACCGAGGTAGCCAGGACGACTACCCGCCGGACGTGTTTCCGGGCAGCAGGGGGTACGGACGGGGCCATGCGGTTCTCCTCGGTGGGGGGAGGTGCGCGGGGCGGGGATCCAGGCATTTAAACGTTTCAATGTCTGGCCCTTATGACTGTAGGACGAACTGCAAGATCCACTCAAGGCCCGCGGGATACGGTGATCGTTGTGCAGGCACTCCAACTCGCCGACTACCGCGCCGCGGTGGCCCGCATCTACCTGACCGCGACCGACCTCGCCGACTTCCGCGACCGGCGCGACCGGCTCTTCTCGAGCCACCCGCAGTCGCCGATCCCGCGCCTGGACGACTTCACGGGCATCCGCTACTTCCCTCCGAGCGAGGAGTTCATCGCCGAGGTGACCCTGCGGGAGGCGCCGGGCGAGATCGAGATCGACACGGCCGGCCCGGACGGCGTCTGCCGCTACGACCGTGTCGGCATCCTGGACACCCCGTGGGGCGAGCTGTCCCTGTGGTGGCTGGCCGCGTACGGCGGCGGGCTCTTCCTGCCGGTGCGCGACACGACCTGCGGCAACCAGTCGTACGGCGGCGGCCGGTACCTGACGGACACGGTGAAGGGCACGCACGGCCGCGGCGTGGAGATGCTGTCGCCGACCCGGGTCCGGCTGGACTTCAACTACCTCTACAACCCGAGCTGCGCGTACGACGACCGGTGGCTGTGCCCGCTCGCGCCACCGGAGAACCGCCTGGACGTACCCGTGCACGCGGGTGAGCTCCGCTACCGCTGAATTGCAACGTTCCAGATCAGCGGTCGCGGTGCCGTCCGATTCCTTCAAGACGGCGGGGTGCCGGAGTTCCTAGCCTGAGGCCATGAGCGAATCCTTCTCCGCCGCGGTGCGGTTCCTGCGGTCCGAGGCCCGCCTGCTGGAGCAGCGCCTCTTCGCGACGCTGTTCCTCGGCGAGTCCCCGGCCGGCGTCGTCGCCGCCCTGCGCGGCTACCAGAACGACGACGGCGGTTTCGGGCACGGGCTCGAACCGGACAAGCGCTGCCCCGCCAGCCTGCCGATCGACGTCGAGATCGCGCTGCAGGCGTACGCGTCGGCCGAGGCCGACGACCCGGAGCTGCTGCGCCGGGCCTGCGACTTCCTGGGCCGCAACTCGGTCGGCGGCGCCGTCGCGCTGGCCTGCGACGTCATCGAGGCGTACCCGCGCGCCGAGCACTGGTCCGACTGGACCTACGCGCCGGGCCTGAACCCGACCGCCGGGCTGGCCGGCCTGCTGCACCGGATCGGTTTCGCGCACCCGTGGCGCGACGAGGCCACCCGGTACTGCTGGCGTGCCCTCGAGTCCGGCCCGCTGCCCGACGAGGTGCACGCGCTCGCCGAGGTCCTGGCGTTCCTGGAGCACGTCGGCGACGCCGACCGCGCCGGGCGGCATGCCGCGGCCGTGGTCGAGCGGCTGACCTCCTCGGCGATGTTCCACCTGGATCCCGCGGCCGAGGGCTACGGGCTGACGCCGCTGACCGTGGCGCCGTTCGCGGACTCGCGCTGGCGCTCGCTGTTCACCGAGGCGCAGATCGACGGGCACCTCGACCACCTCGCCCGGGCACAGGAGGCGGACGGCGGCTGGCCGATCACCTGGGAGCCGCCGAGCGCCGCCTCCCGCCTCGAATGGCGCGGCGTCGTCACCCTGGCCGCGCTGCGGACCCTCACCTCGTACGGCCGCCTGGCACCATCGGCGGATGCGCGCGGTGAGCTACGAACGGTTCGGTGAACTGCCCCGGGTCCGTGACCTGCCCGACCCGGAGCCACCGGAGGGCGGCGTCGTGGTCGCCGTGCGGGCGACGGGGCTGTGCCGCAGCGACTGGCACGGCTGGCGCGGCCACGATCCGGACATCCGCCTGCCGCACGTGCCGGGCCACGAGTTCGCGGGGGTGATCGCCGCGGTCGGGCCGGGCGTCGAGGGCTGGCGCCCGGGCGACCGGGTGACCGCGCCGTTCGTCTGCGCCTGCGGCACGTGCCCGGCCTGCCGCACCGGCGACCAGCAGGTGTGCCACCGGCAGCGGCAACCCGGCTTCACCGACTGGGGCTCGTTCGCCGAACTCGTCGTGGTGCCGCACGCCATGACCAACCTCGTCCGCCTGGGCGACCTCGACTTCCGCACGGCGGCCGTGCTGGGCTGCCGGTTCGCCACCTCGTTCCGGGCGGTGGCGCACCAGGGCCGGGTCCGCGCCGGCGAGTGGGTGGCGGTGCACGGCTGCGGCGGCGTCGGCCTCTCAGCGGTGATGATCGCGGCTGCGGCGGGCGCCCGGGTGGTCGCGATCGACGTGTCCGCCGCCGCCCTGGAGCTGGCCGCGAGGTGCGGCGCCGCGGTGACGCTCGACGCCGCGCGGGCCGCCGAGCTCCGGGAGGTCACCGGGGGCGGCGCGCACGTCTCCATCGACGCGCTGGGCAGCCAGGCCACGCTGACGGCGTCGATCGAGGGGCTGCGGCGGCGGGGCCGGCACGTCCAGGTCGGGCTGTTGCCGGCCGCGACCGGGCGCGGAAGCGTGCCGATGGACCTGGTGGTCGCGCACGAGCTGGAGATCCTGGGCAGCCATGGGATGCCGGCGCACGCGTATGCCGGGCTGCTGCCCCTGGTGGAGTCCGGCCGGCTGCGCCCCGCGGAACTGATCACCGGAGAGCTCACCCTGGAGGCCGCACCGGCGGCGCTGGCGACGATGGACGGCCCGGTTCCGCCGGGCATCCGGGTCATCGTGCCCTGACCCGGCCGGTACCTGGCATTTCGCCTCGTACTTTGGGTCGATCTGGCGGGGATGCCGCTCTCGTACCATCAGCAGGTGCACGAACTTCTACGCTCCGTATGGGACGAACCCGCTCCCCCGCATCCGCCGGCGCGGGTGTGGCGGGACTGGGCGCTCGTCGGCGCGCTCGTGCCCCTCGCGGTGATCGAGGGCGTGCTCCGGCCCGGCCTGCCGTGGCGGGTGCTGTCGGTCGTGATCGTCGTCGCCGTGGTGCCGACCCTGCTGTGGCGGCGCACCCGGCCGCTGCCGATGCTCGCGATCGCCTTCGGTGTCACGGGACTCGCGCCGCTGGTGATGGGCGGCACCGAGCTGAAGACGTACACCGTCGCCTTTGTCTTGATCTTGCTATATGCCCTGATCCGGTGGGGATCCGGGCGCGCGATCCTGCTCGGCCTGGCCATCGTGTCCGGCAAGATCGGCGTGGCCGCGGCCGTCGGGGAGCTCAGCCTGGGCGACATGCTCTCCGGGTTCGTGGTGACGTCGTCGGCGATCGCGCCGGGCGTGGCCCTGCGCTACCGGGCCCGGGCCCGGCTCCGCGAGCTCGAGGGCGCCCGGCTGCTCGAACGCGAGCGGCTGGCCCGGGACCTGCACGACACCGTCGCGCACCACGTGTCGGCGATGGCGATCCGGGCGCAGGCCGGCCTCGCCACCGCCGCGTCGCATCCGGACGCCGCGACCGACGCGCTCCGGGTGATCGAGGCCGAGGCGTCCCGGGCCCTCGCCGAGATGCGCGGCATGGTCCGGATCCTGCGCCGGGACGAGCCGGCCGAGCTCGCGCCCGGCCCGCGCATCGCCGACCTGGAGAGCCTCGCCGGCCGCGCCCGCTCCGGCCCGGCCGTGGACGTCGGCATCGCCGGCGACCTCGACGACATTCCCCCGGCGATCGGCTCCGCGATCTTCCGGCTCGCCCAGGAGTCGGTCACCAACGCCCGGCGGCACGCGCGGCACGCGACCCGGATCCAGGTCCGCGTCTCGGCGGACCCCGATTCGATACGCCTGCAGGTGAGCGACGACGGCGAGCCCGGCACCGGCACACCGTCCGCCGGGTACGGGCTGATCGGCATGAGCGAGCGCGCCGTCCTGCTCGGCGGCACCTGCGACGCCGGCCCCGCGCCCGGCCGCGGCTGGACCGTGACCGCGGTGCTTCCCCGCGGCGAGGGCACGCCGAAGGTTGGCGCCGCGTGACGGTCCGGGTGGTGGTCGCCGACGATCAGGAGATCGTCCGCACCGGCCTCACGATGATCCTCAACTCGCAGCCGGACATCCAGGTCGTCGGCGAGGCCGCCAACGGGCACCGCGCCGTCGAGCTGGCCCGGCACCTCCGCCCCGACGTGTGCCTCTTCGACATCCGGATGCCCGGCCTCGACGGCATCGAGGCCACCCGCGCGCTGGCCGGACCCGAGGTGCGGGATCCGCTCGCCGTGGTGGTCATCACGACCTTCGACCTCGACGAGTACGTCTACGCCGCGCTGCGCGCCGGCGCCCGCGGTTTCCTGCTCAAGGACGCCGGCACCGCCATGCTCGCCCAGGCGATGCACGCCGCCGCCGAGGGGGACGCGCTGATCGCGCCGAGCGTGACCGCGCGGCTGCTCAAGACCTTCGCCGCGGGCGGCCCGGCCGGCACGGTGCAGCCCGTCGATCCGCTGACCGACCGCGAGGAGCAGGTGCTCGCCGCGGTGGCGAGCGGGCGGACCAACAACGAGATCGCCGCGGAGCTCTTCATCACGCTCAGCACCGTGAAGACGCACATCACCAGCCTGATGACGAAGATTCCGGCACGCAACCGCGTCGAGATCGCCATGTGGGCCTACGAGACCAACCGCGTCCGTCGCTGAGTCTCGCCGCCCGGCGCCGAAAGTACGGCTCGCGTGCCGTACCTCGGTACGAGCCGGCCCCGGCCTGATTTCCGATGAGCCGGTGCCGCCCCGATCGGCACGATCGAAGCCATGACGATCTCCCCAACCTGGACCGCCCGGCTCTCGACCGCGGGGCTGCTCCTGCTCAGCGCCGTGCCGGTCGTGGCCGGCGCCTCCCGCGTGGCTGGCCTGGCCGCGGGCGCGCAGAGCACGCCGGACACCGCGCGCTTCGTCGAGGCACCGGCGCCCGTGGTGGCGCACATCATCGGCGCGACGCTGTTCTGCGTCCTCGGTGCCTTCCAGTTCCACCGCGGCTTCCGGCGCCGCCGGCCCGGATGGCACCGCATCACGGGGCGGGTGCTGGTCCCCTGTGGACTGGCGGCGGCGCTCTCGGGCATCTGGATGACCCTCTTCTACCCGCTGCCCGAGCACGACGGCGCGCGTTTCGGCATCCTCGGCATCGAGCGGCTGGTCCTCGGCGCGGTCATGGCCGCGGCGATCGTCATCAGCTTGCGGGCGATCCTGCGCCGCGACATCGTCCGGCACCGCGCCTGGATGATCCGCGGTTACGCCATCGGCTTGGGCGCGGGCACCCAGGTGCTGACCCTCATGCCGTGGATGCTGACGGTCGGCGAGCCGGGCGCCTTCGGCCGGTCGATGCTGATGGGCGCCGGCTGGTTGATCAACATCGTGGTGGCCGAGTGGATCATCCGCAGGCCCGCCGCGGCGAGGGCGCGGCGGGCGCGCCCGGTCCTCACCGGTGGGACAGCGGGGGCCAGTCCGGGGCGATGAGCGACCAGACCTCGGTGTCGTAGCGGACCCCCTTGTAGAGGTACTCCCCGCGCAGCACGCCGTCGACCCGCATGCCCAGCCGGCGGGCGACGTTCGCGCTCGCCGTGTTGTCCGGGCGGCAGTGCCACTGCACGCGGTAGATGCCGCGCTCCACGATCGCCCAGTCGATCAGCCGGGCCACCGCCTTGGTGATCAGGCCACGGCCGGTGCCCGCCGGCTCCAGCCAGCAGCCGATCTCGCAGTTGCCGCCCTCGACGTTGAAGTCGACGAACATCGTGCCGCCGACCAGCGTGCCGCCGAGCCAGATGCCGTAGAGCCGGCCGGCGTCGCGGGCCATCATGTCGGCGTAGCGCTGCAGAGTGGCGGACGCGGTCGTCAGGTCGGTGCTCACGCCCGCCCACGGGATCCACGGGTCGACGCTTTCCCGCGCGCGGTCCATGTGTGCGAGGAACTCGGGCCCCTGCCACGGCTCCAGCGGGCGCAGTTCGGCGCCTTCACCAAGATCAATAGCGAACATGACCGGCAGCCTATCGAGATTCGGCCGTCGGGCCGGGCCCCGCGCACCGATCTCCCCCGCGTACCCCGGGACCCGGCGGCGCGCTCAGGCGTACTTGCAGCCGTCACCCAGCCAATTCACATCCGAAGGCCGCATAGTTAGTAGCGCCCCGTTCGACTCTGGAGGTCTTCATGGGTCTGGTCCTGGCCATCGTGAGCCTGGTGCTGCTGCTGGTGCAGGTGTTGCTGATCGCCCGTGCGGTGCTCGACTGGAGCGTGGCGCTCGCCGGACCCGCCGCGTACGGGTCCGTCCGGTCGCGGCTGACGGCCGGCGTGCACGCGGTCACCGAACCGCTGCTCGCGCCGGTCCGCCGCGTCCTGCCTCCGCTGCGAATGGGGGGCGTCGCCATCGACCTGGCGTTCATCGTGGTGTTCCTGGCGATCGTGATCATCCGCTACCTGATCGGCTGACCCACCCCGCCCCACACCTAGGCCGGTTCGGGGACGTTGCCCGGGTCGTCCGGGCCCGGCATCGGTTCCACCGGGGGCGGCGGCAGCGTCTCCGGGGTGTCCGGGGAGAGCTCGCCCGGGTCGTCGGGTACCGGCTCGTTCGGATCGATCGGCGGGTAGTTGTCCGGGTCGGGACCTGGCAGCACCATGGCTTTCAGTCTGCCCGACCGACGGGCCCAGCCGAGGACCCCGGGGATTCCCGGCGCGGCGGAAAGCCGTCAGGCGCCGACGGTGCCGTCGATGCCCTCGCGGAGGAAGTCGGCGTGGCCGTTGTGCCGGGCGTACTCGTGGATCAGGTGCAGCATCACCAGGCGCAGCGAGACGTTCTCGCCCCACCGCGCCTGGTATCCCGTCACGTCGAGTGACTCCGCCTCCCGCTCGATGCGGCGCGCGTGCTCGACCTCCGCATGCCACGCGGCGAACGCCTCCGCGCGGGTGGACCCCGAGGCGTCGTACGCGGCCTGGTAGTCGCCCTCGCCCGACCAGAGCAGCGGGATGTCCTCGCCGGCGATCACCCGGCGGAACCAGGTCCGCTCGACCTCGGCCATGTGCCGCACCAGGCCGAGCAGCGTCAGCGTCGACGGCGGCATCGAGCGCCGCCGCAGCTCCTCGTCGGACAGCCCCGCGCACTTCATCGCCAGTGTGGCCCGGTGGTAGTCGAGGAACGCGCGCACTGTCTCGCGTTCCCCGCCGAGCAGGGGCGGTCCGATCCGATCGTCTGTCACGGCATCCTCGAATGTTCCGGGCCGCCCCCGGGCGGAGGCGACGACGCCGCGCGGCGCCGCGATCCCGGCCACCACGATGACACAGGGTGACGCATACAACTGTTTGGTTGTGCAACTGTCTAGTTGTGGATAGGGTCGTCCCATGCCCGTCGCCGAGGATGAACTGAGCCTGGTGTTCGCCGCGCTCGCCGATCCCACCCGGCGGGCGATCCTGGCGCGGCTCGCCCGCGGCGACGCGACCGTCAACCAGCTCGCCGAGCCGTTCGCCATGAGCCAGCAGGCGGTCTCCAAGCACCTCAAGGTCCTGGAACACGCCCGCCTCATCTCGCGGACCCGGACCGCCCAGTCGCGCCCCTGCGTCCTGGAGACCGTGCGCCTCGACGCCGCGGTCGACTGGGTCGCCGAGCACCGGCAGATCTGGGCCGACCGTCACGACCGACTCGAGCAGCACCTGGCCGCTCTGCGAGTGGAGGAGAAACCCCGATGACCGAGACCGGCGAGCTCGTCTTCCGGCGCGTGCACCGGGGCTCACCCGAGCTGCTCTTCGACTGCATGACCCGGCCCGAGCATCTCACCCACTTCTGGGGCCCCGAGGGCACGACGACACCGATCGCGAACATCGTCGTCGACCTGCGCCCGGGCGGCGCCTTCGAGACCACGATGGTCAACGACGCCGACGGCGGCACCTACACGATGCGCGCGGTCTACGTCGAGGTCAGCCGGCCGGACCTGCTGGTGTGGGTCGACGGCGGCATGCGCACCACGATCACCTTCGTCGACCTGGGTGACGGTCACACCGAGGTCGTCACCCGGCAGCGCAACGTGCCGGCCGCCTACCTCAGCCCGCAGGCGCAGGCGGGCTTCGTCACCAGCCTCGACCGCTGCGCGAAATACGTGGCCGGCCTAGCCTAGGGAGCACCGCGATGCCCACGATCACCTCCGGAGACGGCACCCGGATCGCGTACGAGCGCGCCGGCGACGGGCCGGCGCTCATCCTCATCGACGGCGCGATGTGCCACCGCGCCGCGGGTCCCATGCGACCGCTGGCCGCCCTGCTGCGGGAGAGCTTCACGGTCTACGCCTACGACCGGCGCGGCCGCGGGGAAAGCTCGGACACGAAGCCTTACGCGGTCGCCCGCGAGGTCGAGGACCTGCGGGCGCTCATCGCCGCCGCCGGCGGCACCGCCTACCTCTACGCGATGTCCTCGGGCGGCGCCCTCGCCCTGGCCACCGCGGCGGCCGACCCGGGCGTGGCCGGGATCGCGCTGTACGAGCCGCCGTTCCTGCACGGCTCGCCCGAATACAGCGCCGAGCTGCGGAAATTGCTCGACGCCGGCCGAAACGGCGACGCCGTGGCGCTGTTCATGACCTACGTCGGCATCCCCGCGCCGGTCGTGGCGGGCATGCGGAGCGGGCCGGGCTTCGCGGCCCTGGAGGCGATCGCGCCGACCCTCGCGTACGACGACGAGCTGCTCGGCGACGGCGAGGTGCCGAAGGAGCTGGAGATCACCGCGGGAATGCTGGTGCTCTCGGGCGGCGCCAGCCCCGAGGGCCTGCGGGCCGCCGCGCGGGCCACCGCGGACGCGTTCGCGACCGCCGGGCACCGCGAGCTCGACGGCGAGACCCACGACGTGCGGCCCGAGGCCCTCGCGGCGGCGCTGGAGGGGTTCTTCGCGAAGGCGTGACAAAAATCAGTGGCTGAGTGAGTGCTCGCTCAGTACTGTCGCCGTGTGAACTCCCCAGAGCAGGCCGAGCGGCGCCGCCGGGTGCCCGCCATGGCCCCCGAGGATCGGCGGGCGGCACTCATCGCCGCCACCGTTCCGCTGCTGCACGAGCACGGCCTCGATGTCAGCACGCGGCAGATCGCCCAGGCCGCCGGCGTCGCCGAGGGCACCATCTTCGGCGTCTTCAGCGACAAGAACTCGCTGATCATCGCGGCGCTCGGGCAGGCGCTCGACCCGCGGCCGACCCTCGACGCCCTGGCCGCGATCGACCCCGGCACCGGCCTGCGTGACCGGCTGACCGCCGCCGCCACGCTGATCAACGAGCGGTTCACCGGCAACGCGCACCTCATGTCGGCCGCACGCGTTCTCATGCTCGCGTCCGATGCCCCTCCGGAGGCGGCCGAGCGGATGGCCCGGTCCCGCCAGTCGCTGCTCGAGGCCCTCACCGCGGTCATCGAGCCCGACGCCGGCCTGCTGCGCCGCTCCCCCGGCGCCGTCGCCCGGCTGCTCCTGCTCTTCTGCGGAGCCAACACGTTCGGTCCGTTCGGCGACCCGCGGCGCTTCGACGGCGGGGAGATCGTCTCGCTGCTGCTCGACGGGCTGCTGGTCATCCCGGCCGGCCACGATCCGCCGGCGGTCCCGCTGATCGCCGCACACCAAGACCACACTCACGGGGGTGCCTGAACGGTGCTTGTCCGACTCCTACGTGCGCAGCTGCGGCCGTACGGGAGGTCGATCCTTCTGGTCGTGCTCTTCCAGTTCGTCGCCACGCTCGCCACCCTCTACCTGCCCGCCATGAACGCCGACATCATCGACAACGGCGTCGTGCCCGGCGACACCGGCTACGTGATGCGGGTCGGCGTGGAGATGCTCGGCGTCTCGCTGGTCCAGATCGCCGCGCAGATCGCGGCGGTCTACTTCGGCGCGCGGACCGCCATGGCCGTCGGCCGCGACATCCGGGCCGGCATCTTCGCCAAGGTGCTCTCCTACTCGGCCCGCGAGGTCGAGCAGTTCGGGGCGCCGTCGCTGATCACCCGGACCACCAACGACGTCCAGCAGGTACAGATGCTGGTCCTGATGACGTTCCTGTTGATGGTCGCCGCGCCGATCATGTGCGTCGGCGGCATCCTGCTCGCGCTGCGCCAGGACGTGCCGCTGTCGTCCCTGCTGCTCGTGATCGTGCCCGCGCTCGTCGCCGTGGTCGCGCTGATCATCGTCCGGATGCGGCCGCTTTTCCGGATCATGCAGGTGCGCATCGACAAGGTCAACCAGGTGATGCGCGAGCAGATCACCGGCATCCGGGTGATCCGCGCCTTCGTGCGCGACGACCGCGAGCGGGCCCGGTACACCGTCGCCAACGACGAACTCACCGACGTCTCGCTGCGCGTCGGCCGGCTGATGGCGCTGATGTTCCCGACCGTGATGCTGCTGGTGAACATCTCCAGCGTGGCCGTGTTGTGGTTCGGCGGGCACCGCATCGCCGACGACAGCATGCAGATCGGCGCGCTGACCGCGTTCCTCAGCTATCTCATGCAGATCCTGATGGCGATCATGATGGCGACGTTCATGTTCGTGATGATCCCCCGAGCCGAGGTCTGCGCCGAACGGATCGAGGAGGTGCTGGACACGCCGTCGAGCGTCGAGATCGATCCGGAGCCGGTGCGCGAGCTCAGCCGGCACGGCTTCCTGGAACTGCGGGACGTCGACTTCCGCTACCCGGGCGCCGAGGCGCCCGTGCTCTCCCGGATCAACCTGTCGGCCCGGCCGGGCGAGATCACCGCGGTCATCGGCAGCACGGGTGCCGGCAAGACCACGCTGCTCAATCTCGTACCCCGGCTGTTCGACGCGACCGGCGGCAGCGTGCTGGTCGACGGCGTTGACGTCCGCGCGCTCGACCCGGCGCTGCTGGCGAAGACGGTCGGCCTGGTGCCGCAGAAGCCCTACCTGTTCAGCGGCACGGTCGCCTCGAACCTGCGGTACGGCAACCCGGACGCGACGGACGCGGAGTTGTGGGCCGCGCTCGAGATCGCGCAGGCGCGCGACTTCGTCGAGCGGATGGACGGCGGCCTGGAGGCGCCGATCGCACAGGGCGGCACGAACGTCTCCGGCGGCCAGCGGCAGCGGCTCGCGATCGCCCGGCTGCTCGTGCACCGCCCGGAGATCTACCTCTTCGACGACTCGTTCTCGGCGCTCGACTACGCCACCGACGCGGCGCTGCGCGCCGCGCTGACCCAGCACATCGCGGACGCGACGGTGGTCATCGTCGCGCAGCGGGTCAGCACGATCCGCGAGGCCGACCGGATCGTCGTGCTCGACGAGGGCCTGGTGGTCGGCACCGGAACCCACACCGAACTCATGGACACGAACCCCACCTACCGGGAGATCGTCTTGTCGCAGCTCACCGAGCAGGAGGCAGCCGCGTGATCGACCGCACCGCAGCGAAGCGCAGGGCCGGGAGAGAACGCATCGGAGGCGCGGCATGACCGCGCCCGCACGCGGACCGGCCGGGCCGCCGATGGCCGGGCCGGGCCGGATGATGGCCGCCGGCATGCCGGCCGAGAAGTTGCAGGACTTCAAGGGCTCCACCAAGCGCCTGCTGGGCATGCTGCGCCCGCACCGGGTGCTGGTCGGGCTGGTGCTGCTGCTCGGCATCGCCAGCGTGACCCTGTCGGTGATCGGGCCGCGCCTGCTCGGCCACGCCACCGACATCATCTTCGCCGGCTTCATCGGCAAGCCGCTGCCCGCGGACCAGAGCCAGGCGGACATCGTCGCCCAGCTGCGCGCGCAGGGCGACACCAACCAGGCCGACATGCTCGCCTCGATGGACTTCGTCCCCGGCCAGGGCATCGACTTCACCCGGCTCGGGCACGTGCTGCTCTGGGTGCTGGCGATCTACCTGGCCGCCTGGGTGTTCGGGGTGCTACAGGGGCGGCTGACCGCGACGGTCGTGCAGGCGGCGGTGTTCCGGCTGCGCGAACAGGTCGAGGCGAAGCTGGCCCGGCTGCCGCTGTCCTACTTCGACCAGCAGCCCCGCGGCGAGGTGCTGAGCAGGGCGACCAACGACACCGACAACATCGCACAGACGCTGCAGCAGACCTTCGCCCAGCTGGTCACGGCCCTACTGACGATCGTGGGCGTCCTGGCGATGATGTTCTGGATCTCGCCGCTGCTGGCGATCATCGCGCTGGTCACCGTGCCGCTGTCGGTGCTCGTCACGACCGCGATCGGCAAGCGGTCGCAGCCTCAGTTCGTCGCGCAGTGGGCGACGACCGGCAAGCTGAACGGCCACATCGAGGAGATGTTCACCGGCCACTCGCTGGTCAAGGTCTTCGGCCGGCAGGGCGAGGCGGCCGAGACCTTC
The DNA here is from genome assembly GCF_040648555.1 of Actinoplanes sp. NPDC049118. Classification (NCBI taxonomy): domain Bacteria; kingdom Bacillati; phylum Actinomycetota; class Actinomycetes; order Micromonosporales; family Micromonosporaceae; genus Actinoplanes; species Actinoplanes sp. NPDC049118. The sequence continues at coordinate 224,518 of NZ_JBEZDY010000009.1, forward strand.
CGGACCCACAACGACCGGCTGTACGCGTCGAGCTTCCGCGCGCAGTTCATCTCGGGGCTGATCCAGCCGGCGATGATGTTCATCAGCAACGTCAACTACGTGCTGGTCGCCGTCGTCGGCGGCCTGCGGGTGGCGTCGGGCTCGCTGTCGCTCGGCGACGTGCAGGCCTTCATCCAGTACTCGCGGCAGTTCAGTCAGCCGCTGACCCAGGTCGCGAGCATGGCCAACCTGGTGCAGTCGGGGGTGGCGTCGGCCGAGCGGGTGTTCGCGCTGCTGGACGCGCCGGAGCAGTCCGCGGATCCGGCCGGGTCGCCGCGCACCGCGCCCGTGCGGGGACGGGTCGCGTTCGAGAACGTGTCCTTCCGGTACCTGCCGGACAAGCCGCTGATCGACGGCCTGTCGCTGGCGGTGGAGCCGGGCCAGACGGTGGCCATCGTGGGTCCGACCGGCGCGGGCAAGACGACGCTTGTCAACCTGCTGATGCGCTTCTACGACGCGACGGCCGGGCGGATCACCCTGGACGGGGTGGCCATCGCGGAGATGCCCCGCGAGGAGCTGCGCGAGCACATGGGCATGGTGCTGCAGGACACCTGGCTGTTCGGGGGCACGATCTACGACAACATCGCGTACGGTGCCGACGACCCCACGCCGGAGTCCGTGGCGGCGGCCGCGGAGGCGGCGCACGTGGACCGCTTCGTGCGCTCGCTGCCGGACGGCATGGACACGGTCATCGACGACGAGGGTTCGAACGTGTCGGCGGGCGAGAAGCAGCTGATCACGATCGCCCGGGCGTTCCTCGCGGAGCCGAGCATCCTGATCCTGGACGAGGCCACGAGCTCGGTGGACACCCGTACCGAGGTACTGATCCAGCGGGCGATGAACACGCTGCGGGTGGGCCGGACGTCGTTCGTGATCGCGCACCGGCTGTCGACGATCCGGGACGCGGACGTGATCCTGGTGATGGAGTCGGGGACGATCGTCGAGCAGGGCACCCACGACGACCTGATCGCGGCGGACGGCGCCTACGCCCGGCTGTACTCCGCGCAGTTCGCGCAGGCCGCGGTCGAGGTGGACTGACGGGTAGACCTCGGACAGCAGCGGGGGCGGTCCGCAATGGACCGCCCCCGCCTACCTTCGATCGATTACTTGACCACTACGCGCTTCGTGTACGCCGAGTAGCCGGTCAGGATGCCACGTGAGCCGTTGCCGACCACGTAGGCCTTGTAGGTGTACGCCGTGCCGGACTTCAGACCCGTGAGGGTCTTGGTGAAGGTGCCGGCCGCGGTCAGCCGGCCGGAGCCGACGCTGGTCCAGGTGCCGTTCGGGTTGGCCCGGAAGACCCGGGCCTCCAGCCCGGCGACCTTCGGGTCACCGGTGACCATGAGCCGGACGCTGCCCTTGCTGGGCGAGCTGGCGGCCAGGTCGGGGTCCTGCCGGATGAAGACCCGAACCGCGGCCGACTCCATGTCGCCGTCGCCGACCTTGAAGTACATGCCGTCGGTGCTCAGCGTCGGCTTGAACAGGAAGGCCCCGTTCGAGCCGGCCGTGGCCGTGCTGATCACCGCGTAGTCGGACTCCTCGGAGTTGACCGTCCGGCCCCACAGCGTGACCGTCGAGCCCGCCGTGGCCGTACCGCTGAGGTTGACCGGGCCGGCGCCGGGCCGCTCGGTGGCCTGGGCCGTCAGCGTGGGAGCGCCGACCTCCGGCCCGGTGCCGCCGTCGCTGGCCACGATGGTCAGCACGCCGTCCTTGACCGTGCCGGTGCCGCCGAACCCGGTGCCCGAGACGAGGATCCGCTCGGCCGGCTCCGCGGCCGTGTCGTCGGCGATGGTGACGTTGCCGACGGTGATCGTGGATCCCGAGGGCGTTCCGCCCGGGATCTCGACCTGGAACGCCGCGGGGCTGAAGTCGTTGGACGAGGCGGCCGCCACCCCGTCGCCGGCCTTGCCGGTGAGGGTGATGTTCAGGATCGTGCCGTTCTCCGCCTCACCGGTCACCACGCCCTCGATGGCGGCGGTCTCGCCCTCGGTCACCTCGTCGGAGGTGATCTCCAGCTCCGGCGCATCGTCGTCGTTGGTGATGGTGAACGCCGCCGTCAGCGGGCCGCCGGTCGCGGCGGTGTCGCCGGGGTCGCGCTCGATCGTGTAGCGGGCGGTCTCGTTGGTCTCGTAGACCTCGTCGCCGTTGACGACGAAGAGCACGTAGCCCGACGTCTGTCCCGCGGGGATGGTGCCGGTGCCCGGCGGGATGGCCGGGGCCAGCACGTCGAAGTCGACACCCTCGGTCGCCGTGCCGGGGTTCGCCCCCGCCCGGCTGACGACCCAGTCGACGGGGTCGGCGCTCGGGTTGGAGAGCTTCAGCTCGAACAAAACGGGAATGGGAGCGTCGGACTCCGACACGGTGATGTCGGACTTGACGAGGCTCAGCACCGGCTTGGCGTCGTCATCGGTGATGGTCACCGTGGTGACGCCCAGCGACAGGCCACCCTCGAGGCCACCGGCCGGCGTCCCGACGTCGCTGAGGGTGACGTCGATGGTCTCGCCGTCGCCCTCGTCGGTGTTGTCGCCGGTGATGTTGACCATGAAGGTCTTCTTCGTCTCGCCCGGCGCGAACGTGAGCGTGCCCGGCGTCGGCGTCGTGAAGTCCTCACCGGCGACGGCGGTGCCGCCGGCGACGGAGTAACCGACCTTCTGCTCGCGGCCGGAGGGCTTCGTCAGCGTGACCGTGAAGGTACGCGCCTTGGCGGTGTTCGGACCACCCTCGACGATCTCGGTCGGCGCGAGCTGCACCTGCGGGCCGGGGGTGGTGCCGGCGTCCGTGATGGTGCCGGCCGCCGCCGCGGGGGTGCCGAGGGTGCCGTTGACCGGCGAGCTCAGCGTGACGTGCAGCTCCTCGTCGGTCTCGTCGAGGTCGTCGTACAGGGTCGTGACGGAGATCGGCGTCGTCGGGCTCGAGGCGAGCGGCGCGAAGGTCACCGTGCCGTTGGAGACGGCCGTGTAGTCCTCGCCGGCCTTGGCGCTGCCGACGCCCGGGGTCGGGTCGCCGACCGGGCCGTCCGCCGTGTCCCACCGGGCCGTGACGGTCTCCTCGGACAGACCGGTCAGGATGGCGTTGAACTCGAGCGGCCCACCCTCCTCGACGCTGCCGGCCGAGGCAATGGTGATCACGGGCGGCAGGTCGTTGTCGGCGATGTTGACCGAGACGGAGTGCGTACCCTCGACGTTCGTGCCCTCGGACGAGTCGACCGTGAAGGTCTGCACGGCGGCCTCGTCGATGTTGTCGTCCGAGATCTGCACGTTGACGAAGCCGGTGGTCTCGCCGACGTCGATGACGATCGCGTCTTCCAGGGCGTCGTAGTCCTGTCCCGCCTTCGCCGTGCCGTCCTTCGTGGCCACCGGGATCGTGACCTGCTCCTGCGCGGGCTTCGACAGCGTCGCGGTGATCTTCGCTACACGCTGCGCCTGTGCGGTTCCCTCGTTGACCGTCGTGGGCGACGAGACCAGCGTGTAGGTCGGGTTGTCGTCGTCGATGATCGTGCCCGTCGCCGTGACCGGCGCCCCGGGCGCGGGCGGGGTGACAGTGACCTCGAAGTCCTCGGCGTCCACCTCGTCCGCGGTGTCCTGCAGCGTGTTGACGGTGATGGTCTTGGTCTGAGCCACGCTGGTGTTGGACCAGGCGGGGAAGGCGACGGAGCCGTTCGTCACGGCGGTGTAGTCGGTGCCGGCGGTGGCCGTACCGTTCGCGGTCGCCCAGGTCACCGTCTCCGAGGGCAGCGGGGTGCCGACAGCGGCGGGGCCACGCCTGATCGTGAAGGTGAGGGTGCCCCCCTCGGTGGCCGAGACGTCGGCGATCGAATAGTCCTCGGGCGCGGCATTTGCGGGCGACGCGACAAGGACTGCCGGCACCAGGCCGATGATGCCGGCGACCACGGCCGACATGGCCATCCGGAACGGCTTGGGACCACGCAGCATGAACGGAACCGAGCCGCTCTTGGCCGCATGGGCTGGTGAATAGCGCATGTGTTTCTGTCTCCTTCGGCGGCTGGGCCGCCTCCCACTCCGGGAGGTCCCTGGCTTTGCGTCCCCGCCTCTCGACGGGTTTGCCTTTCTCGGGTGCCGCACGCGACGGCTTGTGGTGCACCGGCCATTCCGGCCGGTCGGCGCGGGCACCTAGCGCGGGGACAAAGCTCGCACTGGGGAGTTGCGCCGTCCGTACTGTAACCAGCGAAATGCCGGACTGTTGGGGAATTGGACTTTTAGGCCTGATAGCCCCGACAGCGCGGTCTTGTGATGATTTCTTATCTACCCGACCACCCGGCCACAAGCGCTCTACCTGCGGAAATACATCCCAACGACGTAGTCGGACATCAATCTTGACAACGAAAAGTATCCACTGGTAACTTCGCGCACATGGCCGGTTATCACCACGGGAATCTGCGCGACGCGATCCTGGCCGGCGCCGTCTCGGTCATTACCCGCGACGGTGTCGCAGCGCTCAGTCTGCGGGCCGTCGCCGCCGACATCGGTGTCAGCCACACCGCTTTCCGGCGCCATTTCGGCAGCCGCGAGGGCGTGCTCAATGCGCTCGCCGTGCAGGGCAATCTGATGCTCGCCGAGCAGTTGCGCGGCGCCGCCGCGGCGGGCGAGTTCATCGATGTCGGCGTCGCCTACGTGCGGTTCGCGCTCACCAATCCCGGCCACTTCGCCGTGATGTTCCGCTCCGACCTGCTCGACAACGACGATCCCGAACTAATTTCCGCGCGCGCGGAGTCTTTGGCGCCGCTGCGCGACGGCGTGCGCACGCTGGGGGCCGCCGACGTGACCGCCGCCGAGGTCGCCGCCTGGGGCGTCGTGCACGGCGTGGCCACGCTCGCCCTCAACGGCACCCTCGCCGGCGCCCTGGACGGCCCGCTGAACGCGCGCGACCAGGCCGCCGACGTCGAGGCCCTCGCCCGGCGGGCGCTCTCCCTGCTACAGCCCCCGACAAACCCCTGAGGTAAGGACCCCCGAATGCTCGACAACGTCCACCAGATCATCGCCGGCGTCGTGCTGCTGTCCATCGTCGGCATCGCCTACGGCGGCACGTTCCTGCTCAAGGTGACCCGCGGCGGCGTGCCCGCCAACGAGCTGCAGCAGCGTTTCTTCCGGGCCGGCCACGCGCACGCCGGCGTGCTGGTCATCCTCGGCCTGCTCGTCATGCTGCTGGGCCAGCTCAACGACGTCGGCGGGCTCTGGCAGGCGCTATCGCTCGGCGTGCTGCTCGCCGCGATCCTCATGCCCGGCGGCTTCTTCCTCTCCGTGATCGGCCGGGATCCCCAGCGGCCCAACGGGTTCATCGCCCTGCTCTGGGCGGGCGCGGCCCTGCTCGTCACCGGCCTGGCCGCGGCGGGCATCGGCCTCATCGCCGCCGGAACCAGCTGACCGGGCCGCCCGGCCGCGGCGGCGGGCCCCTCAGCCGCAAAGGGCGGCGGCCCGCCGGCGGATGAGCGGCAGCCAGGCGAGCAGCGCGGCGAGCGCCAGCGCCGCGAGAAACGGCAGCCGCCACCACCGGGTGAGATCCGGTGGGGGCGGCGCCGGGGCGGCGGCCACCCACGGCCGCGCGGTCTTCGACCACGCCACGAAGGCGTCGCCGATCGGGAGCAGGCCCGCGGCATACCGTTTGGACCACGGCGTCGACACGGGTACGCCCAGCAGCTCCCCATAGTTGGCCAGCGCCCGGGCCAGCCGGCGGTCCCCCGCGACGGCCGCCGCGCCCAGCGTCACCGCGGTCGCCGACAGGCTCACCCCGAGCGGCAGCGGCCCCGAGTCCACGTCGGCGGGACCGTCCATGCCCGCCGGATACTCCCGGACCGCCGGGCCCAGCCGCAGCGGCCGCACCACGAACAGCGAGCGGAAGCCCAGGTACTGCGACCGCGCGAACGCCGGGTCGATGTCGACCAGGAAGCGCTGGATGATGCTCTGCGAGGTGCCCCGGGCCGTCGAGGTGGGTGCGCCGGTCGCCGGGTCGACGGTATGCGGCAGCAGACCCGTCGCCGGGTCTAGCCGCTGCCGGACGCCGGTCAGCCAGCGGTGCACCGTGCCGGCGTACCGCGGCGGCAGCAGGGTGTCGTGCAGGCGCAGCGAGGCGATCGCGACCGTGGAGTCGACCGGCCACGCCTGACCGGGATAGGCCGCGAGGTACGGCGACGGCGACGCGTCGAAGGCCGCCGCCAGCGCCGCCGACGCCGCCTCGAAGTCGCGGCGCAGCGCCGGGTCGGGCCGCAGCGAGAGCACGCCGCCGCGCAGCCAGTTGGTCCAGCCCTGGTAGAAGACCCCGTATGCCGGGGTCAGGTCCGCGCTGAACGGCGCACGCCCGGCCGGCGCCTCAAGCCGGGACAGGGCCCACCGCGCCTCGCGCACCTGCTCCGCCGGATCGGCGGCGCCCCGGCCCCGCTCGACCTGGGCGAGGCCGTACAGGGCGTACAGGAAGAGGTAGCCCTCCGGAAACTGTCCCTGCGCCTGCTCGGCGGCCCCGGCGTCCAGCTCGGCACGCAGGAACGCGAGCTGGCCCGCCACCCCGCCGCGGTCCGCCGGCGCCACCAGGCGCCAGCCCGCCACCAGGGCGAGCAGGGTGACGGCGACGGCGGCGATCCGGCGGAGCATGGCCGCCAGCCTAGGAACCGCACGCCACCAAATGATTTCGGCGCCGCATTCGGGCAGCCCGGCGAGCGTATGTGCCAATTGCCGGCGGCAAGGTCTGTTCCATTTGGATAACGCCACCGCGCGGCCCCGGACTCGCGCCGACATGTAGCGACAAGACCGATTTGGACAATGCAAAATATGCGGCCCCACATTAACGGATTCTTAAGGTGGGATTAGGCTCACTTTCGCCGGGCTGCGATCTTCGTACGGTTCCCGCTACGCTCTGCCATCGACCAGCCACAAGAGACTCGACGCTTCAGACACCGGACGGAAGAAGACAGTTGATGTTGCGCAGGGCGTATTCACCGGCTCATGCTCCGCAGCCGCGACGGGGGATCCGCAGCACCCGGTCGCTCGCGCTGATCGCCACGGCGGCGGTGACGGCCATGGCGACGACACTCGTGCCCGTCTTCGCCGGCGACGACAACGGCCTGACCTTGCGCCCGGTCGCCGACACCACCGTCACCCAGGTGCCGCAGGACGGCGACAACGGCGTCAAGACAACCCTGGCGAGCTGCCCGTCCTTGTGCGACGGCAACCCGAAGGGCCGCCGGGACGCGACCCTCCAGTTCGCCGTCGACAAGCTGCCGGCCAACGCCGTCAAGGTGAAGGCCAAGCTGCGGGTGTACGCGTGGCAGGACTTCGCCGCCCGCGTACTGGCCCGGACCCTGCCGGGCGACCTGAGCGCCGCGGGCAGCCCGGCCCAGCTCGTCGCCGCCGCCGACGTGCAGGCCGTCGACCGGGTCACGAAGGGGTTCAACGAGTTCGACGTCTCCGGCTCGGTGCAGCGCAACGGCACCTACACGTTCGCGCTCTCCCAGGAAAACCACCACACCCGCATCTACTGGGCGTCGCGGGAGAACTCGAAGGAGAGCCTGCACCCCGAGCTGATCCTGTCCTACGAGACCCGTACCAAGCCGTCGGCGACGACGTCCGCGCCGAGCACCGCCCTGCCGCCGCCGACGACCCGGCCGACCACGGCACCGGCGACGACCGCACCCACCAAGGCGCCGACGACCACGACGGCGCCGACGGCCGCGCCGACCAGCCGGCCACCGGCCACGACCGCGCCGGCCGACGGCTGGCGGCTCGTCTGGGGCGACGACTTCACCTCCGGCGGCATCGACAGGTCGAAGTGGAACCTGCGCGACGCCGAGGGCCGCGACATCGACCTCGGCTGCAACGTCGACGACCCGAAGAACACATTCGTCAGCAACGGAAACCTGACCCTGCGGGCGCTGAAGCAGACCTCGACCTGCAGCTCGCAGACCCGCCGGTACACGCAGTCATACCTGGACACGATGGGCAAGGCCTCGTTCAAGTACGGCCGCTTCGAGATCCGCGCCAAGTCGCCGAACAAGCCGGAGACCTCAAAGGGCCTGTGGCCGGCGTTCTGGCTGCGCCCCGACGACGGCGGCAACGGCGAGATCGACGTCACCGAGCTGCCCGGCGGCACCGGCTGGTACTCCAAGTCGACCGCGGCCATCTTCTGGGACTACAGCCCGGTCAAGCAGGACACCCGCATCGCCCTGCCCAGCGGCGGCTACCCGGCCGACGGCTACCACACGTACGCCACGGAGTGGGACGCCAACGCGCTCAAGTGGTACATCGACGGCAAGCTGGTCTGGACCCGGGACCGCACCACGACGCCCTGGTACGACAAGGCGTTCAACAAGCCGTACAACATCCGGCTGAACTTCCAGGTCGGCGGCTGGCTGGGCGACCCGGACGCGAGCACCGCGTTCCCGGCGGACTTCGTCGTCGACTACGTCCGGGTCTACCAACGTTGACGCGACGACGACCGGGGTCGCCCCGCGCGATCGGCGTTCGCCTATCGTCTAGGCCGTGCTGAACGAGTCGAGGCGGGCGTCGATCCCCGGCCAGCGGAGCCCCTCCGACCCCCTGGTCGCCGAGGCCGACCCGCGCGACCGGCGCGACGGCCTCGGCTGGGTCACCCGGGCCGTCTTCGGCGACCCCGCCATCCGCGTCGCGGTCGGCGACGACCCGGCGGCCACCGCGCGGTACGCGGTCATCCCCTCCCTCGACAACGCCCGATTCCTGCTCCCGCTGGCATCGCGACGGGTGACGGCGGCCTCGCTGCTCGCCTACAACGCGCTGCGCCCGCCCAGGGTGCGCGCCGGGCGGGCCGCGATCGGCCTCCTCGCCCGCGCCGGGGCGCTCGGCCTGACCCGCGCACCGATCCTGTCCGTGCACGCCGCCGCACCCGAGCTGCTCCTCGCCGGCTTCCTCGCCGGCGAACTGGGCGAGGCGGAACTGCACGCCGCCATCGGAATCCGGCCACCGGACCCGCACCACAAGCCCACCCTCCAGCTCTTCGACGGCCGCGGACGCCCCCGCGGGTACGCGAAGATCGGCTGGAACGACGGCACCCGCGCGATGGTCCGCGCGGAGGCCGCCACCCTCGCCGACCTGCCGGTGGGCAACGGCTTCCCGCCCGCGCCGCGGCTCATGCTGCACACCCGGTGGAACGGCCGCGAGATCGCCGTCATCGAGCCGATGCCGCGCCGCGTGCGCCGCATCCGCAGGCCCGGCCGCCCCCGCCTGGAGGCGATGCTGGCCGTCGCCCGGCGCGGTGGCCCGCCGGCGCGGCCACGGCCGGCGAGCGACCTCGTCGCGGGCTGGCGCAGCCGGGCCCAGGGCGGCGACCCGCGCATCCACGCCGCAATCGCCCGGCTGGACCGGGACCTCCCGCTCGAGCTCGGCGACTGGCACGGCGACTGGGTGCCGTGGAACATGGCCCGGCACCGGCGCGGCCTGCTGGTCTGGGACTGGGAGAACAGCGCGCCCGGCGTACCCGTCGGCTTCGACCTGGCACACCAGGCATTCCAGACCGCCCTGTCCACACACGGGCGGCCCGCCGCCGAGTGCGCGACGGCCGTCGACGAGGCGCTGCGGCGCCACGGCGCGGCGCTGGGCCTGGACCCGGCCCGGCAGCGGTTCGTCGCCGACGCGTACCTGGTCGAGCTCTGGCTGCGCACCTACGAGCTGTCGGGCGGGGGCGCGGGCTGGAACCCGAAGCTGCACCCCGCCCTGCTCGACGTCCTCGACCAGCGGCAGGGCACGCCCTAAGACCAGTCGAACGACATGCCCAGGCGCGAAGCCAGCGCCGCATTGTGCGGCCGGTAATACTCGGTCAGCTCGGCCCGGACGGCGTCGTCCATGCCCCGGCTGGGCCGGTCGTTGAAGACGTCGTATTTGGGCAGCTCATACGGGGGAAGCCCGATGAAATCGAGGATCCGCGCATAGGTGGCGGCCGGCTCCCGGTACAGCGTCTCGCTGGCCACGAAGCACAGCTGGCCGCGGTCGAAGTGGTCCAGCCAGGGCGTCAGGTGGTCGAGGTAGCGGCCCCGGGCCCGGTACGAATACCAGTCGTACGCCTCGCTGTGATAGTCATCCTCGGCGAGCAGCCTGTCCCGCTCCCCCGCCGTCCGGGACTCCTCGGCGGCGAGCGCCGCGGCGAAGTCGAGCGGCTCGACACCCTCGGTTCGGCGCTCCTTCCAGTGCGAGTACGCCCGCTCGACCGGGTCGCGCAACAGCACGACCATCCGGGCCCGCGGCATCAGGTCGGCCACCCGGGCCGCCACCAGCGGATGGAACATGTAGAGCGGCGCGGCCTCGCCCACCCTCGGCGGCGCACCGTGCCGGCGCTCCAGCGCCGCCCGCTGCCTCACCGTCGGGAAGTGCGAGCGGTACCACGCCTCGCCGCGCGACCAGTTCTCCTCGAAGTAGTGCGAGGTCTTCGTGTTCCATGCGGGGAACAGCCGCGGCACGAGCGGGTGCTGGATCAGGTAGCGCCACAGCGATGTCGTGCCGCCGCGCTTCGTGCCGATCACCAGGAAGTCGGGCAGCGGCCGTCGATCGCTGGTTCGCTCGCCGTAGCGGACCATCAGCTCCCGGACCTGTTCCCTGGCGGCCCGCGGTGCGACGCCCTTGATCCGGTCCTTCACGGTCACGACGGGACCTCCTGGGTCTGTGCTGGCATGGTCTGAGCGGGCCGGAGCTGAGTCCGGACGTTCCTGAGGGCCGCGCGGACGCGCCGGTCGGCGAGCAGGGCGAGCAGGCCGGCGGCGAGGACGCCAAGGCAGACGGCCAGGCCCGGCAGCCCCCGCCCGGCGACCAGGACACCGATCCCGGCCGCGACGCCGGACGCGGCCAGCGTCGCGCCGGCGGACAACACGAGGGTCCGGCCGAAGAGCGGCTCGCCCAGCGCCCACCGGGCGAGGACCGCGGCCAGCACGTTCTCGCAGACGATGCCGAGGGACCAGGCGACGGCCGCGCCCAGGGCCCCGTGCCGCGGAATGAGCACGAAGCAGGCGGCCACGTTCAGCGCGAGCCCGGCGACGGTGGCGAGCAGATGGCCACGGCTGTTGCCGCTCATCAGCAGCACGGTCTGCACGAGGCCGACCCCGACATTGACGAGCATCGCGACGGCCAGCACCGTCATGCCGGCAGCACCCGAGTCGAACTCCGCGCCGAAGAGCCGCAGGAACGCCGGCGCGAACACGGCCAGCACCAGATAGGCGGGCCAGGAGAGCAGGACGATCCAGAGGGTGGTGCGCCGGTAGACCCGGGCCGCCTCGCCGCGCTGGCCGGCGCCGAGCAGGCGGGACAACTGCGGCGCGATCGCAACCCGCAGGCCCTGCATGATTAGCAGGCCGGCGAGCGCATAGCGGCCGACCGCCGCGAAGACGCCGGCCTCGGCCTGGGTCGCCAGCGCGCCGGTGAGCAAGACGCCGACCCACATGCTGCTGGCATCGACGGCCACCGACCCGGCGCGCGGCAGGGCGAAGCCCCAGAACGCCCGCCAGTCGGCCCGGTCCGGGCGCAGCGACGCACCGGCGAACAGGCCGAGCGGGCGCACGACCAGCGCCAGCGCGAACAGCACCGCGGCGGCGAGCGGCAGCAGCCAGCCGGCGAAGCCCAGCAGCACACCCCCGCCGGCGGACACCGCGGCGATCATCAGAATCGGCCGTGCGATCGGCACGAGCAGGAACTGCACCCCCACGTACGCCGACACGGACCGGGTCGCGCGCACGGCCGCGAGCAGCACCGTCGACGCGACGATCAGCGGCACGCAGACGGCGGCGAGCCGGATGAGCGCGGTGCCGTCGGCGTCGTCGAGCAGGGTCCGCGCGACCGGCGCCGCGGCGGCGTAGCACACCGCCCCGACCGAACCCGCCAGCGCGAGCGTAGGCAGCACCGCGAGCGGGAGCAGCCGGGCCGCGTCGCCGTCGGGGCCGAGCCTGCGACGCGGGATCGCCCACATCAGACCGGTGTCCGCACCGAAACAGCAGATCGCGCCGGCGATGGTGACCAGGCCGATGACGCTGAACAGCGCTCCGGAGCCGTCCGCACCGAATGCGCGGACGATGACGGTGGTGAGCACGAAGCCAAAGGCACCGTTGACCGCGGCGCCGGCGAGGCCGACGGCGCCGCTGCGCGTGCTCCGCCGTACCTCGGTGTCGGGTGGGCCCTGCGCGGCTGTCACCGTCATGCCGGGGTCTCCTTGAGTTCGCGGTTGACCGGGCCGTCGACGGCCGCGAGCCCCAGTGCGACGACGAAGCAGAGGACCGACATGTTCGGGTCGATGTAGGCGTAGAACGGCGTCACGACGACCGCGATGACGGGCACCGCACTAAGCCACAGCCCTGCGGATGTCACCGCGGCCGCCAGCCGCCGGGCCAGGACCATCAGCAGGACGTAGAAGCAGATCGTCGCCGGAACGCCGTGGCTGTAGAGCAGCTGCCAGATCATGCCCTGGGTGCCGAGCGGCTCGGCGGCATGGGTCGTGTCGACCGAGTTCGGCTGCCCGAACCCGAACAGCGGCGATTGAGCGACCGCCGCCCACGTCTGCGCGTAGAGGTCGAAGCGGTCCGAGGTGGTGTCCGTGGTGGATGTCCGGTTCGTGATGAGATCGAAAACCGGGATGAAGAGCGTGACGATCCAGCCGAGGACCACGATGACCACGACCGGCACCAGCATCCGGATCCGGCCCTTGAGGGCCTCCCGGCCGAGCAGGTAGGCGACGCCGGCGCCGAGGCCGATGAACATGCCGCGGTTCAGCGTCAGGAACGCGGGGACGAGCGAGAGCGGCAGCGACACCAGCAAGGCGATCCGCATCGCGCCGCGGCGCACCGACATCAGGTACGCGAGCACGAACGGCACCAGGAAGCAGTACGCCGTGCCCCAGTTGTTGGTGTACGGGTACGGCGCGGCCGGCCGGTAGATCGGGTTGCTGCTGAGCTTGTTGAACTCGGTCGAGTCCAGGTGCGCCAGGTCCAGGATGAACCGCTCGGAGCGCACGCCGTGCGGCAGCGCCAGCTCGAATGGGCTCGGGAAGCTGAACTTCGGCATGAGCACGCCGAGCCAGCCGAGCGCGACGACGCCCAGCCAGAACAGGGCGAGTGGATTCGCGACGCGGGTCCACCGCACGCGGTCGCGGATCAGGTTGTAGACGTAGATCCCGACGACGAAGCCGGTGAGCAGGTGGCCCAGCCGCAGCCCGAAGACGATCAGCGAGGTGACCCGGTCGAGCCGGGTGGCGCTGATCGTGACCAGGCTGAGGAAGACCAGCCAGAAGACCGTGCCGGTGGGCAGCCGGATGCCGCCGCGGGTGCTCAGCAGGGCCAGCAGCAGCACCCCGAAGAACGGCCAGACGAAGTAGAAGACGCCGAGCACCCACCAGAGCGGCAGGAACGCGAACATGGCGTAGACGGGCCACACCGGCAGCTTCGCCGTCCGGATCATCCAGGCGCCGGGCTCGAGAACGCCGGGCTCGACCAGGGCGACCGCCCGGGCCCGGGCGGGCGCGGTCGCCCGCACCCGCCGGGCCCGAATTCCAGGCCTGGCCAATCTCAGATCCCCTTGCCGCGCTTCTGCGCCATCCGCAGCAGCCGCTCGCCGGTCATCAGGCCGAGGATCACCGGCACGGTGACCAGCACCCGCTTCTCCCGCGGGTTCAGCCGGATGACGGCCGCGAGCTCCCGCATCGCCTCGGTGCGACGGTTGCCGGACGCCAGGGCGAACGCGATCTGGCCGCGCAGGCGGGCCATGCCGGCGCGGCTGCGGGCCAGCTCGGGATGCTTGTCGATCAGGTACCGCTGCGCGTCGACGATGGTCGCCCAGCGGCCGAAGTAGAACGAGCCGCCGTGCCAGTCGACGATGACCAGCGCCTGCCGGACCACGGCGATCGGCGTGTGCGCGGAGACCCGCAGCAGCCACTCGTAGTCCTCGCTGTAGCCGCCCGGGATGTCCTCGTCGACCTCGCCGGCGGCGGCCCAGGTCGAGCGGCGCACCAGCATGGTGCTGGAGTGCACCTCCATGACCCGGTCGGCGAGCAGTTCGTCGAAGACGACGCGGTCGCGTCCGAGGACGCGCTCTTTGTCGATGCCGGGGCCGCGCAGCCGCAGCCCGCAGCTCACCGCGCCGATCGCCGGGTCGGCGAGCTGCTCCACCTGCCGGCTGAGCTTGGCGGCCAGCCAGATGTCGTCGTCGTCGCAGAACGCCAGCAGCTCGCCGGTCGCCGCGTCCACGCCGCTGTTGCGGCCGCCGGGCAGGCCGGGCCGGCGGCTGTTGTTGATCAGCTTCAGCGCCCGGTCCGGTCCGACGGGCACGCTCAGCTCGCGCACGTCGACGTGGTCGTAGACCACGACGCACTCGACGCGGCCGGGATAGTCCTGGCCGAGGATGCTGGCCACGGCCCGCTCCAGCAGGCCGGGGCGGTCGCGGGTGGCGACGATGACGCTGACGTCGGGGTAGGTCTCAGGCACTGCGTCCCCCGGTGAGAACGAAGCCGACCGTCTGCGCACCGGCCGAGCGCAGGCGGTCGACGAGGCGGGTCAGTTCGGCGTTGCGGGTCCGGTCCCGGGCGACGACCAGGACCGCGACACCGGACTGCGCGGCGCGGACGCCCCGCTCGTCGGTGTCGGACGGCGGCGCGTCGATCACGACCACGCCGCTGTCGGGCTCCTCGCCCAGCGTGCAGAGCCGCACCACGCCGCCGCCGATCAGCACGACCATCAGGCGGCTGTCGAGATCGGCCGCGGAGTTCACCGGCGCCGGGGCGGGCGAGGGTGCCTGCCGGACCGACGTCTCCATGATCAGGGTGGCCTCGGGGTCGTTGGACGACACCCGCATCTGGGTCGGCGCCAGGCGCGTGGACGGCGCGGAGAGCCGGCCCGCGCCGCTGCCGCCGGTGTTCCGGCCGAGCCGGTCCGCCGCCGGCGAGCCGTTCAGCCCCGCGGAACCGCCCGGCGCCAGCGTGCGGGGCCGCGGCGGGGTGCGCTTCTGCGCCGCGAACAGCACCCGCTTGAGCTCCTCCTGGCTCTCCGGCGGCCCGGCCAGCGTGACGTCCTGGCCGGCCTCGGCGAGCGCGACGGCGAGATTGCCGGTCACGACCGTGCGGCCCTCGTCGTTGCGGCTGGAGAGCACGACCAGCGCCCGGTCCGGGTGCCGGTCGATCCACTTGAGCACCGCGAGCGACACATAGCGGGCGTCTGCGGCGGCCGCGTCGTCGTGGTGCCGCCCGGCGGCCCGGACCACGCCGAGCGCGGGCAGGCCCACCAGGTCCGCGGCCTGCTCGATGGAGCGGACCCGACGGTCGAGCGCCTCGCGGGCGTGCGCGGTGACCATGCCGAGCAGCAGGCCGCCCAGCACCGCGCCGAGCAGGTAGATCGCGCCGGCGTCGTGGCTCGACGGGATCGGCGAGCGGGCCGCGGCGGTGATCGAGCCGGGGCTCAGGTCGGCCGAGGCCACCTTGGCGCGCGCGTTCGCGAGCTGGGCGATCTGGTCGTTGAGCGCGCTCACCTGGTCCAGCGTCGCCTGCGTACGCGGGGACGCCGTGTCCGAGCTGGACTGCCGCGAGGGCAGGTCCTTCTGCGCGGCGAGCCGCTGGCTGGTCACCGACTTGATGGTGTTGTCGTACGACAGGATCAGCGCGGCGCGCTGCTGCTTGTAGATGTCCTCGCGGACGCGCAGGTAGGTCTCCGCCGCGGTGTTCGCGCCGGTGATCGCGCTGTCCTCGCTGTCGCCCGCGTACTGGAAGCGGAGCACCTGGCCGCCGGTCGGCACCTCGGTGGACAGCGCCTCGCGGATCGCCTCCGAGTCCTGGTTCAGGATCCGGGCGGTCGTGTCGATCACGTCGTTGCCCAGGGCGATGCCGTTCTCGGCGGTCATGTTGATGGCCCGGTCGGCGCCGCTGGACGGCAGGGTGAACGGGTCGGTGACCACGGGGCGCAACACCACGACCGTCGTCGCCCGGAACGTCGCCGGAAAGAAGAGGAGGTACCCGAGCACGGCGAGCGTGACGGCACCGGCGACGGCCAGCACGATCCGCCAGCGGCGCAGCGGAATCCGTACGACATCCGCGAAGCCGATGACCCGTTGCCGGCTCGCGGCGACGGAATCAGTCACATCCATGAGTCGTCTCTCCCCGACAGGTTCTGCAGTTGTGTATCGATGCATCCAAGTGTGGCGAATCCTCCCCGGCCGCGCACCTTTGCACGGCCGGGAAGGTTACTCAATGGAGTCTCTTCGCTACATAGACGGTTTTGGTTACGAGGTTGCGAAGAACAGTGTCTGATTGGACCAGGTGGCCGCGGCACTCGGGGCCGCCACCACGGTGGCGGTGGATCCGACGACCGCCGGCGTCGCGGCCGGGTCGAAGGCGACCGTGCGAAGCGAGCCGTCCGTCGAACCGTAGACGAGCTTGCCGGACACCCAGGTCATACCGCGTACGGTGCGCCAGTCGATGCCCGAGGTGGGCAGCGTGAACGCGGTGCAGCCCACGACGTAGCCGTCCGGCGTCAGGTACCGGTAGAACAGCGAGTTGCTGGACGACGTCGTGAAGTACATCCGGCCCTGCAGGAAGAACGCGCCGGTCATGCTGGCGGCCGTGAACCAGGAGTTGTAGCCGCTGCCGACCCACGGTGCACCGATCGCGCCGCTGCCGCTGAGCATCGAGATGTTCAGCACACTGCCGCTCGGCGCCGAGAAGTCGGTCTTCGCCCAGTAGAGCTTGTTGGCCACCACGAACGCCGACCTGGCCGAGGTGAGCTGCGGCTGGCTGACCGTCGCCGGGGTGCCCAGCCCGGACACGCCGTACGGCACCTTGGTCACCTGGCCGTTGCCGGCGCCGAGGTAGAGGTAGCCGGAGGCGGCCTGCGGCGCGTCCTGGATCCCGATGGTGCGACCGCCGGACTCCGGGAAGTAGCCCATCCGCCCGTGGTACTCGTTGCCGAGGCCGTCGGCGTCGAAGCCGGCGAAGAGGCCGTTCGGGCCCTTCCAGAGCTCCCACATGATCGGACCCCAGTCGGTGCCGCCGGCCGGCAGCTGGCCGCCGGGCGAGCGGGTCGGGTTCCAGTTCAGCGGCACGCCGTTCTGCTGGTCCAGCGCGGCGATGCCATAGCGGCTGACGCCACCGGCGCCCTGCGCGTCGTTGCCGTTGGCGTTGTTCTGCCAGCGGAAGTGACCGCCGATGTAGACGACGCCGTCGGCGACCTCGAGCGAGGTGACCGAGTCGGCGCCGGTGAAGTCGACCCACGTGGCCTTGACGTTGGACCCGCGGTCCGCGGTCTCCCAGCGGGCGGTGGCGTCGCAGTACGCGTCGCCGCGGCCGCCGTCGCCGATGATGACGAAGTACTTGCTGTCGTCGCTGAAGTCGACGTCGCGCGCGTAGAACGGGAATGTGCCGCTGTAACAGGCGGCGACGTACCGGTCGGTGTTCCAGTCCGCGACCGTCGGCGCGCCGTCGGTCTCGATCATGACGACCTGGTTGCGGGCCGCCCCGTTCACGTCGGTGAAGTTGCCGACCGCCACGACGGTGTCGCCGTCGGGTGCGACCGCGAGGCCCCAGACCAGCTCGGTGCTGTTCGGGTACGGGCGGGCGCCGCTCGCGTCGATCTGGAAGCTCGGGTCGACGGCACCGGTGGTGGCGTTGAGCCGGGCGAGCAGCGAGTGCTCGGTGCCGTTGATCCAGTGGAAGGCGCCGGCGACGTAGAGGTGGTTGCCGTGCACGATCGCGCGGCGCACGACGCCGCCGTCGGCGCGTCCGGCCCAGCCGCCGACCGTGTCGCCGGTGGTCGGGTCGAGCTCGACCAGGTTCTTGCGGGCGACGCCGTTCACGGTGCCGAAGCTGCCGCCGACGATGAGCTTGCCGTCGGGGCTGACCGCGAGGGTCTGCACCGCGCCGTCGAGGACCGGGGTGAAGGCGGTCCGCAGCGCGCCGGTGCCGGCGTCGTAGGCGATCAGGTTGTCCGCGGGGGTCCACGCGGTGGCGCCGGCTGCCTTGACCCCGGCGAACGAGCCGCCGGCGTAGACCGTGTTGCCGATCTGCGCGAAGGCCCGCATGCTTCCGTTCTGCAGATGCGGCGTGTTGTCCGCCGGGTTGGCCGAGACCAGGGTCGCCGGGTCGTTCGGTGGTACGTATACGGCGCTCGCCGGGACGGCGGTCAGAGCGACCGTCAGACTCATCACCGCGACGGGCGCCAGGAACCTGGCGGCCTGCCGCGGCCGGAGTCGACGCTTCAGGGACACGAGCCCTCCTAATCAGAACTTAAAGATTGACGCAGCCTGGTGCGGGCCCGGCCGTGGCGCTATCGACCGTCCGGACGGAGAGCCGGTCTATCGGACGGAGATCTGTGCACAGGGGACGCGACGAAACCGTGCATTCACGACGGAGCCAGCCGGAACGGCACGACACCCGCGCTGGCCCGCACCGACCAGGCGGCCGCCCTCTCGATGTCAACGAGACCGACCTCCTCCGCCTCCCGGGCCACGACCAGCCGCCTGCCTTCCAACTCCCGCGCCATCTCGACCTGATGGTCGTCGACGTGCTCGCCGAACGCCTTGCGCCGCGGCACGTACAGCGCCCGCTTGCCGGCCTGCATCGCCGCCAGCGCGGAGCCGACCCCGGCGTGCGAGATGACGACGTCCGCCTCGGCGAGCGCCTGGCGCATCTCGGAGACGGGCACCTGTTTACGGGCGCCGGCGGGCATTCTATCGATAACGGTCGAACCAACCTGCCACAGGACGTCCCAATCCGGCGGCAGGAGGGTAACGAGATGATTGAGGAGCCGCGGGAAGGTGTAGCGCTCATGGGTTCCGAGCGTCACCACGACCTTGCGGACCGGGCGGGGGTCGGCGACCGGCTCGGCCTCGAACGCGTCGAAGATGGATCCGCCGTAGCGCCAGGTGTCGTCGGCCCACGCCGGATACTGCGTGTAGAGGCGGGCGCGCGGCACCCGGGCGGCGAGCCGGCCGGTCAGCGACGGCCCCCGGGTGCGGGTCGCACTCTCGATGTAGGAGCACGGCACCCCGGCCGTCGTAGCGGGCACGAAGAACGCCATCGCGACGCTCGCCCCGGTGCTGATCACCTGCTCGTAACGCTCGGACCGGAACATCTTGCGGGCGACGACCAGGTCGCGGACCGCACCGACCAGGTCCCGGCTGGTCGCCGGCGGAACGTAGACGACGTCCTCGCCCTCGAGCAGGGAGCGGCTCTGCGGGCTGTCGAAGGTGACCCAGCGGCGCTCGCCGACGCCGAGCCGCGGCCGGAGGTCGTGCAGCTCGGCCAGGTGGCCACCGGTGGAGGCGACGAGCAGCGTCGTCACGGCGCGGGCGCCGCCGCGGCCTGCGCCGCGGCGACGGACACGGTCGCATCCGGGACGCCGCCGGGCGCCGTCCCGGCCGCCTCCGGTCCGGCGGCGGCGGACTCCCGCAGTTCCGGCTCCGGCGGTGCCTGCCGCGGATAGCGGCCCGCCAGGACGCAGACGGCCACGGCGTAGCCCAGGAACAGCGCGGGCCCGAAGACGAGGCCGCTGATCACGTCGGTGATCCAGTGCTTCTGCACGTAGATCCGGGAGTAGCCCTCGTAGGTGGCCATGACCAGCACGACCGTGCCCAGGACCACGTGCCAGCGCCGGCTCATCCGCCAGGTCAACGCGGCGAAGAGCGCGATCGCCCCGAAGGTCATCACGATCCGGGCGATGCCACCGGACGGGTACGAGCCGAGCCCGGTCGGCGGGTGCCCCCGGTTCACCATCCCGCTGAGGATGGCCTGCACGTACTGCTCGAGCGGGAAGCTGGCCAGGATCGCGACGAGCGGGATCCAGAAGCGCCTGCGCCAGAAGGGTGCGAAGAACACCGCGGCCACCACGACCACGATCTTCAGCGGGTCGCGGTCGCCGAGCGCGGTGTACACCCAGTTGAAGTCCTCGAAGCCGGGGTTGCGCCGGTCGGTGACCCACAGCAGGACGGGCCAGTCCACCGCCTCCTCGAGGCTGTGGGCCAGGAGGCCGACCGGCCAGAACACGGCGACGATGAGCGCGGCCCAGAAGAGCACGAAGGCGAGCGCCGTCGCCGGCCGCCCAAGCGTCGTGACCAGGCCCGCCACGGACTCGCGGGTCTTCGCCGCGAGGCGGCCGCGGGCGAGCCGCCGGACCGGCCCGTACGCGAGCAGCGGCCCGACGACCGCCGGCACGACGACCGAGAACGCGGCGACAAAGTAGAGCAGTACCACCGAACAGTCCCCATCCTGCGGCATCCCGACCGCATGACAAACAAACCCCGAACCGGCGCCCCACGCGCCGGTCAGTAGGCGCCCGCGCCTCGCATGACCACCGTGGCGGTCCGCATGAGAATCACCAGGTCGACCGTGAGCGACCAGTTCTCCACGTATCGCAGGTCCAGCCGGATCGAGTCCTCCCAGGACAGATCCGAGCGCCCGCTCACCTGCCAGAGCCCGGTCATGCCGGGCTTGACCACCAGCCGCCGCCGCATGTCCTGCGGATACTGCTCGACCTCGCTCGGCAGCGGCGGGCGCGGCCCGACGAGCGACATCTCACCCAGCAGCACGTTGATCAGCTGGGGCAGCTCGTCGAGCGAGTACCGGCGCAGGACGCGCCCGGACCGGGTGACCCGCGGGTCGTCACGGATCTTGAACAGCACCCCGGCGAACTCGTTCTGCCGGCGCACCGCCTCGAAGCGCGCCTCGGCGTCCGTGTGCATCGTCCGGAACTTGTACATCCGGAAGGGCTCGCCGCCGCGGCCGACCCGGACCTGGCGGAAGAACACCGGCCCGCCCGTGTCCAGCCGAATGACGAGCGCGACCAGCAGGAACAGCGGCGCGAGCAGCATCAGCAGCAACGCGGCCACCGACAGGTCGAACACCGACTTGATGAGCCGCCGCCCGCCGGAGAGCCGGGGGTGCTCGATGTGCATCATCGGCAGCCCGTCGACCGGACGGACGGTGATGCGGTCGCCCGCGGTGTCCACGAGCGACGACGAGACGATCAGGTCGATGTCGTCGCGTTCGAGCTCCCAGGCGAGGCGGCGCAGCATCGGGCCGTCGAGCTCCGGGCAGGACAGCACCATGACCGTGTCCGCGCCGGCCGCCGCCGCGGAGTTCGCGGCCGCGCCCAGGGCGCCGAAGACCGGCACGTCGACGATCCGCGCCGCGTCGCCGAGCTGGCAGGCGGGCAGGCAGGCGCCGACGACCTGCAGGCCGTGGTGCGAACGGCGGTGCAGCTGGCTGGTCATCTGCGCTACGGCCGAGGCGTGGCCGAGCACGAGCACCCGGTGCATGCAGGCACCGCGCCGGCGGGCATGATGCAGCACCTTGCGCAGCGCGAAGCGGCCGGTCAGCGAGAACACCGTGGTCAGCACGAGCGCGATCGACAGATAGCCGCGCGCGAGGTCCGCGTTGGCCACGTAGGACGCCAGCGCGATGCCGAGCGTCAGCCGTACGCCGGCGCGCAGCACCCGCTGGTACTCCTCGCCGCCGACGAAGAGCACCCGCCGCTCGTAGGCGTGCGTCAGCGCCAGCAGCCCCACCCACATCGGCGGGATGAGCGCGGAGAGCACCAGGTACCAGTCCGCGTACGGCGCGCCCTGGAAGCGCAGCACGAACGCGGCGAGCGTAGCGATCAGCGTCGCCCCGAAGTCGATGACCAGGAGCAGCTTGACGTAGCGGGCCTCCCACACCCAGCGGTCGGCGTGCCCGCGGTCGCCGGAGACACCGAGATCCCGTTCGGTGAATCCTGAATACGGTGATGTTGGAACCGGTCCGGTCGCGGCGTTGTCCGCCGCCGTTTCCGTCGTTGTCACGACGCCCCTGCCTCCAGTGAGACCCCACGCCCACTCGGCAATTTCACGCACACTGTTGCCACGCCCCCCAACCCTTGGCCCCGAACAACAAAGCGCAAGGATGCTCAGGCGGTGAACGCTAGACGAGGTTCAGGAGAATACCGACCCCCCGGCCGCAAATGTTTAACGACGGTCTTCCTTGTTTTCGGATGCCGGATCGGGCGGCATCAACGTGCATTGCAGGTTAACTCAGGTCTACAGCGGACAAAATAGCAGGCGTGCCAAAGATGGCGGAAGTCCGCGGCCGCGCACGAACCATTGTCCGATTCCTCACGCATTGGCGCCCGTGATTTGTCCGGTAGATGAACCCGCGGCATCGCACGGTAACATGACGGACTCGGAGCGCGTCCACGGGGTAGCCAGGATCATCGATGTCAGCTCCCCCGCCACCGACCCTCCGGGTTGGACGAAAGTGGCCGGATGTGAGACACGCCCATCGATCGGACCACTTGACAGTGGACGACCGACCGGATCCGCCCGTCGGCCTCAGATGAGGCCGAGGCCCATCGCCCTCGTCACCGCGGCGGTGCGGTCCGCCACCTCCAGCTTGGCGAAGGCCCGCAGCAGGTGCGTCTTCACCGTGGCCTCCGTGATGAACAGCGCACGGCCGATGTCGGCGTTGGTCAGACCCTGCGCCACCAGGCCCAGCACCTGCGCCTCACGCGCGGACAGGGCCGGCGGAGCCGGGCCGCGGACCTGCCGGACCAGCGTGGAGGCCACGCTGGGCGCGAGCACGGTCTCACCCCGGGCCGCCGCCCGGACGGCGGCGGCCAGCTCGGCCGGCGAGGCGTCCTTCAACAGGTATCCCCCGGCCCCGGCCTCGATCGCGCGCAGGATGTCGCGATCCGACTCGTAGGTGGTCAGCACCAGCACGCGTACGCCGGGGACGGTCGCGTGGATCCGCGCGGTGGCCTCGACGCCGTCCCCGCCGGGCATCCGGAGGTCCATCAGCACGATGTCGGGCCGCAGCCCGGCCGCCAGCGCGACACCGCCGGGCCCGGAGGCCGCCTCGCCGACCACGGTCAGATCCGGCTCGGCCTCGAGCATGCCGCGCAGCCCGTGCCGGACCACGGGGTGGTCGTCGACCAGGATGAGCCGGATCATGCCGGCACCTCCACCTCGACGAGCGTGCCCGTGCCCGGGTCGCTGCGCACCGCCACCGTGCCGTCCACCCGCTCGGCCCTGGCCCGCATGCCGGGCACCCCGAAGCCGTGCGCCCCGGCGGGTTCGAAGCCACGGCCGTCGTCGCGGACCACGAGCCGGACGCTGTCCGCGCCGAACGCCAGCAGCACCGCCACGTTCGCCGCGGCCGAGTGCCGGCGGGCGTTGGCCAGCGCCTCCTGCGCGGCGCGCAGCAGCACGACCTCGACCGCGGTCGGCAGGGGCCGGGCCGTTCCGGAGACCCGGCACGTCGCCGGGGTCCCGGTCTCCTCGGTGAAACGGGCCGCCTCCCGGCGTATGGCGTCGGGCAGCGAACCGGCGGCCAGCGCGGACGGCGCCAGGGCCGCGATCAGGGACCGCGACTCGGCCAGGTTCTCCCGGGCGGTCCGCACGGCCAGCGCGATCCGCTCGTCGGCGAGCCCGGGGTCGGCGGCCTGCAGCAGCGTGATGATGCTGGTGAAGCCCTGCGCGAGGGTGTCATGGATCTCGCCGGCCAACCGGGTCCGCTCGGCGGCGACGCCGGCCTCGTGTGACAGCCGCGCGATCTCGGCGCGGCTGCTCTCCAGCTCCGCGATGAATGCGGCCCGCTCGATGCTCTGCTCGATCACCCGGTTGATCCAGATGCCGAGCCAGACCGCGACCGCGGCCGACATCACGAAGATCGGCCCGAGATGGGTGAGGAAGCCGGCGCCGGAGCGCACCGAGCCGGCGGCCAGCGGCAGCAGGTTGGCACAGACGACCGCCACGACGGCCGGGCGGGCGTCGAGGGCCATGAAGATCAGCGGAGAGAGGGCGAAGAGCAGGTAGCTGACGGTCGATACCGCGAACGTGCCGGCCGCGAAGGCCACCAGGATCGCGAGGACGAACGCGGGGCCGGAGTCCCGCCGCCGGCCCCAGAACGCGTACAGGACGGCGATGACCGCGACCGCGGCGACCGCGACGGCCCGGTCGCGGGCCGGGGTCCCGGACTGGGCGAGCACCGCCGCCACCACCGCGAGGGCGACGACGGCATAGCAGAGATCCCAGAGGTACGGGTACCGCGCGACGGCCTCCTGGTGCCCCGGTCGCGGCAGCGTCATGCGTCGCGCCGGTTCGTCCAGCGGAAGGTCAGCAGGCACAGCACCAATCCGACCACACACCAGCCGCACAGGACCAACGCGATCCAGCCCCGCTCCCAGGCGCCCCCGGCCTCGAGGCCGACCGCGGTCTCCGGAAGGAAGACCGAGCGGAAGCCCTGCGCCATCCACTTCACCGGGAAGATCGACGCCACCGTGATCATCCACTCCGGGAGCCGCGTTATCGGGTGGATGAAGACGCCGGAGAGGAACTGCAGGACGACCACCGGCACGTTGAGCACGGCGCCGGCCGTCCGGGCCGAGCGGACCAACGAGCTGGCGGCGATTCCTAGCAGCCCGCAGGCGATCACGGAGAGCAGGAAGAGCCAGCCGAAGGTGAGCCACCGGCCGGCGTCCGACGGCAGCGGAACATCGAAGATGACCACCCCGACGGCCAGCAGGGCGATCACCTCGCCGGCGCTCAGGACCGCGACCAGGATGAGCTTGCCCAGGAAGTACGCGGTGGCCGTGACCGGCGTGCCACGCAGCCGCTTGAGCGTGCCGTCCTCCCGGTCGGTGGCGATGCCGACACCCATGGTGATGAACGCGGTGGAGACGATCCCGTACGCGATCATGCTGGCGGAGAAGACCCGGGCGGCGCCGAGGCCGGGGTGGTCGTAATCGCCGGAGAAGATCGTCCCGAACAGCAGCAGGAGCAGCGCAGGGAAGAGAAAGCTGAAGATCAGCGCGGTCCGGTCCCGGACGAACTGGAGGAGCTCGATCCCGCCCCGGCGCAGCCCGGTCCGGGCGGTGGACGGCAGGGTGCCGGCGGTCATCGGGCCTCTCCGATCAGGGTCAGGTAGGTGTCCTCGAGGCTGGGGCGCGTGACGGCGAGGGTACGCAGGTCGGTGCCCGCCGCGGCGAGCCGGGCGATCAGCTCGGTCGGGTCGTCGGTGTGCTCGACCCGCCTGCCGTCCGGACCGTCCCAGGTGACGACGGTGCCCGCGGTGGCCCGGCCGCCGAACGTCGCCGGGGTGCCCTCGGCGACGATGACCCCACCGGCGATGACCGCCAGCCGGTCAGCGAGCGCCTCGGCCTCGTCGAGGTAGTGGGTGGTGAGCAGGATCGTGGTGCCCTCGGCGGCCAGCACCCGGACCAGGTCCCAGAACTGCCGTCGCGCCTGCGGGTCGAAGCCCGTGGTGGGCTCGTCGAGGAAGACGACCTCGGGGCGCCCGACGATGCCGAGCGCGACGTCGAGGCGGCGGCGCTGACCGCCGGAGAGCGTCCGTACCCGGGCTCCCGCCGTGTCCGCCAGACCGACCAGGTCGATGACCTCGGCGGCGCGCCGGTGGCGGGGATAGAAGCCGGCGACGTGCCGGACGGTCTCGGCGACGGTGAGGTCGGCGGCGTCGGTGGCCGACTGCGCCACGATGCCGATCCGGGCGCGCCAGGCCCGGCCGGCACCGGCCGGATCGGTACCGAGGACCCGGACCTCGCCGGCGTCGCGCCGGCGGTGCCCCTCGAGGATCTCGACGGTGGTGGTCTTTCCGGCCCCGTTCGGCCCGAGCAGGGCGAAGACCTCACCGTCCGGGATGGAGAGATCGACGCCGGCGACGGCCTCGTGCCCGCCGTAGGCCTTGCGAAGACCGCGTACCTCGATGGCTGTCATGCCGGAAAGCGTCGCGTGCGGCGGGGGTCCGCCGGGACGACCGCGTGGTTGTCAGCGGGTGTCAACCGTTCGACGGACAGGACCGCCGGCGGCGGCGCGGAGCGTCACTCCCAGCGGAACCGGCGCGCGGCCGCGGTGAGCGCGACCGTGGCCCAGGCGGTGAGGCTGAGCCAGATGCTCCCCGGCACGGAGGCGCCGTCGGTCAGGGTGGCGCGCAGGGCCTCGGCGTGCGCGGCGAGCGGGAGCAGGAAGTGACCCGCGGGACCGAGATCGGGTGCGGCGAACATGATCCCGCCGGCCGCCAGCATGAGCACGTAGATCAGGGTCGCCGCCGCCGTGGTCGTCTCGGGCCGCAGCACGCTGGCGATCAGCAGCGCCAGGCCGCAGTAGGCGGCCGTGGCCAGCACGGTCACGGCGAGCGCGGCCGGCAGGTGCGAGAGCTCCGGGCGCCAGCCGGCGATGACGCCGACCACCGCGAGCGCGACGACCTGCAGGCCGACCAGGCACAGGATCGCCACGGTCTTGGCGAAGAGCAGGCCGGGGCGGGTGAGCGGGGACGCACCGAGGCGCTTGAGGACGCCGTAGCCGCGCTCGTAGCCGGTGGTGATCGCCTGGCCGGTGAAGGCCGTCGACATCACCGTCAGGGCGAGGACTCCGGGTACGACATAGCCCAGGCGGTCGTCGGTCGGCAGGTTGGTCGCGCGCGTCAGGCCCGCGCCGAGCAGGACCAGCAGGGGTACGCCCATCGCGAGCACCACGGCCTCGCCCCGGCGCGCGGTGAGTAGCAGCTCCATGCGGATCTGCCGCAGCAGGACGACCCGCATCGGCGCCCGTCCCGGCGCGGGGGTGAAGATGCCGGCGTTCGCACTCATCGCGCTGCTCCCGCGGTCAGGGCCAGATAGACGTCTTCGAGGGTGCGGCGCCGGGTGTCCACCGCGGTGACCTGGGCGCCCTCGGCGGCGAACCAGCCGAGCGCCGCCGCGATCGCTGAAGTGTCCAGCGCGCCGGCGATCTCGTACTCGCCCGGCGACCGCTCGGTGACCTTCGCGGAGAGGCACGCGGCGAGCTCGCCGATCGCGAGGCCGGCGTCGGCGCGTACCCGGAGGAGGTCGATCCCGGCCGCGGCCGTCAGCTCGGCCGGCGTGCCGGTCGCCGCGACCACGCCGCCGTCCATGATGACCACGTGGTCGGCGAGGCTCTCGGCCTCGTCGAGCAGGTGGGTGGTGAGCAGCACCGAGACGCCGTCCCCGCGGAGGGCCTCGACCAGTTCCCAGGTGGTCTGCCGGGCGCCGACGTCCATGCCCGCGGTCGGCTCGTCGAGGAAGACCAGCTCGGGCCGGCCGACCAGCGCGAGGGCCAGCGAGAGCCGCTGCTGCTCGCCGCCGGAGAGCCGGCGGAACGTGGTCTTGGCGAACTTCCGCAGGCCCAGCCGGTCCAGCAGCATGTCGGTGTCGAGCGGGTTCGCGGCGAAGGAGGCGAAGAGGCGAAGGATCTCGCCGGCAGTGGCCCAGGGATAGATGCCGCCGGACTGCAGCATGATGCCGAGCCGCGGCATGAGCTCGTCGTGGTCGGCGACGGGGTCGAGGCCGAGCACCCGGGCCGAGCCGGCGTCGGGGGCGCGGAAGCCCTCGCAGACCTGCAGCAGGCTGGTCTTGCCGGCGCCGTTGTTGCCGAGCAGGGCGAGAATCGACCCGCGCGCCACGGTGAGCGACACGCCGTCGACGGCGACGACGCCGCCGTATCTGACGACGACGTCCTGCACCTCGACGGCTGCTTCGCGCATGGCCGAAACTGTACTGGCTGGGACGGACACCGCTCGGACGGCTCCGAGCGGTGTGGCCTTGCACCCACGCTTTGCCGACCCGCGAGAGTTCGCTACCCTGTCGTTGGGAGCGCTCCCAACCGCTCCCGGTATTGCGGGGGCAGGCCGCCGGTCCGGTACCGGTTCCCCCCGGACGAAGCCTGCGGCGTCACGCAGGCCCCCGGACCGGCGGCCTGACACCACCGGTCGGTTCAGTAGGGTGCTGGCATGACAGCCCCCGCCACTTCGGTGGAGATCTACACCGACGGTGCGTGCATCCCCAACCCCGGCCCCGGCGGCTGGGGCGCCGTCCTGCGCTGGGGCACGACCGAGAAGGACCTCTGCGGCGGCGAGGCCGGCTCGACGACGAACAACCGGATGGAACTCATGGCGCCGATCAAGGCCCTCGAGAGCCTGACCCGTGCGCCGCTGTCCGTCCTGCTCTACACCGACAGCATCTACGTGCGCGACGGCATCACGAAGTGGATGCCCCGGTGGAAGGCGAACGGCTGGCAGACCTCGGCGAGGCAGCCGGTCAAGAACGTCGACCTGTGGCAGCGCCTCGACGCCGCGGTACGCAGGCACGACGTGCAGTGGCACTGGGTCAAGGGCCACGCCGGTCACCCGGAGAACGAGCGCGCCGACCGGCTCGCGGCCCGGGGCCTGCAGGAGGCGCTCGCCGCGCGCTGAAACACCCGGGGATCCCCTACATACGGACCCGGATCCGCAAAGCCGGCCGCGCCAGCACGATGGGCGCGTGCCCGAGAACAGACCCGCCCGGCGGTGGCCCATCGTCGTCGTCCGTACGCTCACCGTGATCCTGCTGCTACAGGTCCTGATCCAGGCGGCCCTGGCCGGCGGCTTCATCACCGGCAACGTGAAACTGCTGGGCCTGCACAGCGCGAACGCGATCCTGCTCGTGCTCACCTCCGCGGCGCTGCTGCCCGCGACGATCCTGCTGGTGCGCCCGGGCCGCGGACCGTGGTGGCCGATCGCCTTCAGCGTCGGGCTCTGGTGTGCGATCGTCATGCAGGTCGGCCTCGGCTTCGCCCGCCTGGTCGGGCTGCACATCCCGCTCGGCATGGCCGTCATGGGCCTGACCGCGGCGCTGACCTGGTGGGCGTTCGCTTACCGCACCGCGGCACCCGTCCTCGCCGCGGGAGGCCCGTCGTGACGGTGCCGGTTTCGCGGCGCGGGCTGCTCGCCCTGGCCGGAGCCGCCGGCGTGGCCGCGCTCGCCGGCTGCGGGCGGCCCGCGGACGGCCCCGGCACCGGATCGCTGCTGACCAGCGCGGCGCCCCTGCCGGAACGCTTCCGCACGCCGCTGGCGATCCCGCCCGTCGCCCGGCCGGTTCTGAGCGGCTCCGCCGGTGACCACGTCGTCATCACCCAGCGCGTGGCCGACGCCCGCCTGCTGCCGGACCGCACCTCGAGGATCTGGGGCTACGACGGCATCTTCCCCGGCCCGACGATCCGCGCCCGCCGCGGCCGCCCGCTCACCGTGACCATGCGCAACGAGCTGCCCGTGCCGACCTCCACCCACCTGCACGGCGGGGTCACCCCGGCGGACTCCGACGGCTTCCCGCTGGACCTGACCACCCCGGCCGGCTACTCGCCCGGCCCGCCGCACGCGCACGGCGCCGGCGCGCGGGTGCACGAGGTCAGCCGCGACTACCGCTACCCGATGGAGCAGCGGGCGGCGACGCTCTGGTACCACGACCACCGGATGGACTTCACCGCGCCGCAGGTGTGGCGCGGCCTCGCCGGGATGATGATCATCTCGGACGACGAGGAGGACGCGCTGCCGCTGCCGCGCGGCGACCGGGACCTGCCGCTGTTGATCTGCGACCGGGCGTTCGAGGCCGACGGCTCGCTGCGCTACCCGATGCGGGACATGTCGATGGCGTCCCCGGGCGCCGACGGCGCCTTCCGCTCCGGGCTCTTCGGCGACGTGATCCTGGTCAACGGGGTCGCCTGGCCGCGCCACGAGGTGGCGAACGTGCGGTACCGCCTGCGGCTGGTGAACGGGTCGAACGCCCGCCGCTACCGGCTCGGGCTCTCCTCCGGCGCGGAGCTCATCCAGATCGGCACCGACGACGGCCTGCTGGCGGCGCCGGTCGCGCACCGGGAGATCGTCCTGTCGCCGGGAGAACGCTGCGACGTGCTCGTCGACTTCTCCGCGTGCCCGCCCGGTACCGAGGTGACGCTGCTCAACGGCTTCGGTACGGGTCCGGCCGGTGAGGTCATGCGCTTCGTCGTCACGCGTACGGCGAAGGACGACACCCGGATTCCCGCGCGGCTCGCGGACGTGCCGGTGCTGACCCGGGCGGACGCGGCGCAGGTGCGCCGATTCGACTTCCGCTTCGGCGGCGGGCGCTGGCAGATCAACAACCGGCCGTACGACCCGGCCGGCTCGCTCGCGGCGCCCCGCCTCGGCACCGTCGAGTTGTGGCGCTTCACCAGCGACTTCCACCATCCGGTGCACGTGCATCTCGGGCACTTCCAGGTGCTGTCGCGCAGCGGGCGGGACCCGGAGCCCTGGGAGGGCGGCTGGAAGGACACCGTCGACGTGCGGCCGTACGAGGCGGTCGAGGTGCTGGTGCGGTTCGCCGGGCACCGCGGCCGGTACATGCTGCACTGCCACAACCTCGAGCACGAGGACATGGCGATGATGGCGAACTTCGACGTCGTCTGATCAGCGAGACACCCGCTAGCGTCGACGACTATGAAATACGGCGTCATTCTGCCGGGCGGCACCGCCCCCGAGCAGCTGCAGCAGGCGGTCCTGGCCGAGCAGGCCGGCTGGGACGGCGTCTTCGTCTGGGAGGCGGCGTCCGGGGTCGACGCGTGGAGCCTGCTCGCCGCGATCGCCGCCGCGACGACGCGGATCCGGCTCGGCACGATGCTGACGCCGCTGCCGTGGCGCCGCCCGTGGAAGGTGGCGAGTCAGGTCGCGACGGTCGACCAGCTCTCCGCCGGCCGGGCCGTGCTCGGCATCGGCGTCGGCGCGCTCACCGCCGACCTCCCGCTCACCGGCGAGGCCACCGACCTGCGCGAACGAGCGGCCATGATGGACGACGGCATCGACCTCATGCGCACCCTCTGGGCGGGCGGCACCAGCCACCACGGCCCGCACTACGACTACGAGGTCGGCCGCGGCGATCTGGCCGAGGTCGGCCGCCCGGTGCAGGAGCGCGTCCCGATCTGGGTGGTGGCCGTCTGGCCGAGGCCGAGGTCGTTGCGGCGGGTGCTCAAGTGCGACGGGGTGATCCCCGGCCACGGTGGCGGGCCCGACGAGATCCGCCAGATGCGCGCCTGGCTCGTCGAGCGCGGCGCACCGGAGGACCTCGACATCCTCGCCGAGGGCGAGACGCCCGGCGACGACGCCGCGGCCGCCTGGGCGCGGGTGTCGCCCTGGGCCGAGGCCGGCTGCACCTGGTGGATGGAGACCCGCTGGGAGATGCCGCACCACAGCGCCGAGCGGATGCACGAGATCCGCGGGCGGATCGCCGCCGGTCCACCCCGGCGCCCGGCGTGATCCGGCGCGCCGGATCGCCGCCGGTGCGCCAGGATGGCCCGATGACCAAGCTGACTGGACGGCAGATCGCCGACGCGGCGCTGGACGGGTGGGTCTACCTGCTCGGCGGCCTGCAGACCCGGATACCGGCCGCCGACTTCGCGGCCGGGCTCTCGCTCGCCGTCGCCATCGGCGCGGCGGCCGAGGAGCTGAACCATCACCCCGACGTGGACCTGCGCTACGACCACGTCGACGTCCGGCTCACCAGCCACGACGCCGGCGGCGTCACCGACCGCGACCTTCGCCTGGCCCGCGCGATCTCCGCGATCGCCGCCGGCGCCGGCACCCGCACCGGCGCCGAGGGCCTCTCCCGGCTCGAACTCGCCCTCGACTCACCGGCCTTCCCGAATGTGCTCCCGTTCTGGGGCGCGGTGCTGGCGATGGAGCGGCCGGGGGCGGAGCCGGGCGACGAGCTGCGTGACCCGGGCGGCGTCCTGCCCGCGGTGTGGTTCCAGGAGTCCGGCGACGAGGAACCCCGGCAGCGCTGGCACCCCGACGTCTGGCTGGACCCCGCGGAGGTCGGGCCCCGCATCGAGGCCGCGCTCGCCGCGGGCGGCACCCTGGTGAGCGACGCGGAGGCGCCGAGCTTCTGGGTCCTCGCCGACCCGGAGGGCAACAAGGTGTGCCTGTGCACCTGGCAGGAGCGCGGCTGATCTCCCACCGCCGGTCAGGCGTCGGGCAGGCCGGCGACATAGGCCGCCGCCACGCGCTTGGGGACCACCATGCGCCAGGCGTCGATCACCAGCTCCTCCATCTGGCGGTGTTCCAGCGCCGCCAGCCAGGCCTGCACCCACTGGAAGCGCATGTTTGTCGCGTTCGGCAGGTGGAAGACCTCGGGCTGGGCCGCCACCAGGGCCGCGCGCTCCTCCCTGGGGAAGCCGAAGCCCATGATCGTCTCGTCGCGGGAGAAGGCGACATAGACTATCTTTCCCACCCGGAACTTCACCCGGTCGTGGATGAGGTGCTCGCTCGTGCGGGGCAGCCTCAGCGCGACCTCGCGCACGTCCTCCACTGTGACCATGGGGGCACGCTAGCGCCGCCGTACGACACTCTCCCCACCGGCGTCAGGACGAGCGCGGCCGCGGTACGAAGGGCGGGCGGGCGGCCTCCAGCGTCTCGTCGTCGGCCGGGACCGCATCGCGGACCTTGGCCCGGGCGACCCGGTCCGGCGCGAGCCGATAGGTCGGCGCCTGCACCAGCTCGTCCGGCACCAGGTGACGCCCGATGCCCTCCTCGCCGTCGGGCCCGGGCGCACCCGGATGCAGCGACGTTCCGGCGGTATCCGGCGCCCCGAGCACGGCCGGACGAAGCCCGGCGGACGGCGGCGTGACCGACGCCTCGAGCGCCGAGGTGACGGGCCGGGCGGACGTCGAGGCGACGACCGCCGTGCCACGGGCCGCACGCCGCGGGCCGATCAACCGGGCCGCCATGCTGAACACGCTCCGCGTCGCGGTGTCGTACCCCTCCCGGTATGCCTCATCACGGTCCAGACCGGTGCGGTACCACTGGTGCAGGCGGCCGGCGGCGTATCCGGCACAGGCCGTGAACACGGCCACCAACGTGATCAGGAGGGCGTCGTCAGCAGGGGCGGTCATGGTGCGATTCTTGCCAGTTGTATCGACCGTTAGCTATAGCCCGTTTGACGGACCACGATCGGTCGACAAGCCCTCGGCGACGAACCGCCGCCGTGGCCCGGCCCGGGCGTATTCGCCGAACTCCGGCGCCCGGCGTCCTCGCGGGCCGATGCTGGAACCACGACGAGGGGAGTTCGATGGCGAAGTTCATGGACGTGCACACCGGGTTCTTCGGTACGACCCACGAGGAGCTCGACGCGGCGCACTGCGCCGACCTGCAGATCGAGGCCGAGGAGGGGGTGCACTTCGAGCGGGCCTGGCTGGACCCGGAGCTCGGCAAGGTGTTCTGCCTGTCGAGCGGGCCGAGCAAGGAGGCGGTCCTGCGGGTACACGAGCGGGCCGGGCACCCGGCGACGGAGATCTACGAGCTGACCGTCGAGGTCTGAGGTTCCGCCCGGGCGACCCGCCCGGGCGGAACCGGCGCTCAGGACGAGGACGGCCGGGGGCCGGGCGGCCCGCTGCCCATGGGGCCGCCGCCCATCGGCGCTCCGCCACCCTCGGGTCCGCCGCCGCCGGCGGTCTCGGTGCCGGCGGGGTCGATCGCGATCGTCAGCGTGGCGGCATAGCCTTCGGCGACACCGCCGGCGACGGTGGCGAGTTCGGTGGCGGCCGAGTCCTCGCCGAAGACGTTGTCGGTGGCGAGCGAGACCCGGCTCAGGTTGGCGACGCTCGCGCGGTAGCCGTCGGTCGCGTACACCGCGCCGGCGACGTCCTCCGGGAGGGCGATCTGCGAGGTCTTCACGATCGGCCCGGCACCGCTGGTGGCGTTCTCCAGCGACCGGTAGACCTCGAAGTGGATGTGCGGCCAGCGGCCGGCGTAGCAGCCGGGGAAGATACTGGTGAACGTCACGGTGCCGGTGTCGTCGGCCTCCTGGACACCGCGCAGGTAGTTCTGTTCGGTGATCCCGGTGGAGTACAGCGAGTAGTTGCCGTCCCGGTCACAGTGCCAGGCGTAGACGGCCGCGCCGGCCACGGCCGCGCCGTCGAGGTCGGTCACCCGGAGCGAGAACGTCAGCGGCACGCCCTCGGCGGTGCCGGTCGCGGTTCCGAACGAGGACCGGATGTCCCCCCGCACGATGCCCGGCTCGGTCCGCACGTCGGGCCCGTTGGATCCGTCCGCCGGGTACGGCCCGGCGGTCTCCGACGCGACCTCGCCCGTGGCGGCGCCCGCGCCCGGTGCGGCAGCCGCCTGACCCTCCGCGGTGCTGTCGCATCCCGCCGCCCCGCCGACCAGCGCCAGGGCGCTTGCCCCGCCGAGCGCCGCCAGCAGCCGGCGCCGCGACATCGTGCGCATGTCGAACGTCAGCCCCCGGTCGTGCACCCTGCGCACGTACGCGGCGTTGTCCCGGTCCTCTTGCTCCTGCACGGCTGTGGCCTTCCGTAGAAAACGTGTGCAGTAAGCAAAACCGGGGCGACTGTGTGCGACCTGCGCCTTCCCTGTGCCGGGGCCCTCAATCGCGAGGGCCGCTCAGTAGTAGGCCACCGGCGCGGGGGCGGGCGGCGGCGCCACGGGCTGCGGAGGCGCGGGCCGTCGGACGAACGGGGAGACGCGGGGGCGACGCCGGGCGGCGAGGTCCTCGACCCAGCCGAGGGCGAGCACGGCGACCCCGATGAGGCCGATCGAGACCGCGAAGTCGGCCGCGTTCGCGAGGCCCTCGCTGGGTAGCTTCCAGAGCTCCAGCGGGCCGTAGAGCAGAATCGCGACGGTGATGGCCACGTTGTGCCACAGATAGATCGTCACGGCCCGGTTGTTCACCATCGACACGAAGCCGTCCAGCGGCCGGAGCCGGGCCAGCCAGTCCATCCGCGGCTGCCAGCGCATCAGGGCCAGCACGAAACCGATGCAGAAGATCGCGTACGCGATCGGGTGGCCGGTCAGGTCGACGCCGTCCTCCCCCGGGTGCAGGAAGGCCCAGCCGAGGCCGACACCGACGCAGGCGGCGGCGAGGCCGCCGACCGTCGCGGGGCGGAGCTTGGCGAGGTCGCCCTCGCGGTGGGCGAAACCGAGAACCCAGCAGGATCCGAACATCAGGACGTTGTGCGCGACCCACGCGATGGTCGGATTGAACTCGTCCCGGTACGCCATCAGCAGCATCAGCCCGATCAGCGGCAGCAACACGGTCGGCAGGTTCCACCGGCGGTAGAGGCGCAGCAGCAGCGGCGAGAGCAGGACCAGCCAGAGGTAGGTGACCAGGTACCAGAGCACCCCGGCCGCCGGATAGCCGAACTCGCTCGACGGCGGGTCCGCGATCGGGAACACCCAGAGCAGCAGGTACGGCCAGGACGGCTGGTCCGGCCAGCCCTCGCGGATCATCAGCGGTACCGCGATCAGCGCCATCACCCACAGCGCGGGCAGCAGCCGCCGCAGGCGGTTCTTGACGGCCTGGACCTCGGCCCGGTCCAGGGACTTCACCATCAGCGAGCCGCCGAGCGCGAACATCACGGCCATCGAGGGGAAGACGAGCTCGAGCGCCGCGATCGGAAAGGCGTGGAACACGACCACCCGGAGGATGGCGAGAGTACGCAGAGTATCGAAGTATCGGTCTCGTCCGACCACGGTTCCCTCAGACACGGTGCTCCCAACAGCCAATCCTCACCGACCGCAGGCAGCGGGGACTACAGACAGTAGCCGCATTCTTGATCGCCTCAGCGGTCCGAACGGACCGTTCCGATCACCGTTCCGGCTCGGGTGCCGCGGCCGGACAGGTCACCGCCGGGCCGGTCCCGGAGGCAGACATCGATGTCATAATTGCGGCCTGCGCCGGATTAGCCCTTCCGCCGCGCCACCGAAGAGTTCGGAGCAGCATGTCCGCAGCCCGGTCCGCCAACGGGAACGCCGACGCCTCGGCCACCCGCCGGCCGACGCTCACCCAGGTGGCCGCCCTGGCCGGGGTGAGCCTCAAGACGGCGTCACGGGCGCTGAACAGCGAGCCGAACGTGGCCGAGGCCACCGGCCGCCGGGTCCGCGACGCGGCGGACCACCTCGGCTACCGGCTGAACGGCATCGCCCGGGAGCTGCGCCGCGGCGCCACCTCCGCGCTGGTCGGCCTGATCAGCGGCGACCTGACCAACCCGTTCTACTCGGCCGTGGCCAGCGGCATCGAGCGCGAGCTGCGCCAGCACGGCCTGCAGCTGGTGACCGCGAACAACGACGAGGACGCCGAGCTGGAGCACGCGCTGATCGACGCGTTCCTCGAGCGGCGGGTGCGCGCCCTGCTGGTGGTGCCGAGCGCGGACCGGCACGCCTACCTGGCGATCGAGGGCAGCCGCGGCGTGCCGTTCGTCTTCCTGGACCGCCCGCCGGTCGGCGTCGACGCCGACGTGGTCGTCATCGACAACGCCGGCGGGGCGCGGGCCGCCGCGGAGCATCTGCTGACCCGCGGGCACCGCCGGATCGCCCTGGTCGCCGATCTGGCCCGGATGGTGCCGCAGCGCGGCCGCATCGAGGGCTTCCAGCAGGCGATGCGCGCCGCCGGCAACGACGAGTGGGAGCCGTTCCTGCGCACCGACGTGCACGACGTACGCCGTGCCGAGCAGACGGTCCGCGAGCTGCTGGAGCTGGATCCGGCGCCGACGGCGCTGTTCACCACGAACAACCGGCTGACCACCGGCGCGCTGCGGGCGCTGAAGGAGCACCCCGACCCGCCGGCGCTGATCGGCTTCGACGACTTCGACCTCGCCGAGGTGATCGGCACGACGGTGGTGGCGCACGACGCGGTCGCGATGGGCCGCGAGGCGGCCCGGCTCGCCTTCGAGCGGATCAGCGGCCACTCGGGGCCGGCCCGTTCGATCGTCATCTCCACCTCGGTCATCGCCCGGGGCAGCGGCGAGCGCCCGCCCCGCTGATCCCGGCCCACCGTGAGGCCCGTCTCTTCACCCGATCCATACTTGAACACGTTCAACAGGCCTTGCCATGATGATCACATGGGACGCATCCTGGGATTCACCACGCTGGCGGGCATGAACGTCGGCGGCGCGACCGGCGCCGTGTTCACCCCGTTCGGGCTGGTCGTCGGCGCCGTCGTCGGACTGGTGCTCGGACTGCTAGCGGGCCTCTTCACCGGCGGCATGGTCATGCTCGACCGCTCGGGCCTGACGCCGGCCGGGGCCCGGCTGCTCGTCGGCGCGCCGCCCATCATCGTCCTGGCCCTCGCGACCGTCCCCCTCTTCATCTACGACGCGCTGCACGAGGGTTCCAACGTTCCCACCGCGGTGGCCCTGGTCTCCGTCGTCGTGGGTACCCCGTTGATCGTCACCGTCACCTGGACCGGGGCGCCGTGGTGCGTGGCGCCGCTCGCGCCCGGCGCGGCCGACGAATCCGCCCGGCGCCGCATGGTCCGGGGCATGCTCTGGCCGGTCTGGGTCGGAGGCCTCCTGACGGCGGGCTGGTGCGTCGCGATCGTCGCCACCGCGGGATGATGAGCGGGCGGTCCACGGACCGGTGACTCAACCGAGCGATCAGGCGCCATCTCCCCTAGAGTTCGAGGGGTGACGCTGGAGATCGGACGTGCGCCGCTGTCGCGCATCGACGTCACCGTCAAGTCCGCGCAGGAGATCCGCGACGAGCGGCGCGCCGCCGCGCTGCGCACCGAGGTCGCCCTCAAGGTCACGCTGGTCACGCTCGCCTGGCTGGTCTCCGTGTCGCTGCTGCTGGGGTGGGGACTCACCGGGCCGCAGCGGCAGTCGGGCACCATCCTGCTGGCGGCGCTGTGCGCCGTCGTGGGCCCGTTCGTCGGCGCGGTCATCGCCACCCGGCACGGCCAGTTCCGGCTCGGCGGGGTCTACGTGGTGCTGACGCTCGTCATGGTTCTTCCCGCGCTCAGCATGGTCCGGGCAGGATGAGCCCATGGCCGAGAAGGAAGAGCGTGACGGCGTACCGCTGACGAACCTTGATCAGGAGCTCTTCCCCGGCGCCGGGGCGACCAAGCGCGAGCTGGTCGACTACCTGGACGCGGTCCGCGACCGGATCGTCCCCGTTCTCCGCGACCGGCCGCTTTCGGTGGTCCGGGTGCTGCGCGGCCAGGACCGCTTCATGCAGAAGAACCTGCCGAAGTACACGCCGGAATGGGTACCGCGCACCGCCGTGTGGGCCGAGGCGTCGCACCGAGAGGTGCAGTACGCCCTCTGCAACGACCGCCGCACGCTGCTGTGGTTCGCCAACCAGCGCGCGGTCGAGTACCACCCGACGCTGATGACCATCCACGAGCGCGACCGGCCGACCCACCTGATCATGGACCTGGATCCGCCGGAGGGCGGCGCGTTCGACGTGGTCGTGCGGGCGGCCCGGCTGGTCCGGCAGGCGCTCGCCGACGCGGGCATGTCCGGCGCCGTGAAGACCAGCGGGTCGAAGGGCGTGCACATCTTCGTGCCGCTGGACGGCAACGCCGCCACCGTGGACGTGGCCGCCGCGACCCGGGCGCTCGCGGCCCGCGCCGAACGGCTCGACCCGGAGCTCGCCACCACCGCCTTCATCCGCGAGGACCGGCACGGCAAGGTCTTCCTCGACGCCACCCGGTCGGGCGGCGCCAGCGTGGTGGCCGCGTACAGCCCGCGGATCCGGCCCGGGGTTCCGGTGTCCTTCCCGGTCGGATGGGACGACCTGGGCGACGTGACCCCGGCCGACTTCACCGTGCACACCGCGCCCGGCCTGTTGAAGGACGGCGACCCCTGGGCCGAGGCGATGCCGCGGCCGCAGCCGCTCGACGCGGGCCTGGTCGAGGAGGGTCACACGATCCCGGTGGCCCGGGTGGCGGCGATGCACGAGGGCAAGCGCCGCGCCCGCGCGAAGCGCGCCGAAGGCTAGGGCGTATCTAGCGGACCAGATCGCGCCAGAA
Source organism: Actinoplanes sp. NPDC049118 (assembly GCF_040648555.1). Lineage (NCBI taxonomy): Bacteria > Bacillati > Actinomycetota > Actinomycetes > Micromonosporales > Micromonosporaceae > Actinoplanes > Actinoplanes sp. NPDC049118. Next base: position 263,090 of record NZ_JBEZDY010000009.1, read on the forward strand.
GGCGACGCTCGCCCGGCCGGGCTCGGCACGCACGCCGCCGAACTCGGCACGCAGGTAGGCGGCCAGGTCAGCGCCGTAGCAGATGATGTCGGTCTGCATCACCGACAGCACCGGATGCCCGGACGTGCCGTGGCCGGCGGGCAGGTAACGGTGCGAGTAGACCGGGATCAGCCGCGGCACGATCACCAGCAGCCGGCGGGCGACCACCACCGCGTCCGCCGTCGACTCCGGGCACGGCCCCCAGCCGGTGTACCAGAAGCCGTTCTCCGCCACGTCGAAGAGCACGCCCTCGACCGGCATGGCGAGCTTCTCGCGGAGCTGGCCGCGGTCGCCGTCGCGCCAGTCGGGCCAGCCGCGCCCGACCGGCAGGGCGGCGTTGAGGAAGGCACGGTGGTCGTCGGCGAACGAGAACCCGAACTCCTTCTCGACCGCGGCGATCTCGGAGTCGGAGAGGCCGGGGCGGAGCGTGAAACGGCCGTAGGAGGCGAGCACATCGGCGGCAGCGGCACCCTCGTCGATCACAGCCTCAGCCTAGAGCGGCATACAGCGATCGGTGTAGACCCGTACTCGAAGGGAGTCACCGGCAGAGACGCCCCGGGGACGACGCGCCGGCCACCCGCGCGACCGTAGCTTGCCGACATGACTTTCACCGGAACATCGAATCTGCGCCTGGTCGCGACCGCGCTGGCCGGGTGCGCCGCGGCTCCGGCCGTCGCCGCCCTCGGCGTCGCCACGGATCCGAGACTGGGGATCGCCGGTCATGAGACGCTCGTCTCGTTGACCGGGCGAGCCGCGCTGTGGGCGGCGACCGGATGCCTGGCCTTCGCGGCGGTCCGCCCGCTGCGACCGGCCGCGACGGTGAAGGGGTGAGGACCATGCCGCGATCGCTGCCCTGGGTGGCCGCCGCCCTCACCCTCATCGGCGTACCCGTCGGGCTCGCCGTCACCGGCGGAAACGTGCAGAGCGTCATGACGGCCACCCTGGCGTTCTGGCTGGCACTCATGATGCTGCTGGTCCGCCGGTGGCCGCTGACCGTCCTGACCGTGTCCGTGCTGACCGTGATCGCCTGGCGCACCTCGGGCCTGATCGCCAGCGGCTGGGCCTGGCCGGCCACGGCCGCCTTCGCCGCGCTGGCCCTCGCCGGCCGGCTACGGACCGCCGTGGTGGCCGGATCCCTCACCCTCGCGTACGGCCTGATGTGGGACGGCGTGGTCGAGCAGAAGCCGTCCGACTGGGTGCTGGGCCACATCGGCGGGGAGGCGCTGTGGCTGGCCGCGGTGCTCGCCGCCACCGTCGCCTACCGCAACACCCGGCGCTGGCAGGAGGAGGTCGCGGCCCGGCTGCAGCAGTCGCTGCACGAGCAGGAGTTGGAAGCCCTGCGGCGGCGCGCCGAGGAGCGCGTCGGCATCGCCCGCGACCTGCACGACGTCGTCTCGCACACGCTGGCCGTGGTGGGTGTGCACCTGAACGTCGCCCTGGACTCGTTCGACGACGAACCGGAGGAGGCCCGCGGCGCGCTGCGGCTGGCGCAGGACGTCCGGGGGCGGGCGATGACCGACCTGAAGTCCCTGGTCGACGTGCTGCGCGAGGGCAGCCGGATCGAACCCCCGGCGGCGGGCCTGGAGGGGCTTGCCGGACTCGCCGAGCAGGTCCGCGCCGCCGGCGTCGAGGTGGCCGTCACCGAGCTGGGCGAACGCTCCGAGGTGCCGGCGCCGGTCGCCACCGCGGTCTACCGCGTGGTGCAGGAGTCGCTCACCAACACCGTCCGGCACGCCGGCGCCACCCGCGTGACCGTGACGCTGCGGTACACCGCCGCGAACGTGGTGGTGGAGATCGCCGACAACGGCGGCGGTGACTCCTCCGGCGCGCCGGGGCACGGGATCATGGGTATGCGGGAGCGGGTCGCCGCGCTGGGCGGGGAGCTGGCCACCGGGCCGGACCCCCGCGGCGGCTTCATCGTCCGGGCGATGATCCCGATCGCGGCCTGACATGACCATCACCGTCCTGCTCGCCGACGACCAGCATCTGGTCCGTGCCGGGTTCCGCAGCCTGCTCAAGCGCGACCGCGGGATCGTGGTGGCGGGCGAGGCGTCCACGGGGGACGAGGCGGTGCGCACCGCCCGCGCGCTGCGGCCGGACATCGTGCTGATGGACATCCGGATGCCCGGGCTGGACGGCATCGCGGCGACCCGGCAGATCATGGCGGACCCGGACCTGCGGGACTGCCGGGTGATCATTCTGACCACCTTCGAGACCGACGAGTACGTGTTCGCGGCGCTCGAGGCCGGGGCGAGCGGCTTCCTCACCAAGGAGGTCGACCCGGAGGGCCTTCGGCACGCCGTACGGGTGGTGGCGGCGGGGGAGGCGCTGCTCTCCCCCAGCGTCACCCGCCGGGTGGTCAAGCAGTTCGCGCACCGCCCGGCCCCGGCGCCGGGCGGTGGTACGCGGCTCGCGGCGCTGACCGCCCGGGAACGCGAGGTGGTGCAGCTGGTCGCCACCGGCTTGTCCAACGAGGACATCGCCCGCGAGCTGGTGATCAGCCCGCTGACCGCGAAGACCCACATCACCCGGGCGATCGCCCGGCTCGGCGTCCGCGACCGGGTACAGCTCGTGATCCTGGCCTACGAGGAGGGGCTGGTCGGCGAACGCACACATCCGAACACCGATCACGCATGATCGATCGACGCGGGGCACTCGCTGTCCGACCATATTGCAAGCTCCAGACCGTTTGCAAGGGTTGGAGGCACCCGAGCTGACATCGATGTCAGTCGTGGGCGATCGCGTGCGAAGGAAACCTTGCATATCGACAGACTTAGAAGTGACGATGTGTCGCGGAGGTTTCCAGCGCACCGCCAAAGCCCCGAGGAGGAGACGGCATGCACCGGCCACGATGGGGTGTCGCCCTGTTATCCGTCACATTGATCGCGACGGCCGCGTCCGTCGCCATGGGCCGCGGCGCCCTGGCGGCGGCGGCCACCTCGTTCGCGTCGTCGTTCGAGACCGACGATCCGCAGCCGTCCTGGACCGACACGGTCGACCAGGACGCCGGCAGCTCCGGCGTCGACGGCAACGTCGTCGTCGGCATGCCGGGCAGCCTGCGCGGCCACGTCACGGCCATCGCCGTCAACGCGGAGCCGAACGGCAACGAGGGCGCCGGCAACCTCAACGACGGCGACTCGGCCACCAAGTGGCTCGTCGACACCCCGACCAGCTGGGCCCAGTACACGCTCGACGCGCCGGCCGAGGTGGTCAGGTACGCGCTGACCTCCGCCAACGACGCACCCGAGCGGGACCCGCGGGACTGGACGCTGCAGGGCTCCGCCGACGGCACCACCTGGACCACGGTGGACACCCGGACCTCACAGACGTTCGCCGAACGCTTCCAGACCAGGACGTACCCGGTCGCGAACCCGGCGTCCTTCCCGATCTACCGGCTCAGCATCACCGGGCATCCCTCGGGCAACCTCACCCAGCTCGCCGAGCTCGAGCTCGCCGGCGCCGACGTGACCGCGCCGCCGGCCGGGCCGATGCAGAGCCGGGTCGGCCCCGGGCCCGCCAGCTCCCCCACCGCCAAGGCGGGCGTCGGCTACACCGGGCTCCGGGCGTTCGCAATCGCGGGCCGGCACACCGCCGAGGGCCGCGGGTACTCGTACAACAAGGTCTTCGACGTCGATGTGGCCGTGACCGGCAAGACCGAGCTCTCCTACCTGGTCCTGCCGGAGTTCAACCGCGAGGACCTGTCGAATCCGGCCACGTACACGGCGGTCGACCTGGCCTTCACCGACGGCACCCGGCTGTCGGAGCTCGGGGCGCTCGACCAGAACGGCATCGTGGTCAGCCCCGCCGCGCAGGGCGCGTCCAAGACGCTGTACACCGCGCAGTGGAACAAGCGGACCGCGCGGATCGGCGACGTCGCGGCCGGCAAGACCATCGACCGCATCCTCATCGGGTACGACAAGCCGTCCGGCCCCACCGCCTTCCGGGCCTGGTACGACGACATCGCCATCGCCGAGGTACCGGCCGCGCGGCCCAAGGCCCACCTCTCCGAGTACGCGGAGACGCGGCGCGGCACCCAGTCGTCGGGCGACTTCTCCCGCGGCAACAACTTCCCCGCCACGGCGGTGCCGCACGGCTTCAACTTCTGGACCCCGGTGACCAACGCCGGCACCACCAGCTGGCTGTACGAGTACCACCGCCGCAACAACGCGGCGAACCGGCCGACCCTGCAGGCGTTCTCCGCCAGCCACGAGCCGAGCCCGTGGATGGGCGACCGGCAGACGTTCCAGGTGATGCCGAGCGCGGCCGCCGGCGTACCGGATGCCAACCGGGCCAACCGGGCGCTGGCGTTCGGTCACGAGAACGAGGTCGCGAAGCCCTACTACTACGGCGTCACGTTCGACAACGGGCTCAGGACCGAGTTCGCGCCGACCGACCACGCGGCGCTGTTCCAGTTCACCTTCACCGGCGACAGCTCCAACCTGATCCTCGACAACGTCAACACAGGCGCCGGGCTCACCATCGACGCGGCGAACGGGTCCGTTTCGGGCTGGTCGGACGTGAACAGCGGCGGCCTCTCCGCGGGCTGGACCCGGATGTTCATGTACGCCACCGTCGACGCACCCATCGCGTCCAGCGGCATGCTGGCGGCCGGGAACCGGCCGTCGACGGGTTACCTGAAGTTCGACACCACGCAGGACAAGACCGTGCGGATGCGGATCGCCACCTCGCTGATCAGCGTCGAGCAGGCCCGGCACAACCTGGACCTGGAGATCGCGGCCGACGCCACCCTGGACTCGGTGCGCGACCGCGCCCAGGCGCTGTGGGACGCCAAGATGCACACCGTCGAGGTCGAGGGCGCGTCCGAGGACCAGCTCACCACGCTCTACTCGAACCTGTACCGGCTGTTCCTCTACCCGAACTCCGGCTTCGAGAACACCGGCAGCGCCACCGAGCCGGTGTACCGGCACACCGTGCAGTCCGCGGTGACCAGCCCGGCCAGCACGCCGACGCAGACCGGCGCGCCGATCAAGGACGGCAAGGTCTACGTCAACAACGGCTTCTGGGACACGTACCGGACGACGTGGCCGGCGTACTCGCTGCTCACGCCGAAGGAGGCCGGCGAGATGGTGGACGGCTTCGTCCAGCAGTTCCGCGACGGCGGGTGGATCTCCCGCTGGTCCTCGCCGGGCTACGCCAACCTGATGGTCGGCACCAGCTCCGACGTGGCGTTCGCGGACGCATACCTCAAGGGTGTTCCCGGCATCGACGCGGAGACGGCCTACCGGGCCGCCCTGAAGAACGCCACGGTGGCGCCGCCGAACTCCAACGTCGGCCGCAAGGGCCTGGCCGGTGCGATCTTCAAGGGCTACACGCCGAGCGACGCGACCGGCGAGGCCATGTCCTGGGCGATGGACGGCTACATCAACGACTTCGGCATCGCCAACATGGCCGAGGCGCTGGCGAAGAAGGGCGGGCCGAAGGCTCAGGAGTACGCCGAGCAGGCGGAGTACTTCCGCAACCGGGCACAGAACTACGTGAACATGTTCGACCCGTCGGTCGGCTTCTTCCAGGGCAAGGACTCCTCGGGCAACTGGCGCAACCCGGCGTCGACCTACGACCCGCGGGTCTGGGGTTACGACTACACGGAGACCAACGGCTGGAACATGGCGTTCCACGTCCCGCAGGACGGCCAGGGCCTGGCCAACCTGTACGGCGGCCGCGAAGGCCTGGCGGACAAGCTGGACACGTTCTTCGGCACCGGCGAGACGGCCACCTTCTACGGCTCCTACGGCGGCCCGATCCACGAGATGTACGAGGCCCGCGACGTCCGGATGGGCCAGTACGGCCACAGCAACCAGCCGTCGCACCACATCATCTACATGTACGACTACGCGGGACAGCCGCACAAGACGCAGAAGCTGGTCCGCGAGGCGACGTCCCGGCTCTACCTCGGCAGCGAGATCGGCCAGGGCTACCCGGGCGACGAGGACAACGGCGAGATGAGCGCCTGGCAGATCTTCAGCGCGCTCGGTTTCTACCCCCTGCGGATGGGCAGCCCGGAGTACGCGATCGGCTCGCCGATGTTCACCAAGGCGACGGTCAACCTGCCCGGGGGCAAGAAGATCGTCGTCAATGCGCCGGGCAACAGCCGGTCGAACGTCTACGTGCAGTCGCTGAAGGTGAACGGCAAGGCGTACGACTCGACGTCGCTGCCGCACTCGCTGCTGGCGGACGGCGCGACCCTCGACTTCACGATGGGCGCCGAGCCGTCCCGGTGGGGCACGGGTGCGGACGCGGCGCCGCCGTCGATCACCTCGGGCGCCGCGGTGCCGACCCCGCTGAAGGACCTGACCGGCCCCGGCCGCGGCACCGCTTCGGACCCGGCGCTCGTCGACGACACGTCCACCACGCAGACGACGTTCGCATCGCGGACGCCGGCCTGGCAGTACCGGTTCGCCGGCACGGGCGAGCGCGCCGACTTCTACACCCTCACCTCGGGTACGGCGGCCGGCGACCCGACCGCCTGGAAGCTGCGGGGCTCGTACGACGGCATCACCTGGACGACGATCGACGAGCGCGCCGACCAGGCGTTCGAGTGGCGGCTGCAGACCCGCCCGTTCAAGATCACAAGTCCGGGCCGCTACGCGTACTACCGCCTCGAGGTCGGCGCCAACACCGGCGAGGCGAGCACCACGCTCGCCGAGGTGGAGCTGCTCGGCGTACCGGAACCGGCCTGCACCACGGTGATCTCCGACCGGGTCGTCGGCGCGGTGTCGGTGCGCTCCGGCGTCACCTGCATCCGGGCGGGCGCGCAGATCACCGGCCTGGTGTCGGTGTCGAGGGGCGCCTCGCTCTACGCCACCGGGGCGACACTGCGGGCAGCGGTGACGGCGAACGGCGCGGGCACGGTCTCGCTGCTGCACTCCACCGTGTCCGGGCCGCTGACCGTCACCGGATCCGGGCCGGTCAGCCTGGAGGCCTCCACTCTGAAGGGCGCGGTCACCCTGCTCAACAACACCGGATCGACGGTCGTCGCGGGCAACACCATCGGCGGGCCGCTCACCTGCACCGGCAACAAGCCGGCACCGGTGAACAACGGCCTGCCGAACACGGTCGGCGGCGCCCGCCTCGGCCAGTGCGGCCGGCTCTGACCCGGGCCGCCCGGCGCGGCCGCCTCCCCCGTACGCGGTGGGAGGCGGCCGCGCCGCCGTCTGGACTAGCGTGACGGTATGTCCGACAACCTCTGGGCCGTCCTCGCCGCGGCCAACCTGTGCACACTCGCGACCATCAAGCGCGACGGACGCCCCCAGCTGTCGGACGTGAACTACACCGCCGGCGAGACCCGGGTGCTGCGCACGTCCACCCGCGACTCCCTGGCCAAGGTGCACAACCTGCGCCGCGACCCGCGCGGCAGCGTCCGGGTCGCGGGACCGGGCGGCGCCGGCTACGTCGTCGCCGAGGTGCACGCCACGTTCTCACCGGTCTCGACCGACGAGAACGACGAGACGGTCGAGGAACTGATCGAGGTCTACCGGCTGATCACCGGCAAGGAACACCCGGACTGGGACGACTACCGCCGTGCGATGGTCACGGACGGCCGCCTCGTCCTGAGCCTCCACGTCGAACGCCTCTACGGCTGGGTGATGTAGCCCGCCGGCCCGTGAGCCCAACCTGCCGCACGCCGGCCGGCGCCGCTAACGGCCGACACACGTCAGGATCACCTGGCATGAATGCGGATCGACACCAGCGCCCCCAGACATCGCACGGCGGGTCCGCGTCTTATCCACTGTGAAGCTTCCGGATGATCGGCTCGGACGTGTGGTCCAGCTCCGCCGATCTCATGCGATCCGACGATAGCGACGGTCTTGATCAGGCCGAACGGGCACGACGCGAGCCGGGCGTCTGCGGGAGAGGACCGGCGTCCAAGCCGCTTCCCCTCCACCGCCGCCGCGGACGTTGGCGGACAAGGCGCCAGCTCACCGCTCCCCCACAACATCCACCACGATGCTCAACGTTGGCGGACAAGACGCCGAGCCCACCGCACCCCACAACATCCACCACCACCCTCAACGTTGGCGGACAAGACCCCCAGACCATCACTCCCCCACAACATCCACCACCACCGTGAATGCGGCCGGGCGAGGACGCCCAAGCGCAACAAGCGCCTACCGCAGAGCCCGGGCGAACGGACCACCGCAATCGCGCCACGCGGACAACCAGCAGACCCGGCATCCACCACCGACAAACACCCGAGCCGCCGAACGGATTCGAACAGACTGACTACCAAAAGTGTCAAGAGCTTGGCCCCTCAGCCCACCTCAAATGGTATGCGATTGGTCACGCAACCATCCCTCATCCGGCGGTGATGTTCGAGAAATTGGCATGATCGATCAACGATCGGAAATGGCGATCCTCGCCGGTTCGCGGGATAATTTATTCATGCGGCAGCTTCAGTTGTTCAGCACCAGTCAGCTGGCTGTCATGCGTGACCGGACCGCCTCCCGCAACTATTCACCCGCGCGGGACGAGTTTCGCCGCGACCACGAACGTCGTCGCGATTTCGGCCTGTCGCGGCGCCATGCCGAGCGTCTGCGCCACGCCCGCCATCGGTCTGGTGGCGGCAGAATCGCGGGCCAAGACGAGAAGCACCAGGAGACTCCACATCCGACACGGCCCGGTGCGGGCGCCCGCACCGCGCAGACACCGCACGCGGCGCCGGAGCCGCTCCGCCCCGATCCACCAGGACCTGCCGCAGCGCCACGACCAGCAGCAAACCGAACCCACCGAGGCGCACTTCCCTCGGCCCGCACCCACCGCAACATGCCCGCCGAAGCCCGCCCACGGCCTGCACCCAACGGGCTGACCGAACCTCAGCCAGGCGAAAACCTGCCGGTCGACGCCGGCCACGACCCGGGCCTGAGAGTCAAGCGGACCGGCCACAACCCGGACCTGAAGGTCAAGCAGACCGGCCACGACCCGGGGCCTGGAGGTGAATCAGAACCACCAGCGGCGCCCGACCATGCCCTGACCTGGCCGGGCGGGACAGGCCACGTCCGGCCAACGCCCACGGCGCCCAACCAAGCTGAACCCCGCAGACGGACGGACCACACCCAACCAACCCCCGCAGCACCCAACCAAGCTGAACCCCGCAGACGGACGGACCACACCCAACCAACCCCCGCAGCACCCAACCAAGCTGAACCCCGCAGGCAGGCGGACCACACCCAACCAACACCCGCAGCCCGATCACGAGCGTTACCAGTCCTGGGGAATATGCCTGCCGACGACTTTGCAGCAACGCATGCACGCCCTGGCCCGCAAGAGGGGAGATCCCGCCCGGACTCCCCGGCCACCCGCCGCCGTGGGGCGATGCTCGCCCCTGCTCCGAGACCAACCGGGAATTCCCGGACCGCCCAGGCCGGCAACCGGGGAGAGCTGGCCGCCACCCGCGGATACCCCGGCAGCGGTTCGGCGTTTCATCCGCTGCGATGGCCGAGGCCGCGCGGTTCAGGCGTCGGCCCGGCGCCCCGGGACCATCCCGTTCCGCGGCGAGCTCACCGCGAACAATCGCCGCGCTTTCGAAATTCGCGAAGGCAAAATCGGTAGGCTTAATCACGAAATCAGGCCCGGACAAAATCAAATTCATGCAGGATGCGCTCAACCCCAAGAGGACCGAATTCAAACCTTCACCTGGAAGCCCGCCACGAATCGGCAGGCCACGAACGGACCCCTCAGTGGGTGTCAAATCATTCTCGGGGCGGCACGGCGGACGCATTCCCATCGACAGATCCAGCGCACGCGATCATGAGTCTGCGCTTTACCGAGCTGACGACCACACCATGTGGCGCATGTTGAGCGGCGGATCCAGATGATGGGACGGCCTGTTGCCGGGGGCGCTGAGGGCAGGACTCGGTGAATGGAGAGCAATGACTGCCGTGAAAGGAGCGACCACTCAGGACAGCAACGCGGCACCGATTCGCATCCGCGTCCTCGTCGTTCCCGGGCCTGCTACCCGATCTCCTGGGAAGCGGCAGATGGCACCACCCGCCACCCGGACATGCTGCTACGCCGCCGGCAACCCGCCACCCAGACGCCCAGACTCGCCGCTACCTCGCCGGCAACCCCGCTACCCAGCCACGCCACCATCCCGCCACCAAGCCACCCCGCTACTCCGCTACTCCGCTACTCCGCCAGCAACCCACCATCCAGACACGCCACCACCCGGACACACAGCTACCCCGGCAACCCGCCACCCAGACTTCCCCGCTACCTCGCCAGCAACCCACCACCCAGACACACCACCACCCGGACACACCGCTACCCCGGCAACCCGCCACCCAGACTTCCCCGCTACCTCGCCAGCAACCCACCACCCAGACACACCGCTACCCCGGCAACCCGCCATCCGGACTTCCCCGCACTCGCCGGCGCACCGGCGGCCCGGCGCAGCGGTCTCCGGATCCAGTGGGCGCGGCGCGCGGCCGGTCAGGCCAGGGTGATCGCGTATAGGTGCAGACGGGGGTCGTTCGGCAGGGTGATCGAGCGGAGCTGTTTGCCTTCGGACAAGGGCAGGCTCAGGCCGAAGAGATTCACCGGCGGGCCGTCGACGCCGCGGCCCGCCTTGATCCGGTGTGGCATGGCGAGGACGGTCGTGGTGCCTGGGGACGCGGTGCCGCACCAGTCGGCGACCGTCACCGCGGACGATGAGGTCGTGCCGTCCGTGTACCCGATGGTCAGGGCGGCCGTGACCGGTCCGTTGTGTGTCGTCGCGATCAGCTTGACCGCCGTGTGATCGCCGGCCGGCAGCAGCAGCGACTGGCCGCGGGACCGTACGAGGTTCTTCGCCGTGCCGGTCGGATCCGGTGCCTGGTAGGTGACGCCGTCCCAGGTGACCGGGCCGGCGGCGGGCAGCAGGTCGGCGTCGTAGCTCCAGCCGCCGCCGTCGAAGTCGCCCTCCGCCGGCGACGCGACGGTCGCCGTGCCGTCGGCGTTGCGCTCGGTGCCGAGATCGACGAGGCAGGCGCCGGCCGTTGTCGAGGCGCAGGTGACCGGTTCGCGGACGGTGATCGAGGCCGGGCGCCGGACGGTCTGCGTGCCGGGTGCGGAGACCGAGACCTCCACCGGGTATTCGCCGACGGCCGTTCCCGCCGGGGCCCGCACGGTGACCGTCGCGGTGGTCCCGATCGGCAGGTGGCGGGTGACCAGGGTCCTGGGTAGCCGGGGGCTGACCGTCACCTGCCAGCCGGCCGGGGCGACGGCGGTGACCCGGGGCGTGATGGCCAGCGGCGCCTGGGCGACCACGTCCACCTCGAAGGCCGCCTGCTGCGCGGCGGGCGAGCCGGCGGGCAGGGCCGCTGTCGACGGGCGGACGGCGGCGTCCACGTGGGTGCGGTCGTCCGCCGGGGCCCGGTTGACCGACGGCGGCTGGGCGGCGACCGAGGTGCCCCAGTTCGAGGGGGTCGCGCCGAGGGTGTGGCTGAGGGTGCCGCCTGCGGCGACCGCCGACCAGTCGAGCCAGGTCCTGGCGACGGGCGCGCCGCCCAGCCGGACCCGCTGGATGTAGCGGTTGGCGTCGGAGGCACCCGGTGCGGTGATCACGAGGCGGCGGTCGCCGATGGTGACGGTCGCCTCGGGGAACTGCGGGCTGGAGAGCGCCAGGAAGTTCCCGCCGCTCATCGTCGGGTAGAGGCCGAGCGAGGAGAAGACGTACCAGGCGCTCATCGTGCCGAGGTCGTCGTTGCCGGTCATGCCGTCGGGGCCGGTGGTGAACAGCGTCATCGCGGCCCGTACGACGGTCGCGGTCTTCGCCGGCGCGCCCGCCCACAGATACATGTACGGCGCCAGCAGATCCGGCTCGTTGTTGGGGTTGTACGTGGCCTTGGCGTAGTAGTCGTAGGGGCTGGCGATCCAGTCCGTGCGCGCGGTGCCGGCGGGGTCGGTGAGCAGCCTGTCGTAGACGAAGAAGTCGTCCAGCCGCCGCTCCGTCGCCTTGCGCCCGCCCATCAGCGAGACCAGCCCGGCCGGGTCCTGCGGCACCAGCCACTGGTACTGGTAGGCGCCGCCCTCGTGGAACTGCTCGCCCGCCGCGACCGGGTCGTACGGCGTCAGCCAGGTCCCGTCGACCGTGCGCGGGCGGAACTGCCCGATCGACGAGTCCCACAGGTTGCGGTACCACTGCCCGCGGCCGGCGAACAGCCTGGCGTCGGCGGTCCGGCCCAGGCCCTCGGCCATCAGCGCCAGCGCCGCGTCGGCGGCCGCGTACTCCAGCGTCGCGGAGGCCGGGTGGTCGCAGTCGTTGTCGCCGCCCTTGTCGGCGCAGTCCCCGCCCACGTCGAGCCCGGACGGGACGTAGCCGCGGTCGGCGTAGTAGTCCTGGCCCGTGCGCCCGTTGTAGGGCGAGTCCACCGGCGGCTGCGCGGTGGCGTTGTCGCGCAGCAGCGCGTACGCCTCCTCCTCGTACCCGGCGAGCAGGCCCTTCGACCAGGCCTCGACCAGGAACGGGGTGACCGGGTCACCGGTCATGATGTTGGTTTCGCTGTTGGCGAGCGCCCAGCGCGGCAGCCAGCCGCCGTCGCGCCCGATCGCGACGACCGACAGCGCGACATCGCGGGCCACGTCCGGGACGAGCAGTTCGAGCAGCTGGTTCTGCGGCCGGTACGTGTCCCACAGCGAGAGGTTCTGGTACGGCGTGTACCCGGCGGCGGTGTGCACCCGCCGGTCGAAGCCGACGTAGCTGCCGTCGACGTCACCGGCCAGGTTGGGGTGCAGCAGCGAGTGGTACAGCGCGGTGTAGAAGACGCTGCGCCGCTGCGTGGTACCCCCGCCGATCTCGATCCGGTCGAGTTCACCGGCCCAGGTCTCGCGCAGCTTCACGCGGGTGGCGTCGAAGTCGTACGAGTCGGCGGTCTCGGCGGCGAGGTTGCGCCGCGCGCCGTCGGGCCCGGTGTAGGAGAGCGCGACCTTGACGACGACGTCGTGGTCCTGGGTCGCGTCGAAGGTGACCCACGCGCCGTTACCGCCGGCGCCGGACGCGTCCCTGCCGCCGGGGGTCAGCGCCGCGCCCCGCCAGGTGCCGGTCGACGCGAACGGGCGGTCGAAACTCGCGGTGAAGTAGACGGTGTGGTCGTCCTTGCCGGCGCAGAAGCCGCCGGCGTGCACACGTCCCTCGACGGTCCGGTCGCCGACGACGTGGATCTCGGAGTCGAAGACGGACTGGTTGGCCCGGCCGGTGTTGAACAGCACGTTCGCCGCGCCGGTCGCGGGGAACGTGTAGCGCTGCCAGCCGGTCCGCGGCGTCGCCGTCAGCTCGGCCCTGGTCTGGTACCTCGTCAGGCCGACCCGGTAGTAGCCGGGCGAGGCCTCCTCGTCGTCGTGCGAGTACGGCGAACGGTAGGAGTTCGGGTCGGACGTGGTGACCGCGCCGGTGGTGGGCAGCATGGGCAGTTCGCCGGCGACACCGCAGCCGACGCCGGACAGGTGCGTCTGGCTGAATCCGTGGATGCTGCCCTGCTGGTAGTCGTATCCGCCCTGGCCGCCGGTGTCCGGGCTGACCTGGACCATGCCGAAGGGCGCGCTCGCGCCCGGGAAGGTGTTGCCGAAGTTCTGCGTGCCGACGAAGGGGCGCACGAGGTCGACGGGACCGTCCGCCGCGGCGCCGGCCCGCGCGGGGCTCGCGTGGCAGGCGGTGGCGGCGAGCAGCATGGCAACCAGGAACCGACGGGTCATCGACAAGCCTCCCGTTAACGACGTCATCGTCCGGTGACAACGTTGTCACAAGCCAGCGACACATGTCAATGAAACGACCCGCGCGGACACCCGGATTGCACCCCGGGGCGCCTCAGATCAGGCCGTCCGTACCCGATCTCACCTGGTACGACCGTCCAGCAACAGGCGGTTTCACCGACCGGAGATGAGCTGATGGCAGCCAGCACGCAATCGCCGGCCCCGCCCGGAGCTATCGAACGGCGCGCGCCCCGCGCCGCTCAGAGCTGGGCGCGGGCCTGCATCGCCGTCGCCGTCACCATCGCCGTCTTCGGTGCCGTGCTGAGCACCGGCGTGTTCGGGCCGGACGCCTCGCGGATCATCGCCAACCTCGGGCTCTTCCTGGCCGCGCTCGGCGCGTCCGCCGCCTGCCTGTTCCGCGCCGCGAGGTTCGGCGGCCGGATGCGCGCCGGCTGGGCCATCATCGGCCTCGGCGCCCTTTCCTGGAGCGTGGGCCGGGTGCTCGCGTTCCGGCTGGAGACCTCGACGGGCACCGTCCCGCTGCCGTCCGAGGCCGACTTCGGCTATCAGGGCATGGTCCTGCTGACCACGGTCGGCCTGCTGGTGCTGCCCGTCGCCGCGCAGACCCTGGCCAACCGGGCCCGCAGCGTCCTGGACGGCCTGATGGTCGCCGCGTCGCTGCTGCTGATGGCCTCGTACGTCGTCTACGAGCCGATATTCGAGGCCGGCGTGGCCAACGTCCGCGGCCTGCTCGTCAACCTGTGGTACCCGGTCGGCGACGTCGTCATCGTGACCATCCTCGTGTACATGCTGGCCCTGCAGCGCCGGCAGGGGAGCGGCCTGGCCCGCCTCGCGCTGGTCGGCGCCGGCATCGCCGCCTTCACGGTCTCCGACATCGGCTTCGCGTACCTGAACATGCACAGCGCGTACAGCTCGGGCGGGGCCATCGACGTCGGCTGGTTCGCGGGCTTCCTGCTGATCCTGCTCGCCGCCGCCAAGCCCGCCGGCACCTACCCGGACGCCGGATCCGACGCCGCGGACTCCCGGCCGTTCGGCGTCCTGCTGCCGTACGTCGCCGTGCTCGCCGCCCTGGTGGTCAGCGTCATCTGGTTCCTGCGCACCGGGCAGAGCAGCGCCTTCACCTCGTACACCCGCTCGGCCATCATCCTGCTGATCGTCGGCCGCCAGCTGCTCACCCTGCTGGAGAACCGCAGCCTCACCGGCAACCTGGAGACCCGGGTCGCCGACCGCACCGCCGAGCTGTCCTCCAGCGAGCAGCGCTTCCACTCGCTCGTGCAGCACAGCTCGGACGTCGTGACCGTGGTCGGCACCGACGCCGAGGTGCTCTACCAGAGCGAGTCCGTACAGCGGGTCTTCGGCTACTCGCCGGGACTGCTCACCGGTCGCCGGCTCACCAGCCTCCTCGAGCCCGCCGCGGCCGCCCGGCTCGCCGGCGCCCTGCGCTCGGTCACCGAACGCCCGCACGCGACCACGATGCTCGAGTTGACCGTGCCGCACCGCGACCGCCGGCTGCGCCAGGCCGAGATCACCATCACCAACCTGCTCGACGACCCGAACGTCGGCGGCCTCGTACTCAACACCCGCGACATCAGCGAGCGCAAGGAGCTGCAGGAGCAGCTCGTGCACGAGGCGTACCACGACGCGCTCACCCAGCTCGCCAACCGTGCCCTCTTCCGCGAGCGGGTCTCCGCGGCCCTGGACCAGCGCCGTGCGGACGACGACGTGACCGTGCTCTTCCTCGACCTCGACGGCTTCAAGGAGGTAAACGACAGCCTCGGCCACATCGCCGGCGACCAGCTGCTGGTGCAGGTGGCCGAACGGCTGAGCACCTCCGTCCGCAGCGGCGACGTGGTGGCCCGCTTCGGCGGCGACGAGTTCGCCGTGCTGATCTCCTCGCCGCTGGGCGCGGGCGAGGCCGAACTCGTCGCGCAGCGCATCGTCGACGGGCTGCACGAGCCGTTCCTCGTCGACGCGCGCACCCTGCACGTGCGGGGCAGCATCGGGCTCGCCTCGTACACCACGCTGGCCGGCGGCGAGGATTCCGGCAACGCCGAACAGCTCATGCGCAATGCCGACCTCGCCATGTACAAGGCCAAGGGGACCGGCGGCAGCAGCTTCGCCAGCTACGACCCGCGGATGCTGGCCGGCCTGGTCGAGCGCCTCGAGCTCGAGGCCGACCTGCGCCTGGCCCTCGATCGCAACGAGCTCCGGGTGCACTACCAGCCGACCATCGACATGGTCGACAGCCGGGTCGTCGGCTTCGAGGCGCTGGTGCGCTGGCAGCACCCGACCCGCGGCATGATCAGCCCGCTCGACTTCATCCCGATCGCCGAGGCAACCGGCCTCATCGTCCCGCTGGGGCGGTGGGTGCTCACCGAGGCGTGCCGGCAGGCCGTCGAGTGGGCGAAGCGCGACAACCAGCGGCCGATCAAGATGGCCGTGAACGTCTCGGTGCGCCAGTTCGACCGCAGCGACCTGCCGACCGTCGTCCGCGAGGTGCTGACCGAGACCGGCATGCCGGCCGACCAGCTCTGCCTCGAGATGACCGAGAGCGTGCTGATGACCGACACCGAGGAGAACCTGGCCCAGCTGGTCCGGCTCAAGGCGCTCGGCGTGACCCTGGCGATCGACGACTTCGGCACCGGCTACTCGTCGCTTGCCTACCTGCGCCGGTTCCCGGTCGACATGCTCAAGATCGACCGGTCGTTCATCGAGCGGCTCGGCGAGCAGACCGACGACACCGCGCTGGCCAGCACCATCGTCCAGCTCGGGCAGAGCCTCGGCATGACGACCGTCGCCGAGGGCATCGAGGAGTACGGCCAGCTCGCCGCGCTGCGCGACATGGGCTGCACGTTCGCGCAGGGCTTCTACTTCTCGCGCCCGGTGCCGGCCGGCGAGGCAGGTCGCCTGCTACCGCAGGGCGCCGACGCCGCCGTCGCCTGATCCCGGCACCGCGCCGGCGTCAGAACAGGGTCGCCGGCCCGACCGGCTCCGGCTCGGGCAGCGCCCCGAGTCCGGGTACCCGCGCCCGGACCTCCTCGTGGAAGCGGCGGGCGAGCGCGGGCGCGTCGGCGTTGTCCGGGGTGTGTATGAACATGGTCGGCGAGCGGCCCTCGCGCAGCCACCCGGCGACGATGTCGACCCAGTGACGCCAGCCCTCGATCGTCCGCTCGGGATCGTCACGGCCGAGGTACCGGACGATCGGGCGGTCGGTCAGCGCGCGCGTCCGCAGCGGCAGGCGCGGCTTCTTGGCCCAGGCGTCCCGTTCCGCGTCGCTGGTCGGCGGGCTCGCGAAGAACGCGGCGGTGTCGAAGGGTATCCATTCGGCGTCCGCGGCGGCGAGCACGCCTTCCAGCAGCCCCGCCGAGCGGGGATCGTCGAAGAACGCGGGATGGCGGACCTCGACCGCGTACGGGTAGGCGGCCGGGAGCCGGCGCAGGAAGCGGTCGAGCGCGGGGACGTCGGCGGGGCCGAAGGATCCCGGTAGCTGGATCCAGAGGGCATGTGCTCGCGGGCCGAGCGGCTCGATCGCATCCAGGAAGATCCGGAGCGCCTCGTCGGCGCCGGCGAGGCGGCGTTCGTGCGTGATGAACCGGGGGAGCTTCATCACGAAGCGGAAGTCCGTGCCGGTCTGGCTCGCCCACGATGCCACGGTGTCCCTGGCCGGAGTCGCGTAGAATGTCGTGTTTCCCTCGACCGCGTCGCACCAGCCGGCGTAGGCACGCAGGCGCTCCTGCGGCGCGAGCGGATGCGCCAGAAAGCGCCCCTGCCACGACTTGTGGGTCCACATGGCGCACCCCACGTGAAGACGCACGCTCGGCGCCACGAATCCCCCTTTACCCCGCGTAACACCGCGAGGGTAACAATGCCTCGGCGGGAAACGCCCGAGCCGGTACCCGTTGTCGACCCGGGATGCCACGATGTTCGCCATGACCTTGGTACGCACGGTCCGGTTGCGATTCGGACAACTCTCCCGGGCAGCGGCCACGCACACGAACCTGTCCGCGGTCCGCGCCGACGGCCGGGTGCTCTGGATCGCCGGCGACGAGACGGCGACCCTGGAGCGGCTGGTGGCCGACGACCCGGCGGCGCCCACGGAGTACGCCGACGAGCGGACGTTCCGGCTGGCCGACTTCGTCGACCTGCCCGGCGAGGACGCCGACGAGGAGGCGGACATCGAGGGGCTGGCCCGCAACGGGCACTTCCTCTGGGCTGTCGGCTCGCACAGCCTGCGACGCAAAAGGATCAAGGAACGCCACGCCGGCGACAAGGCGCTGCGGCGGCTCGCGCGGGTGGAGGGCCAGGCCAACCGCCAGATTCTGGTACGGCTACCGATCGCCGACGTGGACGGCCTGCCAACACCCGTGCCCGAGATCGTGGTGGACGGTGAGCGGCACCGCGTGGCGCAGCTGGACCCCCGGGACGGCCTGCGTACGCTCCTGCGGCACGACGATCACCTGGCGCCCTTCCTGGCCATCCCCGGCAAGGACAACGGCCTGGACATCGAGGGCATCGCGGTGATCGGTGACCGGGTCTACCTGGGCCTGCGCGGCCCGGTGCTGCGCGGGTGGGCGTTCGTCCTAGAGCTGCGGCCCTACGTCGACCCCGGCGATCCGGGCCGGCTGCGCCTGCGCGACTTCGAGGACGGCCGGCCGTACCGCAAGCACGTCCTGGACCTCGACGGCCTGGGGGTTCGTGACCTCTGCCCGGCCGGCGACGACCTCCTGGTGCTCGCCGGACCGACGATGGCCCTCGACGGTCCGGTACGGATCTACCGCTGGCGCGGCGCCTGCCAGGTGGGCATGCCGGCGATCGTGCGCGGGGAGCTCCTCTCCCGCGAGCTGGAGCTCACCTACGGCGAGGGCGACGACCACGCCGAGGGGCTGGGCCTGGTCGGCCCGCCGGAGAACCGGACGGCGCTGGTGGTCTACGACAGCCCGGCCGCGATCCGGCTGACCGACGACGGCACGGTCGTCGCCGACGTGGTGCGGCTGCCGTAGCAGCCCGCGGGCCGGGGCGCCCGCGCATTGCCGCGACGCCGCCGTCCGCCTCGCGGACTTCATAAGCCCCGCGCATTGCCGCGACGCCGTCCGCCTCGCGGAGTTCATAAGCCCCATTGTGGACGGGCCGCGACGCGTGGCAGGGGACGCACGAGGTTCCGGAACCGTGAGCTTGCGGCGTGGCCTTGATCGGCCGCCACGCCGCCCATCACCACGCCCACCTGCGGAGACGAGCGTCGATCCCCGGCGCGCCCGGGTAGCGCCGCCGAGAACGCAGATGATGAAGCGCTTCCCGAGCCCCTAGCAGGCATTGACACCCGTTAACCCGGGGTTCACAGTGACCTATCAAAGAGCGCTTTCTCACGCATGTAGCGGCTCGGTAATCGCATCGACACATCCCCGGTCACCATCCCCATCCCCATCCCCCACTTCTTGATTCCCCGCAAGGAGGACCGTTCATGAGTTCAGCCGTTTTCCGAGGCGGAGGGCGCGGTATGTCGCCCGCGAGGGCCGTCGCCCTCACCGCCGCGCTTCTCGGTCTGCTCGCCGCCTACCTGGTCGCAACGATCCGGGACGCCGACGCGGCCGAGGTCATCGTCTCGCAGGGCAAGCCGACGACGGCCTCCTCCGTGGAATGGGCCGGCACCCCCGCCTCCGCCGCCACGGACGGCAACACCGGCACCCGCTGGTCCAGCGCCTTCTCCGCCAGCCAGTGGCTACAGGTCGACCTCGGCTCCACGATGGCCGTGAGCAGCCTGAATCTGAACTGGGAGGCCGCGTACGCGACGGCCTTCACGGTGCAGTTCTCCACCAACGGCACGACCTTCACCAACGCCACCGGCACGCTGCGCGGCAACGTCGGCGCCCAGACGGTCGCCGCCGCGGGCAATGCCCGGTACGTGCGGCTCAACCTCACCGAGCGGGCGTTGTCGATCTACGGGTACTCGCTCTGGGAGTTCCAGGTGTTCGCCGGCGGCACCCCGCCGACCGACCCGACGACGCCCCCGCCGACCGGCGGCGCCACGCTGCTGTCGTACAACAAGCCCGGCGCGGCGTCGAGCGAGCAGAACGACGTCAACTGCAACCCGTGCACCGTCGGCAAGGCCTTCGACCTGGACCCGGCAACCCGCTGGGCGACCAGTTCGACCACCGGGTGGGTGGACCCGGGCTGGATCTACGTCGACCTCGGCGCCACCGCACAGATCAGCCGGGTGGAGTTGCAGTGGGACCCGGCGTACGCGACCGCGTACCGGATCCAGGTCTCGCCGAACGCCGCCACCTGGACCGACATCTACTCGACGACGACCGGCCGGGGCTTCAAGGAGGTCCTGAACGTCTCCGGCACCGGCCGCTACGTCCGGATGTACGGCACCGCCCGCTCCGGCCCGTACGGCTACTCGCTGTACGACTTCAACGTCTACGGCACCGGCGGCACACCGAACACCCCGCCCGCCCGGCCCGCCGACCCGACCTTCCCGGCCACGAACCTGGTCTGGAGCGACGAGTTCAACGACCCGGCCGGCACCCGGCCGAGCACGGCCAAGTGGACCTACGACCCGGGGTTCCCGCAGAACGGTGAGATCCAGTACTACACCGAGAACAGCAACAACGCGCAGATGGACGGCGGCGGCAACCTCGTCATCGAGGCGCGCAGGGAGGCCTCGAACGGCCGCGACTACACCTCGGCACGGATGAACACCGGCGGCAAGTTCACCGCGCAGTACGGCCGGGTCGAGGCCAGGATCAAGGTGCCGAAGGGCAACGGCCTCTGGCCCGCGTTCTGGATGATGGGCGCCGACTTCCTCACCGGCCGCCCGTGGCCGTACAACGGCGAGATCGACATCATGGAGGTCCTCGGCCGCAACACCACCGAGGGCTACTCGACCCTGCACGCGCCGCAGTACAACGGCGGCGGGGGCTACGGCCAGAAGTACACCGCACCGGGCGCGGCCGACCTGTCGAACGCCTTCCACGTCTGGACGGCCGAGTGGGACAGCAAGGGCATCCGGTTCCTGCTCGACGGCGTCCAGGTCTTCTACGCCAGCAAGGCGACCGTGGAGGCGACCCGCGGACCGTGGATCTTCGACCACCCGTTCTACATCATCCTCAACCTCGCGGTCGGCGGCGACTTCCCCGGCCCGATCGACGCCTCGACCCCGTTCCCCTCCCGGATGCTCGTCGACTACGTCCGCGTCTACAAGTGACCTGACGACCTGCATCCAGCGCCGGGGCGGGGCCCCCATCCCCGCCCCGGCGCACCCACCTCCCAGAAGTTCCACCGCCACTGCTGGAGGGATTCCCCGATGAGAAAGAGAACCCTGTCCATCGCGGCCGCGATCGCGGCCGTCCTCACGACGTACGTCGCCGCCGCGCAGACGAGCGCGAGCGCCGCGGACGGACTGCTCTCCCAGGGCCGTCCGGCCACCGCGTCGTCCACCGAGTCCGCGGCCTTCCCCGCCTCGAACGCCGTCGACGGCAACCCGGGCACCCGCTGGTCCAGCGCGTTCAGCGACCCGCAGTGGCTACAGGTCGACCTCGGCGGCACCGCGACGATCTCCTCCGTCGTGCTGGCCTGGGAGACCGCGTACTCGAGGACCTTCAGCCTGCAGGTCTCCCCCAACGGCGGCACGTGGACCACGGTCAAGGCCAACGTCGCCGGCACCGGCGGGCGACAGAGCGTCGCCGTCGCCGGCTCCGGGCGCTACGTACGCCTGCTGTCGACGGCCCGGGCCACCCAGTGGGGCGTCTCGCTGACCGAGTTCGAGGTGTACGGCAGCGGCGGCGGCACGCCTGTCCCGCCGACCATCCCGCCGGGTGCCGTACGGGTCGCCGAGTTCCTCGCCGACTGCCCGTACAGCCACCGGTTGCCGGACGACCCGATCGTGTTCCCGAACATGCCGGGCGCCTCACACATGCACAGCTTCTTCGGCAGCACGGTGACCAACGCCCACTCGAACGTCACCGACCTGCTGAACGCGAACAGCAACTGCAATCCGTCGATCGACAAGTCCTCGTACTGGATACCGACCTTCTACCAGAACAACGTCCCGGTCGAGCCGACCACGGGCATCTTCTACTACCTGGGCGAGGGCGTCAGCGACGCGCTGATCGCGCAGACCCGGCCGCTGCCGCTCGGCCTGCGGATCGTGGCCGGCAACGCCCGGGCGACCGGACCGAACGACAACACCATCTCGCGCTGGTCCTGCCTGCACGCCGGGGAGGTCGGCTCGTCGCACGACTTCGTGACCTGCCCGGCCGGCACGATGCTGGAGGCGTACCTCGACTTCCCGCACTGCTGGGACGGGGTGAACCTGGACTCGGCCGACCACAAGAGTCACATGGCGTACCCGGTTAACAATGCGTGCCCGGCCAGCCACCCGGTGGTCGTGCCGAAGCTGCGCCAGGTCATGCGGTACCCGGTCAACGGCAATCCGGCCGGCTTCCGGCTCGCGTCGGGGCCCGGATACACGATGCACGGCGACTTCTTCAATGCCTGGCCGGAGGACGAGATGGCCCGCCGGGTCAACGACTGCATCCGGATCATCGTGAAGTGCGGCACCAACGGGCGGCCGTGAGATGACCGCCGCGGCCGCCGGGGCGCAAGACGGCCCCGGCGGCCCGCGTGGCCGGGCTAAATCGGTGCAAGAAAGCGCTCTCAGGCGGAAATATTCTGGTGCTATAACAGACGCCATGACAACCCGGCCCGCCCGCGGAGGGCAGAACCCGACGATGGATCAGGTCGCGGAGGCGGCCGGGGTCTCGCGGGCGACCGTGTCCCGGGTGATCAACGGCGCACCCAGCGTCGATGCCAAGATCCGCGAGATCGTCCAGCGGGCCATCGCCGAGACCGGATACGTGCCGAACGTCGCGGCCCGCTCGCTGGTCACCCGCAAGTCGAATTCGGTCGCGCTGGTCATCTCCGAGCCGGACCGGCCGTTCGACTCCTCGTTCCTGAACCGGATCTTCACGGACCCGTACTTCGGCCGGATCACCGCGGGCGCGACCAGCGCGCTGCGCCCGCACGACATCCACCTGGTGATCATCCCGACCGACTCGACGGACCATCACCACGTGATCCGCTACCTGCGCCAGGGCCACGTCGACGGCGTGCTGCTGATCAGCAGCCACGAGCAGGACCCGCTGCCCCGTCAGGTGCACGAGCTGGGCATCCCCGCGGTCGTCTCGGCCCGCCCCGCCTCGCCGCTGGCCGTCAGCTTCGTCGACGTCGACCAGCGCCTGGGCGCCCGGCTCGCGGCCGAGCACCTGCTCGCCCGCGGCTGCCGCCGACTCGCCACGATCAGCGGGCCGCTGGACATGCCGTCCAGCCAGGACCGGCTCGACGGCTTCCGGTCGTACCTGGCGAATCGCGGCATCGGCGACGTGCCCGCCGTCGAGGGCGACTTCACCCGGCACGGCGGCGAGGCGAGCGCCCGGCGGCTGCTCGGCGAGCACCCCGACATCGACGGCCTCTTCGTCGCCAGCGACCTCATGTCCGAGGGCGCGCTGCGAGCGGTGCAGGACCTCGGTCGCCGGGTGCCCGACGACGTGGCGGTGGTCGGCTTCGACGACAGCAGCGCCGCCCTCGACTGCCGGCCGCTGCTGACCACGATCCGCCAGCCGGTCGAGGAGATGGCCGCGGAGATGGCCGAGGTGCTGATGGCCCGCATCGCCGCACCGGGCCGGCTGCCGCGCTCGGTGACGTTCCAGCCGACCCTGGTGATCCGCGAGTCCGCCTGAGGAGGCCTCGACCCCATCGGCCATCATGACTCCGTGGTCGACCTCCTGATCAACCTTCTCGCCAGCGTCATCGCCGGCACCGCCGTATGGCTCGCCGGGCAGGTCCTGCGCCGCCGCCGGCTGGCCCGCGAACGCGCCTTCTTCGGCCTCACCGAGGGGGCGAGCTGCCTGCTCGTCGTCTCCCGGCACGCGTCGTCCCCGCGCGAGCACAGCGTCCATCGCCGCGACGTCGCCGCGCTGGTCGAGCTGGCGACGATCGCCCGCGAGTGCGGCGCCCGGGCCGACCGGGTGGGCGAGGCCGAACCCGCCGGCGAGATCGGCAGGCAGACGGAGTTCTGCGTCGGCGGCCCGCTGATCGCCAACCCGCGCAGCGCGGTGCATCTGCGCACGATCCTGCGCGGCGTGACGTTCACGAGCTCCGGTCCCGGCGAGGCAAGCGAGGCCCGGCTGGCCTTCACCGTCGACGGCAAGGAGTACGTCCGGACCCCGGACACGACCTACGTGGTGCTGGCGCGGTTCTGGGGACCGGGCCGCGGGCGCCCCGTCTTCCTGCTCGCCGGCCTCACCGCGGGGGCCAACCTCGCCGCCGCCCGCTACCTCGCCGGCCGGCACCGGCAACTAGAGCGCCGGTACGGCGCCGACCGGCCGTTCTGCCTGGTGCTGCGGATCGTCGAGCCGGCGGCGTACGGCACCGACTTCACCGACGTGGCGGCCGACGTGACCGGCGTCGCCTTCGAGGCGGTTCCAGCCCGGACCACCGAACCGATCGACCCGGCACCGCAACCCTCCGGGCAGTAGCCTCCGAGGCATGGGGAACTTCCTGCGCACCGCCGAGGCCGGGCGGTGACCACCCGTCACGGCAGGTCCTTGGCCATCTGCTGGGCCAGCAGGCCGTAGCCGAGCCGCTCGAAGAGGCGCCGGGCCCCCTGGTTCGAGCCGTCGACGTTCAGGCCGAGGCCGCGCACTCCCCGGTGCACCATCTCGGCCTCGATCGCGGCGATCACCGCCCGGCCGTGCCCCCGGGAGCGGAACGCCTCGTCGATGCCGACGTGGTGCAGCCAGCCCAGGCCAGGCCGGGGCGGCGCCGGCATGGCGGCCCAGACCCAGCCGGCCGGCTCGCCCTTCGCCAGGACCGTACGCATGATCGTCCCCTCGGTCCGGTCACCGTGCGGGAGCAACTCGGCCAGCCGCCGGGCCGAACGGGCCTCGGCCTCGCCGTGCCAGACGCCCTGCTCCTCCACGAGGTGCTGGGCATACTCGGCGAACAGCGTCTCGACGCGGCCCGCATAGTCGATCATCGGCACGAGCTCGACCCCGGCCGCGGACGGGACGTCGACAAGCGAACGGGACCGCTGCTGCGCGGTCACCTCGAACCCGAGCCGCTCGTAGAGGCGGCGGGCGGTGTCGTTGTCCCCGAAGACGTTCAGCCCGAGCCGCGACACGCCCAGCTGCGCCAGCTCGGCCTCGACGGCCGTGATGATCGCCGCGCCGTATCCCCGGCGGCGATGGCCGGCGTCGACCTCGACGTCGCTGATCCAGGCCATCTCGGGCATGGTCGTGCCCGGCAGCGACACCCAGATCCAGCCGACCTCGGCGCCGTCCACGACGGCCTTGCGGAGCAGCTGACCTCGCGTCGCCGGGCCGCGCGGCAGCCGCTCGGCGATGTCGCGTTCGGACTCCGCCGCCGCCTCCGGCAGGGAGAGGCCGCGGGCGACGGAGATCGCCGTCGCGTAGCCGGTGACCATCGGCTCGCGCCGGGATGCGAAATCCCGGTCGTCCATTTCCAGCAGCGTCAATGCCATGAGGTGACCCTTTCACGACGGAGTGACACGGCCGTCCGGCATGTCCGGAGAAACGGTGACCGAGGGACTGAATCGGCGCCGCCGTCCCTCGGTCGGGGTATACACAGGCGCCGCCGAATCAGGCCATCATCTGACCAACCGGTCCGATAGGGACCGGACAGGAGAAAAGGCAGGATGTGGGGCCTGATGGTCAACTGGACCCTGGTGCCGTGCCTGGTGACTCTGCGCAACGAGTTCAACCGGCTGGCCCCGAACCGCGACAAGGCGAGCGACGGATCCGTCGGCGACACCTCGCACGCGGCGAACTCCTCGGACCACAACCCCGACGAGACAGGCAACACGCCGCAGGAGGACAGCGACAGAAGGAACGAGGTCCACGCCATCGACGTGGACGACCGCCTGCGCAAGTCCGGCTGGACCATGGACCGGTGCGTGGAGATCATCGTCACCCGGCACCGCGAGGGCCGTGACGACCGGCTGCAGAACGTCATCTACAACCGCCGCATCTGGTCGCGGTCGTGGGGCTGGACGGCCCGCCCCTACACCGGGACCAGCGCACATACCGAGCACGCGCACTTCTCCGCGCGGTACACCACCGCCCAGGAGAGCGACACGAGCCCGTGGGGACTGCTGGAGGAAGACGTGACGAAGACCGAATTCAACGCCTGGATGACCGAGTGGGCGCGCAGCGCGGTGGGGCGGGAGGCCCTTGCCGTGGCGGTTCTGGCCTGGGACCCCGGCGTCGACGCGAACGGCCACGTCCGTCCCGGCGGCGTGCCGAACCCGGATCCGGTCGGCTTCAAGAACAACCCGACCTTCGGGCCGAACTACGCCCTGCACCGCGCGGTGGTCGCCGCGACCCTGGGCTACGAGATCCGCGAGCGGGTCGACAACGTGCAGGCGTCGGTCGACGCCCTGGCCAAGGCCCAGCCGGTCGCGCCCGTCGGCATGCAGGTGAACCCGCAGACGGCGCTGGACGCGCTCGGTAACGGTCTGTCCAACCAGGAGGCCGCGGCGGCGCTGCGGGCGGCGCTCGGCGACCGGGCGGCGGAGGTCGGCCGGCTGCTGGCCGGCTAGCCGGTACGCCGTCCGGTACGGGACGCGGCCAGGGCGCCGGGAGTGCGCGCCTGGCCGCGTACACCCGGCCGGCTACGGAATAACGGCCTTCGGTGGCCCGCCCCCGGAGCCCGGCAGTACGGTGAAACGCATGTTGATCAGCTGTGGGTGCCCGGTGTCCGGGGTGTGGGCGGATCCGCTGTCGGTGACCGGCTTCGCCATGCGCGCGGAGGAACTCGGCTACCACGGCCTCTGGTCGTTCCAGCGGTTGCTCGTCGGCTCGGACCAGGACCTCGCGCCGGTGTACCGGAGCGTCCTCGACCCGCTGCTCGCGCTCACCTACGCCGCCGCCCGCACCACGCAGATCCGGCTCGGCGTGGCCGTGATCAACCTTCCCTACGTCTCGCCCACCTACCTCGCCAAGCAGGCGAGCACCCTCGACGTGCTCTGCGGCGGCCGCTTCGACCTCGGCCTGGGCACCGGCTGGTCCGAGGTGGAGTTCACCGCGACGGGCTCCGACCCCAACCCCCGCGGGCGCCGCACCGAGGAGTACCTCGCCGTGCTGCGCACCCTGTTCCGGGGCGAGCGGGCGGAGTTCGACGGCGAGTTCTACACCGTGCCGTCGAGCGTGATGGCGCCCCGGCCGGTGCAGGCGGGCGGTCCGCCGATCCTGCTGGGCGGCACCGCGGACGTCGCGCTGCGCCGGGCCGGGCGGCTCGCCGCCGGCTGGGTCAGCAGCAGCCGCGCCAGCCTCGACGACATCGCCCGCGGTACCCAGATCGTCCGGCGCGCGGCCGAGGAGTCGGGCCGGGACCCGGATTCCGTACGGATCGTCGTGCGCGGCGTGGTCAAGGCCGGCCTGCGCGACGACGACGTGCCGCTGTCGGGCACCTGGGACCAGATCCGGGCCGGCGCACAGGCGTACGCCCAGGCCGGCGTCACCGAGCTGTTCTACGACCTCAACTGGGATCCGTTCATCGGCTCCCCGGACGGTGACCCGCGCGCCGCGGGTGAGCGGGCCGAGGAGATCCTCACCGCGCTCGCCCCTAACGGCTGAAGTTCTCCCGCATACGTGTCAGCGAGGGGTACCGGACCTTCCCGGGGCCCCTCGCGGACCGGCAACCTGGGGCGGACGCAGCACGCAGCGTCCACCGGAGGGAGAGCCATGTTGCGCCGCCCGCTTGCCGCCCTCGTCACCGTCGCCGCCCTCGTCGCCCTGACCGGATGCGGAATGCTCGGCGACGCGCCGACCTCCGCCTCCGACGGCGCCGCCACCCCGGCGCCGGGCGCCTCCCGCACGCCCGGCTCCGACAGCGGCCTCGGCGACTCGGTGAAGGACTCCGGCGACATCCCCGATCCGTGCACGCTGCTCAGCAGGTCCGAGGTCACGAGCCTGACCGGTCGCGACATCAGCCAGATCGACGAGGACGGGCTCGAGGACGGTGACGCGACCCGCTACTGCCAGTGGCAGCAGCCCGGCGGCCAGCTGGCGGTCTTCCTGAGCCGGACGACCGAGGACGAGTTCAAGATCAAGACTGCGGAGGCGACCCCGGTGGACGGCGTCGGGGAGGACGCCTTCGCGCTGGCCGGGCACCTCTACGTGCTCTACGGCACGGTGTCGATCGACGTCTACAGCCGCGGCGACAGCGACGAGGAGAACCTGGAGAAGTCCGAGACGATCGCCAAGGTACTGATCCCGAGGATCTGAGCCGGGGGTTAACGCGCGGGCCCAGCTGGGCTAGTCTGCTGAGCCCATGACTACGCCGCCCCCTCCGCCGCCCGGTGTGTACCGCTCCCGGTCGCGGGTCACCCGCAACCGGCTCGGGCTCGCCGCGGCCGGGCTCGCGCTCGTGCTGCTCGGGTACCTGATCGGGCGCCTGCAGGGCGGCTCGGAGACGCCCGCCGTCGCCGCGCTGCCGCCGGCGTCGGCGCCGGCCTCCGCGCCGGCCTCGACGGAGCCGGCGCCCGAGCCGTCGACCGCGCCACCGACGACGGAGCCGGCGGCGCCCGGCCGGGACGCGTACTCCGTGCTCCAGGCCGAGGCGGCGTCCGGGCAGCAGGGCACCGACGTCCAGGAGACCGAGGACGAGGGCGGCGGGCAGAACGTCGGCTGGATCAGCAACGGCGACCTGCTGCGCTTCGACGACGTCGACTTCGGCGACACCCCGGCGACCAGGTTCGCCGCGCGGATCGCCGCCGACGCCGACGAAGACGCCAACGGCCGGATCGAGATCCGGATCGACAGCCCGGCCAACCCGCCGGTGGGCACCCTCACGACGGGCGACACCGACGGCTGGCAGAACTGGACGAGCCGGGAGACCGAGATCAAGGCGACCACCGGCCGGCACACGGTCTTCCTCGTCTTCGCCGCCGACGAAGACGACGAGTTCCTCAACCTCAACTACTTCGCGTTCGCACACTGACACCACCCGGCCGGGTCCGGCCGTAACGGCTTTTCGAACATGTGTGCGAAGATGGTCGCGTGTCCGACGAGGCGACCATCCTGCACGCCGACCTCGACTCCTTCTACGCCTCGGTCGAGCAGCGCGACGATCCCGGGCTGCGCGGCAGGCCGGTGCTGGTCGGCGGCGGCGTGGTGCTGGCGGCGAGCTACGAGGCCAAGGCCTTCGGGGTGCGCACCCCGATGGGCATCGCGCAGGCCCGGGCGCTCTGCCCGCACGCGCTCGTCGTGCCGCCGCGGATGTCGGCGTACTCGGCGGCGAGCAAGGCGGTGTTCGAGGTCTTCCGCGACACCACGCCGATCGTCGAGGGCATCTCCATCGACGAGGCGTTCCTGGAGGTCGGCGGCCTGCACAGGATCCGCGGCACGCCGGCCGCGATCGCCGCGCGGCTGCGCGGTGACGTCCGCGACCGGGTCGGCCTGCCGATCACGGTCGGGGTGGCCCGCACGAAGTTCCTGGCCAAGGTCGCCAGCGGTGTCGGAAAGCCGGACGGCCTGCTGGTCGTCGCGCCCGCGGAGGAGCTGGCGTTCCTGCATCCGCTGCCGATCGAGCGGCTCTGGGGCGTCGGCCCGGTCACCGCCGGCAAGCTGCGCGAACGCCACATCCTGACGGTCGGCCACGTGGCCCGCATCGGCGAGGCCGCCCTGGTCGCCATGCTCGGCGCGCACGCCGGACGGCACCTGCACGCGCTCGCACACAACCGCGACCCCCGCCGCGTGCGGACAGGCCACCGGCGCGGGTCGATCGGCTCGCAGTGCGCGCTGGGCCGGCGGGAGCGCCCGTTCGAGGAGATCGAGGCGACGCTGGCGGCCCTGGTCGACCGGGTCACCCGCCGGATGCGCACCGCGCGGCGGGCCGGCCGCACGATCACGCTGCGCCTGCGCTTCGGCGACTTCACCCGGGCGACCCGCTCGCGCAGCCTGCTCAAGGCGACCATGCAGACCCGGGCGATCCTGGAGACCGCCCGGCAGCTGCTGCGGGAGGCCCGGCCGCTGATCGACGAGCGCGGTCTGACCCTGGTCGGCGTGGCGGTCGGCAATCTGGACAGCGACGGCGCCGTCCAGCTGGAGCTGCCCCTCGCCTTCCCCGCCGAGGACAGCCTGGACACCGCGCTCGACGCGGTCCGGGACCGCTTCGGCTCGTCGTCGGTCACCCGGGCCAACTCGCTGGGCCGGGACCTCAACCCGGCCGTCCCGATCCTGCCGGACTGACGGGCCACGGCCCGGGTGCGTCCTGCCGATCCCGGCCCGCGCCGGGCCGGTCTCGCCTTTGGGCGCAGGCCCCTTCCGCCTCCCGGCGCAGGCCGGACGCCGTTTCCGCCTCGCGGTGCGTGCCGGGGTCAGAGGCCGAGCTGGGCCCGGCCGGTGGGGCTGAGCTCCTCGGCCGTCGGCCGGCCGGACCAGCCCGCCTCGTAGTCCTCGGCCGCGAAATCGGTCGGGCTGATCCCCTTGAGGAAGGCCTGCCCGCACTCGGCGGCGTAGGCGGCGTTCTTCTCGCAGTACGGGCTCGCCGGGATGTACATGACGTTGCCCCAACCCTGCTGGTCCCGCACCGCGCCGACCGAGTGGATCAGGTCGCCGTGCCACCAGACGGTGTCGCCGGGCTCGACCGCGGGGATCGGGGTCAGCGCGGGCATCAGCGCCGGGTGCCAGCGCTCGCTGATCGGCAGCGCCTGCCCGTTCGCGGCGCCGCACAGGTCGTCGTCGGCCACGTCGTCCTGCAGGGCGCGCAGCAGCAGGTAGGCCATCGCCGACGGGATCGGCACGACGTGCAGGACACCCTCGGTCGGCGCCATATCGGACAGCGCGGTCCAGCCCTGGAAGGTACGGAAAGCCGAGCACATCACCGTGGACTCGTACTCGTGGACATCGGTGCGGTAGGCGCCGTCCCACGGGTCGTGCGCGTCCGGGTCGCCGCGGAAGACGTGCCGGAAGACGTTCTGGTACGCCGGGAGCAGCCAGCGCTCGATCGAGCCGGAGTCGGTGTGCGCGGACAGGCCGGACGAGTCGCTGCCGGGCCCGCGGCGGCGCACGCGGTCCGGGTACGCGGTGTCGCGGGTGGGGTCGAACCAGATCCGGCCCTCGGACTCGTGCTTCCAGAAGGAGTTCAGGAAGCCCCGGACCGCGACCATGTTGTCGTCCTCGCGGGCCTGCATCTGCGGCCGCGACCAGTAGATCGGGAAGATCGACGGCCGGCTCGCGGCGAGGCCGCCGAAGACGCCGTCGTCGACGTAGCGGTAGGTGCCGGCGAAGTCGTTGCGGTCCAGGTAGGAGACCAGTTCGGCGTCCCACCGCTCGGCGCGCTCGCGCGGGAACGTGCCCTTGACGACGGCGCAGCCGCGGCGCCGGACGGCCTCGACCAGTTCGGCCGGCACGGTGCCGGCGGCGATGTCGTCGAACCGCACGACGGGCCAGACCTCCTCGCCCCGCCCGCGCTGGGCGAGGATCTCGGCGACCTCGGCGCGGACGGCGGTCTCGGCCCGCGCGAAGGCGGCGGCGACGTCGCCGATCCGGGACCGCAGCCGCGCCTTCGTCTCGCGGATCGCGGTGGGGATGTCGGCCGGTGCGGTGTTCATCGGTGTCTCCCTGCGTTCGTCCGGGATTTGATTAGGTGACCTAACTAGAATCTTGCCTTAATGTAAGAGGTCGGCGGGGTAGATCACAAGGGGTGTATGTGAACGAGGTCGCCCGGGCGCTGCCGCAGACGGTTCTGCGCGAGGCCACCGACCGCCGCCTGCTCGACGAGACCATCCGGCAGGGCCGGACGACGCGGGCCGAGCTGGCGGACGTCACGGGCTACTCGCGGCCGACCGTCTCCGAGGCGGTCCGCCGCCTGGTCGAGGGCGGGCTGCTCGACGCGACCGGCCTGAAGGAGACCGGCCGGCGCGGCCGGGTGGGCATCTTCTACGAGCTGGGTGCGCAGTCCGGGTGGGTGCTCGCTCTGGAGCTGGACCAGTCCGGCGTGCACGCCCGCGCGGCCGACCTGGGCGGACGCACCCGCGCCGAGCTCCGCCGGCCACCCACCCCGCCGGGTGACGTCTCGGCGCTGGTCGAGAGCGTGCGAGCCGCGGTGCGGACGATCGACGGCGGAGCGGGCCCACTACGCACGGTGGGCGTCTCGATCGCGAACCCGGTCGACCCCGCCACCCATCAGACCGTTCCGCTGGCCGGCACGCCGTTCCCGGAGGGCCTGCTCAGCCCGGTGGAGATGATCGGCGACCTGGTGCCGGCCCCGGTGCTTGTCGACAACGACGTCAACCTCGCCGCGCTGGCCGAGCACCGGGTGGGACGGGCGGCGGGCGAGGCCAGCTTCGCGTACGTCTACGTCGGTGCCGGCCTGGGCGTCGGGCTGTACATCGGCGACCAGCTCGTCCGGGGCGCGCACGGGCTGGCCGGCGAGATCGGCTACCTGCCGGGCGCCTCGGCGCCCACGATCGCGGCGGACCTGGCGGCGGGCGGGCTGGGACGCTCGGACGCGCCGTCCAACGACGTGGCGGCGGTGCTCGCGCTGCTCGACCGGGCGGACGAGGCGGCGCTGGGTGTGCTCGCGGACGCGGTGGCCCGCGCGATCAACTCGGTCGCCGCGGTGGTCGACCCCGCCCTGGTCCTGCTCGGCGGTCCGGTGGGCACGCACCCGGCGCTGCTGCCCCGGGTACGCGCGGCGCTGTCCTTCCCGGGCCCGATCCGGGTCGAGCACGGCGCCCTTGGCACGGACGCGGCGCTGCGCGGCGCCCTGGAGCTGGCCATCGAGCACGCCCGGGCGGCGGCGGTGGCCGTCTGAGCGCACCGCGGCCCGGGCACCGGGCGCGTTCGCGCGGTGCGGCAGACTGCTGGGTGTGCGGAAGATCTACGTCATCGGGATCGGCTCTGGCGACCCCGACCACCTGACCCTGCAGGCAGCCAAGGCGATCGGCCGGACCGACGTGTTCTTCCTCCTCGACAAGGGCGAGGCCAAGGAGAGCATGATCGAGCTCCGCCGCCGGATGCTGAAGGCCTACGGGCGGCCGAGCCGGCGCATCGCGGAGGGCCGCGACCCCGACCGCGACCGGACGCCGGCGGACTACGAGGGCACGATCGCCGACTGGCGGCACCGGCGCTCCGAGGTCACCGAGGCGCTGATCGGCGAGCACCTGCTCGACGGCGAGACCGGCGCGTTCCTGGTCTGGGGCGACCCGTCGCTCTACGACTCGACCATCGGCATCCTGGACGAGATCCTGGCCCGCGGCCTGACGACCTTCGAGTACGAGGTCATCCCCGGCATCAGCAGCGTCTCGACCCTGGCCGCCAAGCACCGGATCGGCCTGAACCGGGTCGGCCGTCAGTTCGAGGTCACCACCGGACGCCGCCTGGCCGAGGGGTGGCCGGCCGGCGTCGACGACGTGGTCGTGATGCTGGACGCGCACCAGTCGTTCGGCACGGTGGACGCCGAGCACGTGGAGATCTTCTGGGGCGCGTACCTCGGAACCGAGGACGAGCTGCTCGTCGCCGGGCCGCTCGACGAGGTGGCCGACGAGATCCGCCGGGTGCGCGCGGAGGCCCGCGAGCGCCACGGCTGGATCATGGACACCTACCTTCTGCGCCGCCGGGCCTAGGAACGCCTTGACCCGGCTTGGCAGACTCGACCGATGCTGGCCCGGCGGTACCACGCGTTTCGCAAGCTCGGCGGTGGTGCGATCCCCGTGGCGTGCCTGGTGCTGTTCCTGGTCATCGGCGGCATCACGTCGGTCCTCAGCGGGATCGACGCGCTGCGGGTCGAGCGTCGGGCGGTCGCCGGCACCCTCACGCCCACCGGCTGCGAGCCCGCCCGGAACCGGACCAGGCAGCTCTTCTGCGTCGGCTCGTTCGCCTCGGACGACGGGACCGTCCACATCGAGCGGGTGCGGCTGTTCCCGCGGTTCGACGAGGAGCCACGGGCGCCGTTGCGGGTGGTGGTCAGCGGGCCGGGCGCGGACTACGCGTACTGGCCCGGCCAGGATGCCGGGTGGGGGATGGTCCTTTCCGGAGTGGTGATCACGATGATCGGCGTGTTCGCGTTGTGGCTGTTCACGCTTCCGCAGCGGGCCGGCTGACGCCCGGCTACCCGTCGCCCTCCAGGTCGCCCTCGGTCTCCAGGAACACCTGCTGCAGGGCGGTCAGCGTGGCCGGGTCCGGTGCCTCCCAGAGCTTGCGGTCCGCCGCCTCCAGCAGCCGCTCGGTGATGCTGTGCAGGGCCCACGGGTTCGACCGGGTCATGAACTTCTGGTTCTCCGGGTCCAGCACGTAGGCCGCCGCGAGCTGCTCGTACATCCAGTCCGCGACGACGCCCGCCGTCGCGTCGTACCCGAAGAGGTAGTCGACCGTCGCGGCCAGCTCGAAGGCGCCCTTGTAGCCGTGCCGCCGCATGGCGGCGATCCAGCGCGGGTTGACCACCCGGGCCCGGAACACCCGGGCCGTCTCCTCGGTGAGGCTGCGGGTCCGTGTCGCGTCCGGGTTGGTGGAGTCTCCGATGTACGCCGCCGGCGCCCGCCCGGTCAGCGCCCGCACCGTGGCGATCATGCCGCCGTGGTACTGGAAGTAGTCGTCCGAGTCGGCGATGTCGTGCTCGCGGGTGTCGATGTTCTTCGCCGCGACCTCGATCCGCCGGTACGCGGTCTCCATGTCGCCGCGGGCCTCGACCCCGTCCAGCCCCCGGCCGTAGGCGAACCCGCCCCAGACCGCGTAGACCTCGGCCAGGTCGGCGTCGCCGCGCCAGTTGCGGCTGTCGATCAGCGGCAGGATCCCCGCACCGTAGGCGCCCGGCCGCGAGCCGAAGATCCGCGTGGTGGCCTGGCGCCAGCTCTTGTCCGCGGCGACGTCGGCGAGCGCGTGCGCCCGGACGTAGTTCTGTTCGAGCGGCTCGTCCAGCCCGGCGACCAGGCCGACGGCGTCGTCCAGCATGGCCACCACGTGCGGGAACGCGTCCCGGAAGAAGCCGGAGATGCGCACGGTCACGTCGATGCGGGGCCGGCCCAGCTCGTCCAGGCCGATCGGCTCGATGCCCGTGACGCGGCGCGAGGCCTGATCCCAGATCGGGCGTACGCCCATCAGCGCGAGGATCTCGGCGATGTCGTCGCCCGCCGTACGCATGGCGCTCGTGCCCCAGGCCGAGAGGCCGACCGAGCGTGGCCAGTCGCCGTAGTCGCCGCGGTAGCGCGCGAGCAGCGAGTCGGCCATGGCCTGGCCGGTCTCCCAGGCCAGCATGCTCGGGATGGCCTTGGGGTCGACGGAGTAGAAGTTGCGGCCGGTCGGCAGCACGTTGATCAGGCCGCGCAGCGGTGAGCCGCTCGGCCCGGCCGGCACGTAGCCGCCGTCGAGCGCGTGCAGCACGTTGGTCAGCTCGTCGGTGGTCCTCGCCAGGCGGGGTACGACCTCGGTGGCGGCGAAGCGCAACACGTTCGCGACCGTCTCGTCGTCGGTGACCTGCGCGGCGGCGGCCGGGTCCCAGTCGCGCGCCTCCATGGCGACGACGAGCGCGCGGGCCCGCTCCTCGACGGCGTCCGTCTCGGCCGTCGACGCCGCCTCGCCCAGACCCAGCGCCTCGCGCAACCCCGGCAGCGCCGCAACCTGGCCGCCCCACATCTGGCGGGCGCGCAGCATCGCCAGCACCAGGTTGACCCGGGCCTCGCCGCTCGGCGCGGCACCCAGGACGTGCAGGCCGTCGCGGATCTGTACGTCCTTGATCTCGCAGAGCCAGCCGTCGACGTGCAGGATGAACTCGTCGAACTCCTCGTCGTCGGGCCGGTTGTCGAGGCCCAGGTCGTGGTCCATCCTGGCGGCCTGGATCAGGGTCCAGATCTGCGAGCGGATCGCGGGCAGCTTCGCCGGGTCGAGCGCGGCGATGTTGGCGTGCTCGTCGAGCAGCTGCTCGAGCCGGGCGATGTCGCCGTACGACTCGGCGCGGGCCATCGGCGGGATGAGGTGGTCGACCAGGGTCGCGTGCGCGCGCCGCTTCGCCTGGGTGCCCTCGCCCGGGTCGTTGACCAGGAACGGGTAGATCAGCGGCAGGTCGCCGAGCGCCGCGTCGGTGCCGTCCGACGCGGACATTCCGACGTTCTTGCCCGGCAGCCACTCGAGGTTGCCGTGCTTGCCGACGTGCACGACCGCGTGCGCGCCGAAGTCCTCCGCCAGCCACCGGTACGCGGCGAGGTAGTGGTGGCTCGGCGGCAGGTCGGGGTCGTGATAGATGGCGACGGGGTTGGCGCCGAAACCGCGCGGCGGCTGCACCATGACGACGACGTTGTGTCCGCGCAGCGCGGCGAGAACGATGTCGCCCGCGTCCACGTACAGCTCGCCGGGCGCCGGTCCCCAGTGCCGCTCCATCGACTCGCGCAGGTCGGCCGGCAGCGTCGCGAACCAGGAACGGTAGGCGTCGCCGGAGATCCGCACCGGGTTGCCGGCGAGCTGGTCCTCGGTCAGCCAGTCCGGGTCCTGCCCGCCGGCCGCGATCAGCGCGTGGATGAGCGCGTCGCCGTCCTCCTCGGCCACGCCGGGGAAGTCGCCGACCCGATAGCCCCGCTCCCCCATGGCCCGCAGCAGGCGCACGGTCGAGACCGGCGTGTCGAGGCCGACCGCGTTGCCGATCCGCGAGTGCTTCGTCGGGTACGCCGAGAGCATGACCACGATCCGGCGCTCGGCCGGCGGGACGTGCCGCAGCCGGGCGTGCGCGACGGCGATGCCGGCGACCCGTGCGGCGCGCTCGGGGTCCGGCACGTAGACCGAGAGCCCGTCGGGGTCGATCTCCTTGAACGAGAACGGCACGGTGATGATCCGGCCGTCGAACTCCGGGATCGCCACCTGCGTCGCCGCGTCGAGCGGGGAGAGCCCGTCGTCGCTCGCCTCCCAGGCGGCGCGGCTGCCGGTCAGGCACAGTCCCTGGAGGATCGGCACGTCCAGGTCGGCGAGGACGCCCACGTCCCACGCCTCGTCGTCGCCGCCGGCGGACACCGTCGCGGGCCGGGTGCCGCCGGCCGCGAGCACGGTCACGACCAGGGCGTCGGCCTTGCGCAGCTCGGCAAGCAGCTCCGGCGAGGCGGTGCGCAGCGAGGCCGTGAAGATCGGCAGCGGCCGCCCACCCTTGGCCTCGATCGCCCGGCACAGCGCCTCGACGAAGTTCGTGTTGCCGGCCATGTGGTGTGCGCGGTAGTAGAGCACCGCGACCACCGGGCCGCCGGCGTCCGTCTCGCGCGCCAGCAGGCCCCAGTCGGGGGCCGCGACCGGCGCCGCGAAGCCCCGGCCGGTCAGCAGGATCGTGTCGGAGAGGAAGTCGTGCAGCGCCGCCAGGTTCTCCGCGCCGCCGTACGCCAGGTAGCCGTGCGCCTCGGCGGCCACGCCGGCGGGCACGGTCGAGAGCTTCATCAGCTCGGCGTCGGGCGCCTGCTCGCCGCCGAGCACCACCACCGGCACCGGCCCGGCGAGCAGCGCGTCGAGGCCCTCCTGGAAGGCCCGGCGCCCGCCGAGCAGGCGCACGACCACCAGATCGACCCCGTCGAGCAGGGCGGGAAGGTCGGCGACCGCGGTGCGGGCCGGATTGGCCAGGCGGTACGCCGAGCCGCTGGCACGGGCGCTCAGCAGGTCGGTGTCTGATGTCGACAACAGCAGGAACACGGCTCTCCCCTCGGGGTCCGCGCCCCGGGTCGAAGGAAA
Source organism: Actinoplanes sp. NPDC049118 (assembly GCF_040648555.1). Lineage (NCBI taxonomy): Bacteria > Bacillati > Actinomycetota > Actinomycetes > Micromonosporales > Micromonosporaceae > Actinoplanes > Actinoplanes sp. NPDC049118. The sequence continues at coordinate 300,550 of NZ_JBEZDY010000009.1, forward strand.
CACGGCGACCGGAGTTCCTGGCTCCCGGGTCGATGTGCACCCGGTGACAGTGGCGGGACCGCGCCGGACTCGCACCGGCTTCCTCCGCGGCGTCGCCGCACGTGGACTCCCACTCTTGCGATCGGCGCGGGCGGCGTCAAGGCGGGGCGGCGGGTGTGACGATGCCGACCGCCGCCGGGATGTCGGCAGCCCGTCTCGCGACTGGCACGGGCGGCGTCAGGGCGGGGCGGCCGGTGTGACGATGCCGACCGCCGCCGGGAAGTTGTCAGCCCGGATCCGTAGTATCCGGGCCGTGTCCCAGCCATCCACGCGCGCCGACGTCGACGCCTGCCCGGGCGCGCTGCGGCTGCACGCCGCGGCCGACGGCCCGCTGGCGCGCGTCCGGGTGCCGGGCGGGCGCCTGACGGGCGCGCACGTCCGGGTGCTGCGCGAGCTGGCCGGGCGCTGGGGCGACGGCCACGTCGAGCTGACCAGCCGCGCAAACCTACAGCTCAGAGCGGTGCGGGACGCCGCGGCGGCCGGGCTCGCGGCCGGCCTCGAGGCGGCGGGCCTGCTGCCCTCCCGCACCCATGAGCTGGTGCGCAACATAGCCGCGTCCCCGCTGGGCGGGGACCCGGCGGTGGACCGCCTGGACCGGGCCCTGTGCGCGGATTCCCGGCTGGCCTCGCTGCCGGGGCGGTTCCTGTTCGCGCTCGACTCGGGCCTGGGCGACGTGGCGTTCTCCGCCGACGTGGCCGCCCTTCCCGTCCACACGCACGAGGGGCACCCCGCCGCCGTCGCGATCCTGTTCGCGGGCGCCGACGCGGGCCTGCGGGTGGCACCCGACGCCGTGGTGCCGGCACTGCTGGCGGCGGCGCACGCCTTCCTCGACGAACGCGCGGCGCAGCGGACCACGGCGGTCGAGGCGACGCCGGGAAGCCGCGCGGACGCTCCGGACGCCGGGGTCGCCGACGGCCGGCGGCAGGTGGCGTGGCGGGTGCGGGAGCTGGCCGACGGGCCCGCGCGGGTGGCGGCGCGGACCGCCGCGGCGCTGGGCGTGCGGCCCGGCCCGGCCGCCGTGCTGCCCCGGCCCGTCCCGCGGGAGCCGATCGGGCTGATCGAGCAGCCCGGCGGGCGCGTCGCCGTCGGGGCGCTGGTGCCGCTCGGGCGGCTGCGCCCCGTACAGCTGAGGGTTCTGGAATCCGCCGCGACCGTGACCGTCACGCCCTGGCGTGGGATCGTGCTGCGCGGGCTGACGCCGGAGGCGGCGCGGAACTGGGCCGCGGCGCTGACGGAGGCCGGCCTCGAGGTCGCCGCCGGGTCGCGGTGGGCCGGGGTGACGGCCTGCGCCGGCCGGCCCGGGTGCGCGAAGTCGCTCGCCGACGTCCGGCACGACGCGGACGCGGCGACCACGGCCGGCACGGGTCTGCCCGTGCACTGGGTCGGGTGCGCGCGCGGATGCGGAAGCCCGGCCGGCCCGCACGTGCGGGTCGAGGCGACCGGATCGGGCTACCGGGTGCGGTCGCCGGGCGGATCCGGGTTCGCGGCAGTGACCGAGGTGGGGGCGCTGGTCAGCGCCGCGAGGAAGGGCTGAGATGGAATACGTGCGCGACGGCGCGGAGATCTACCGGCGGTCGTTCGCGACGATCCGGGCGGAGGCCGACCTGTCGGTGCTGCCGTCCGATGTGGCCCGGGTCGCGGTCCGGATGATCCACGCGTGCGGGATGGTCGACCTGGTCGGCGACATCGGCTTCAGCCCGGGCGTGGTGACCGCCGCCCGCAAGGCGCTCCTCGGCGGCGCGCCGATCCTCTGCGACGCCGAGATGGTCGCCGCCGGGGTGACCCGGAAGCGGCTGCCCGCCGCCAACGAGGTCATCTGCACGCTGCGCGACCCGGCGGTGCCGGCGCTCGCCGCCCGGACCGGCGACACCCGCAGCGCCGCCGCCCTGGAGCTCTGGGGCGACCGCCTCGCCGGCGCGGTGGTCGCGATCGGCAACGCGCCGACGGCCCTGTTCCGGCTGCTGGAGATGGTCGAGGCGGGCGCGCCGCGGCCGGCGGCGGTGCTGGGCATCCCGGTCGGTTTCATCGGTGCCGCCGAGTCCAAGGACGCGCTTGCCGCCTCCGACCTGGACTACCTGGTCGTACGCGGACGGCGCGGCGGCAGCGCGATCACGGCGGCGGCGGTCAACGCCCTCGCCTCGGAGGAGGAGTAGGCATGGCGGGTCGGCTGTTCGGGGTCGGGCTCGGTCCGGGCGACCCGGAGCTGGTCACCGTCAAGGCGGCGAGGCTGATCGGCGCGGCGGACGTGATCGCGTACCACGCGGCCCGGCACGGGCGCAGCAACGCCCGAGCCATCGCGGCCCGATATCTGCGCGAGGGCCAGCTCGAGGAGCCGCTCATCTACCCGGTCACCACCGAGACGACCGACCATCCGGGCGGCTACCAGGGCGCGATCGACGAGTTCTACGCGCAGAGCGCGGAGCGCCTCGCCGCGCACCTGGACGCGGGCCGCGACGTGGTCGTGCTCGCCGAGGGCGACCCGTTCTTCTACGGCTCATACATGCACATGCACAAGCGGCTCGCGGACCGCTACGAGGCGCAGGTCGTGCCCGGCGTGACGTCGGTGAGCGCGGCGTCGGCGGTGCTGGGCAGGCCGCTGATGGAGCGCGACGAGACCCTGACCGTGCTGCCCGGCACCCTGCCGCCGGCGGAGCTCGCCGCCAGGCTGGCCGGCACCGACTCCGCCGCGATCATGAAGCTGGGCCGCACGTTCCCCGGCGTCCGGGACGCCCTGGAACAGGCCGGCCGGCTCGACGACGCCTGGTACGTGGAACGGGCGACCACCGACCGCGAACGGCACGGCCGGATCGCGGACATCGATCCGGCGACGGTCCCGTACTTCTCCCTTGCCCTGCTGCCGAGCCGGGCCGCCGCGAGCTTCTCCGAGGCGCCGGCCCCGCGGCCGGGCGGCGGCGGGGTGACCGTGATCGGGCTGGGCCCGGCCGGGCCCGGCTGGCTCACCCCGGAGGCGCGGTCCGCGCTGGCCGCGGCGGACGACGTCGTCGGCTACGGCCCGTACGTCGACCGCGTTCCGCGGCACCCGCGCCAGCGCCGCCACCCCTCCGACAACCGGGTCGAGGCGGAACGGGCGGCGTTCGCGCTCGACCTGGCGAAGCGCGGCCACCGCGTCGCGGTGGTCTCCTCCGGCGACCCGGGCGTGTTCGCCATGGCGGCGGCGGTGCTGGAGGCCGCCGAGGATCCGCAGTGGAAGGACGTGCCGGTCCGGGTGGTGCCCGGGCTGACCGCGGCGCAGGCCGTGGCGAGCCGGGTGGGCGCGCCGCTCGGCCACGACTTCTGCGTCCTGTCGCTCTCCGACCGGCTCAAGCCCTGGGAGGTGATCGAGTCCCGGCTGACCGCGGCGGCGGGCGCCGACCTGGTCATCGCGATCTACAACCCGGCGTCGCAGAGCCGCAAGGAGCAGCTGGTGCGGGCCCGTGAGCTGCTGCTGGAGTGGCGCGACCCGGCCACGCCGGTGGCGGTGGGCCGCGACGTCGGCGGGCCGGAGGAGTCGGTGCGGGTGACGACGCTGGGCGAGCTGGATCCGGCCACGATCGACATGCGCTGCCTGCTGATCGTCGGCTCCAGCCAGACCCGGATGGCCACCCGCGGCGACGGCACTACCCAGATGTACACGCCGCGGCACTACCCCGCCTGAGCCACTCGGCGGCGGCCTCGACCGTCGCCGCCACGGTGACCGACCGCGGCAGGGGCGGCCGGTCGACCATGACGACCGGAATCCCGCGCTCGCGGGCGGCGTCGAGCTTCGCCGCGCTCCCGCCGCTGTCCTTGGTGACCAGCACGTCGATGCGGTGCCGGGCCAGCAGGGCACGCTCACCCTCGGCGGTGAACGGGCCCCGGTCCAGCAGCACCTCGAGACGCCTCGGCACCGGCGCGACCGGCGCCTGCACCGAGCGGGACAGGAACCAGCAGGCGTCCACGCCCGCGAAGGCCGCGAGGCCCTGCCGCCCGGTGGTCAGGAACACCCGCTCCCCCAGCGCCGGCAGCGCCGCGGCGGCCGCGGGAAGGGTCGCCACCCGATGCCAGACGTCGCCGGGCCGCTCGGCCCAGCCCGGCCGGCGCAGCACCAGCAGCGGCACCCCGGCCAGCGACGACGCCGCGGCCGCATTGCCGGTGATCGTCGCCGCGAAGGGGTGCGTGGCGTCCACCACCGCGTCGACCGACTCCGCGCGCAGGTAGGCCACCAGCCCGTCGACGCCGCCGAACCCGCCGATCCGGACCTCGCCCGCGGGCAGCAGCGGCGCGCTGGTCCGCCCGGCGAGCGAACTGATCACCTCGAGGCCGGGCACCGCGGCGCAGGTCGAGGCCAGCGCCCGCCCCTCGGTCGTCCCCCCGAGGACGAGCACCCTCACGTCCGGCAGCGCTGCGTCGAGTAGAGGTGGCTGCCGGGAAAGGCCGAAGCCGTCAGCGCCGCGCCGACCACGATCACCGCGGTGCGCCGGATGCCGGCGGCGGTCACCTTCGCGGCGATGTCGGCCAGCGTGCCCCGGACGATCAGTTCGTCCTCCCGGCTCGCCCGCGCCACCACCGCCACCGGGCAGTCCGCGCCGTAGTTCGGCACCAGCTCGGCCACCACGGCGTCGATGCGCTGCACGGCCAGGTGCAGGACCATCGTCGACCTGCTCGCGCCCAGCGTCGCGAGATCCTCCCCGGGCGGCATCGCGGTGGCCCGCTCGGCGGTCCGCGTCAGGATCACCGTCTGCGCGACCCCGGGCACCGTGAACTCCCGGCCCAGCGCCGCGGCCGCCGCGGCGAAGGCGGGCACGCCCGGCGTCACGTCGTAGGCGATCCCGGCCTCGTCCAGCCTCCGCATCTGCTCGGCGACGGCGCTGAACACCGACGGATCACCGGAGTGCAGCCGCGCCACGTCGTGCCCTGCCTTCGCCGCGGCCACCATCTCGGCGAGGATCTCGTCCAGGTTCAGCCCGGCCGTGTCGACCAGCCGCGCGCCCGGCGGGCAGAAGGCCAGCAGGTCGGCGGGCACGAGGCTGCCCGCGTACAGGCAGACCGGGGACGACCCGATCAGCCGCTGCCCGCGTACCGTGATCAGGTCGGCCGCGCCCGGCCCGGCCCCGATGAAGTGCACCGTCACGGCTTGATCACCGACCAGATGGTCACCGGCATCATCGCTCTCCATCCCGTGAAGCCGCCGACCGGTGACGTCCGGTTGACGGCGATCCGCGTCAGCTCGCCGCCCAGGCGTGCATACCAGGCCGCCAGCACCGCCTCCGATTCCAGCGTCACCGCGTTGGCGACCAGCCGGCCGCCGGACGGCAGCGCGGCCAGGGCGGCCTCGACCACGCCGTCGCGCGTCAGCCCGCCACCGACGAAAACCACGTCGGGCGCGGGCAACCCGGCAAGAGCGCCGGGCGCGCGTCCCGCTACGACCCTGAGCTTCGGTACCCCCAGAGCGGCCGCGTTCCGCGCGATCCGTCCCACCCGCTCGGCGGACGACTCGACGGCGACCGCCCGGCAGTCGCGGTGCGCGCGCATCCACTCGATCGCGATGCTGCCGGAGCCGGCGCCGATGTCCCAGAGCAGCTCGCCGGGCTGCGGCCCGAGAGCCGCGAGGGTTACGGCGCGGACCTCGCGCTTGGTGAGTTGCCCGTCGTGTTCGTAGACGGAATCGGGCAGGCCGGGCACCAGCGGACGGGAGCCGGCCAGGACCGGACCGGCATGCCGGCCGCCCGGCTGCCCGGCCTCGGTCCCGCCGGCCTCCGGCGAGCCGCCGCCAGGCCCGGCCGGTCCCACAGTTGCGACCGGCCCCTCCGCCACCGCGGCGGGGCCGGTCGAGCAGGCGACGGCGACGACGTTCAGCGGGTCGAACTCGCGGGCGCCGAGGTTCTCCGCGGCGCAGGTGGTCACATCCTCGGCGGGGCCGCCGAGCTGGGAGAGCACGGTCACGGTGCTGTCGGCGTACCCGCGGGAGGTGAGCAGGGCCGCGACGGCCGCCGGCGTGTCCGCGCCCGCGCTGAGGATCAGGATCCTGCGGCCCGGGTGGACGAGCGGGTGTAGTTCCTCGACCGGCGCGGTGACCAGGCTCAGCACGTCGACGTCCGGTAGCGACCAGCCAAGGCGTGCCGCTGCGAGCGACACCGACGACGGGCTGGGGATGACCCGCACCGCCGCCGCGCCGAACAGGCGGACCAGCGTCGCGCCGAGGCCGTGGAACATCGGGTCGCCGCTGGCCAGGACCGCGATGCGCCGGCCACGACGCGATTCGAGCAGACCACGCAGCGCGGGAACGAGCGGCGACGGCCATGGTAGAAGCTCGGCGTCGACGAACTCCGGCAGCAGGGCCAGCTGGCGCGAACTTCCGAAGATCACCTCGGCGCCGGTCAACGCCGCCGTGGCCGTACCCGTCAAGCCCGGCCAGCCATCGGCGCCGATGCCGACCACGGTGAGGGCCGCGGGGGTTTCAGTCACGCCGTGACGTTAGCCCGCCGGAGTCCGGAGGGCTTCCGTCGTACCCCATAAATCGATAGGTTTCACTGCATGAAGGGCTCCCTGATAGTCCTGGCGATCCTTGCCCCGCTGGTAGCGGCACCCACCGCCGCCCTCGCCGCGCCCGCCCCCACGCCCGTCGCCGCCCGCACCGCACCCATCGCCGCCCAAACCGGGGCCGCCGCCGAGGCCGCCGTAGAGCCCGCCGCCGTCAATCCCGCCGCCGTCAATCCCGCCGCGGCCAATCCCGCCGCCGCCGATCCCGCCGCCGTCGATCCCGCCGCGGTCAATCCCGCCGCCGCCGTTGTGCCCGCCGCCAAGGCTGCCGCCATAGAGCCTGTCGCCGCCAAGGCCGCCGCGGTGCTCGCCGCCGATGCGTCCTATCGGACGTTGAGCTCGGCCAGCCATCCGGACTGGATGCGTTCCCTGCCCGATTCGACCCGCCTATCCGTGTTGTCCATCCCCGGCACCCACAACTCGATGTCGATTCACGGCGGCGCGCTGACCCAGACCCAGGAGAACTTCGGCGACAGCGGCGCGACGCTGGCCCGGCAGCTCGAGGCCGGCATCCGGATGATCGACATCCGGGCCCGGGTGAACGGCGGGAACACCTTCACGATCCACCACGGCACGTTCTATCAGAACGCCAACTTCACCGATGTCCTGAATGTGCTGCGCACCTTCCTCGCGGCCCACCCGGGCGAGACCGTCGTCATGCGGCTCAAGCAGGAGTGCACGGGCGAGATCGGATCCTGTACGGACGTGTCGGGCCAGAAGAGCTTTCCGGACATTTTCGACTCGTACGTCTCCTCGCTGTTCTGGCAGCCGTCGGTGACCCGTGCGGCCGCGGCCGCGACGCCCACGCTGGGCGCGATCCGGGGCAAGGTGGTGCTCGCCGTGCTGCACGGCGCGTTCGGCGGCCCGATCGAGCGCTACGGCCTGGCCCAGTTCGGACAGTGGGGCAACGGCTCGCCCTACATCCAGGACAACTACTCGGTGCCCAACATCGGCGCCATCGCCACCAAGCGCGACCAGGTCAGACGCCACCTGGACGCGACGAGCGCCGGCGACCCGGCGACGATGTACGTCAACTTCACCAGTGGCGCCAGCCTCTTCGCCCAGCCGCAGCAGGTGGCCGGCGGCGCACTCTGGGTACAGGGCGTCAACCCGTTCCTGCTCGGCTACCTCAACGAGGGCCACGGCCTGGTCCGTACCGGGATGGTCCTGCTCGACTTCCCCGGGGCCGGCCTGATCGACAAGATCATCTCGTACAACTGACTTTTTCCTCTCAGGTTTGAGCCTTCACCCGCTGAACCGCGTAGTACCCGTCGACGGCCTGCCGAGAACCGGACCGTCACGTCGGCCGCCGGGGGGTGGCAGACGCCGAGCGACGACTGCTGAGCGGGTGAGGTCGATGGCGCGAGCGTACGGCGACACTGCCGGCCGACCAGGGCCGACGATGTTCCAATCCTTCGATGACCTGCGCGAGCCGGCGTCCGGACAGACCCTCGCGCCCGAGCGCGAGTTCTGGCAGCAGCCGGATCTGAACGAAGGCGTCCCGCGCGGCGACATCCTCGTCGAGGCGCCGTCCGACCCGTCCGGCTGGCAGGGCAGCGGCCCGGCGATCGTCACCGACGACCGCCCGCCGGCCGAGGCCACGTCGGGAAACCGCCTGCTCACGGTGCTGCTGTTCTTCTCCGGGCTGGCGACCAGCGTCGCGCTCTGGCTCTTCGACACCCAGGCCGGCGCGATCAACGACACCCCGACCCTGATGTTGGCGGTCGGCCGGATCACCGGCCTGGTCGGCGGCTACCTGCTTTTCATCCAGCTGTTGATGATGAGCCGGGTCTCCTGGCTGGAGGAGTGGGTCGGCGCCCGCGACCTGCTGCGCTGGCACCGCTGGCTGGGCACCTCGCTGGTCGTCGCGGTGCTCGCGCACGTCGTTTTCATCGTCTACGGGTACGCGCTCACCGCCGAGGCCGGCGTGGTCGACCAGGCCTGGACGATCATCACCACGCTGCCCGAGATGATCAGCGCGACGGTCGCCACCGGCCTGCTGGTCCTGATCAGCGTCATCTCGATCCGGGCGGCCCGCAGCAAGCTGCCGTACGAGTTGTGGCACTTCATCCACCTCACCGCGTACCTGGTGCTGCTGCTCGGCTACGGACACCAGGTCGCGACGGGCGCGGACCTGTCCGGCCGGTTCGCCTCGGTCTTCTGGCCCGGGCTGAGCGCGCTGGTGATCGCCGCCCTGGTCTGGGGCCGGCTGGTCGAGCCGCTCTGGCTCAACGTGCGGCACCGCTTCGAGGTGGCCGAGGTCGTCGCCGAGGGCACCAACACCTTCTCGATCTACATCGACGGCCGCAAACTCGACAAGCTTCCGGCCCAGGCGGGCCAGTTCATGCGCTGGCGGTTCCTGACCGCCAACGGCTGGTGGCAGTCGCACCCGTTCTCGCTGTCGGCGGCGCCGAACTCGCAGTGGCTGCGCCTGACCGTCACGGTGGTCGGCGGGCACACGTCGAAGCTGGCGGAGATGGAACCGGGCACCCCGATCTGGGCCGAGGGCCCGTTCGGGACGTTCACCGCGCAGCGCCGCACCCGCCGCCGCGCCCTGCTGATCGCCGGCGGCAGCGGCATCGCGCCGATCCGCGCCCTGCTCGAGGACATGCCGCCGGACACGATCGTGATCTACCGCGCCAGCCGCCCCGACGAACTGGTCTTCCGCGAGGAACTGGAGGACCTGGCCGAGCGCCGCGACGCCTGGGTCCGCTACATCGTCGGCTCCCGCAACGATCCCGGCCCACGACGCCTGTTCACGGCGAACGGCCTGCTCGGGCTGGTGCCCGACGTCAACCGCCGCGACGTCTACCTGTGCGGCCCGCCCGGGCTGGTCGACGCCGCGGTGCAGACCCTGCGCGAACTGGAAGTGCCAGACAGCCAGTTGCACCTCGACCCCTTCGAATTCTGATATCCGGGAGTTTCCTCATGCGACGCAGCACCGCAGCAGCCATCGGGACGTTGACCGGCGCAGCCTTGATCGTCGGTGTCCGGCTGAGCGTGTCCGCACCCGTGGTTCCCTCGGCGGCGCCGCCCGCGGTCGACCTGGCGAACTCTGGCCAGGACGCGGACCCGTCGGCCACTCCCTCGAAGAAGGCGTCGAAGAAGCCGGCCGCCCCCGAGGGCTCCTCCGACGAGGCCTCGGGCGAGGCCGGTGGCGGCGGCCTCACCAACGGTGTCTTCAAGGGCTCGGCGGCGAAGAACCCGTACGGCACGATCCAGGTCTCGATCAAGGTCACCGGCGGCAAGATCACCGCAGCGGATGCGACGTACCCGGTCACCGGCGACAGCGCGACGATCAACCCGCCCGCGATCGCCTCGCTCAAGCAGGCGACGGTCAAGGCACAGAGCGCCGAGGTCGACGCGGTCTCCGGCGCGACGTTCACCTCCGAGTCGTACGTGAAATCCCTCCAGGCGGCGATCGACGCCGCCACCGCGTAGAGTCCGGCGCCATGCACCACGCCGAACACGTCATGGGCACGGTCGTCAGCATCGACCTGGCCGACGACCTCCCGCAGGCGGACCTGCGGACGATGATCGACGACGTCTGCGGCTGGCTGCACGAGGTGGACCGGCGCTTCAGCACGTACCGGGACGACAGCGAGGTCAGCCGCTTGCGCCGGCGGGAGATCGCACCGGCGGACTACTCGGCGGACCTGCGCCACGTCCTCGAGGCATGCGCCGACCTGTGGCGGGAGACCGACGGGTACTTCGACGCCTACGCGGCCGGCCCACTCGACCCGTCGGGATACGTCAAGGGCTGGTCGGTGGAGGTCGCCTCGGCCCGCCTCGCCGAGGCAGGCTCGGTGAACCACTGCGTGAACGCCGGCGGGGACATCAGGGCCCGCGGGCTGTCCGGCGCCGGCGCGCCGTGGCGGGTCGGCATCCGGCACCCCTGGGTCGCGGACAAGCTGAGCTGGGTGCTCGCCCTGACCGACCAGGCGGTGGCGACCTCCGGTACCTATGAGCGCGGTGATCATGTCTTCAATCCACGTACGGGCGGGCCGGCCCGGGGTCTACGGTCGGTGACCGTCGTGGGACCCGACCTGGCACTTGCGGACGCCTACGCGACGGCGGCGCTCGCCATGGGCGAGGCGGGGATCGCCTGGCTCGCCAAGCGCGTCGCCGACGGCTACGACTCGGCGGTGGTGACCGACGACGGGCGCGCGTTCAGCTCATCGGGTCTGCCGGCCGCGGTCTAACCCACGCCTCGCACCACCCGCGGTCTAACCCACGACCCGCCTGACCCACGACCGGCACCACCCCGCGGCCTGACCCACAGCCGGCACCACCCCACGGCCTGACCCACGACCGGCACCACCCCACGGCCTGACCCACGACCGGCACCACCCCACGGCCTGACCCACGGGCAGCACCACCCCACGGGTGATCAGAAGTCGGCGAATACGTAGGGCATCCGCTTCGGGAAGAGCGCGGTCAGCTTGTCGATCGCCGCGGCATCCACCTGGCCGAATCCCCTCGTGATCACCTCGACCGGGTCGAGCACGCCGTAGGCGAGGGCCGAGATGCCGGCGCAGGTGAGCGTGGCCTCCGGCTCGTCCTTGCCCTGCTCCACAATGAGCCTGCCGCCCTCGCCGGCCAGCCGGTAGCGCCCGCCGATGAACTCGTCGCCGGTCACCTCGATCGTCACCGCACCGATGGCCGACGTGGCGGTGCCGGTGAGCGCCTCCATCGAGAGCAGGCGCGCCATCGGTCCGCCCCGGCGGGGAAATGAGACGCGGCCCTCGGTGAGCACCGCCAGGTCGGTCCCCCACAGCTCGGGCACCTCGTCCACGCCGATGGTCATGACGATCCGGGCGACCTGGTCCACGTGCCGGGCGAAGAACTGCAGCAGCAGCGCCCTGCCCAGCGGCCCCGTGACCAGCAGATCGTCCGTGATCAGCTCCCCGCCGAACTCGTCGATCCGGTAGGCCACGGCACCCACCACCGCACCGTCGACCCGGGCGATCGCCACCCAGCGCGCCGGGCTCTCCCGGAACTCGGCCGTGCGCACCTCGTCGAACACCGAGAAGCCGTGACGGTCACCCAGCAGGCGCAGCGTCAGGGCGTTGTAGTCGTCGAAGGCCTCCCGCATAGGCAGACGCTCCACCTCGCCCCGCAGATCGGCTCTCAGCAGATGCTCCAGGCCCTCCGGGGCGAACGTGGCGGTCCGGACCCGCGGAAGGCCCACGAAGCCGAAACGGCCGTAGAACGACGCACGGAACGGATAGAGGGTGCTCACCGTGCTCCCCCGGTCGTGCATCTCGCGCAGAAGCCGGTCCAGAAGCGCTCGGACGAAGCCACGCCGCCGCGCGGCCGGATGGGTGGAGACGGACGCGACCCCGGCCATGTCGTGGACGACGCCACGCACGTTCTGCCGCATCGGGAACGCGGCGACGCCGGCCAACGCCTGCCCGTCCTCCTCGGCGATGAGACTGACCGCCGTGCGGTAGTACTGCATCCGCCGGGCGTAGGTCTCCCGATCGGTGTCCGGCCAGGGCGAGGGCATGAACGCGTAGGCCTGCAGCGGGAACATCGTGTCGGTGCGCTCGGCGGCGGTGACCTGTCGGATCTCCATGAGTCCATCCAAGCGGGAACGCGGGGCGGCCGCTCACCCGTTTCCTGACCTGTGGATAACCGGGCCCGCGACGCGCCGAGGTACCCCCGGTTTGGCAAGGAGGCGGACTACCCGCTAATGTTTCATCCGTCGCCGGGGAACGCCACCGGAGAGACAAGCGGACGTAGCGCAGCTGGTAGCGCATCACCTTGCCAAGGTGAGGGTCGCGGGTTCGAATCCCGTCGTCCGCTCGGAGAGGCCGCCACAGGTTACGTGCGGGGTCAGCTCGGTGGAGTGGCCGAGAGGCGAGGCAACGGCCTGCAAAGCCGTGTACACGGGTTCAAATCCCGTCTCCACCTCGGCGTTTCTTATCGAGGGCGATTGGCGCAGCGGGAGCGCGCTTCCTTGACACGGAAGAGGTCACTGGTTCGATCCCAGTATCGCCCACCAAAGATGGCAGTGCGCGAACCATCTGGTTTGCGTCACGGTCGGTGAGGGTCAGCCCATCAAGGGCTGGCCCTTCGTCGTTTCCGGCGATCGGGAGCTTGAAGACGGGCCGGACGGTGTCGTCCGCGATGATCGTGATCTCCTGGATCAGGGCTTCGAAGAGCGCCGTGCGGGCGTTGTGCGCCTCGTTCGTGAGGATGTGTCGGATCTCGGCTCGGACGGCGGTCAAGTCGGCCGATGTTAGCGCCTGAGGTGGCTGGTCAAGATCAAGCTCGAGCTCGGCTTTGCGGGCGCGCAGTGCCTTGGACTACCCCGCCCTCATGCAGGACCGGCCGTCCCTCGGACGAGCTCTGGTGGCGGCCGTTATCGATCAGCCGACCGGTCCGCTGACCAGCCTGCTGCCGGTCGCTGTGCGGGACCTGTTGCTGAGCGAAGCCGCCGCCGGGTGGGAAGCGTAGAAACGCTGCTGGACAGGCAAGACATTGAGCTGACACGGCTGACAGCAGCCGGACTGCACAGGTTCCGTGGCGGCCAGGGGTCCATCGATGCCCAGGAGCGAGCGGCACTGGATCGGTTGCTGTCGCACGAGGACGAGATGTTCGGCTCCACGCGCTACAGATGGTGCGCCAGATCAGGGACTACGACAAAACGCTGGCCACCGAACTGCTCCTGACGGTCTCCTTCGCGCATTCACCAGCAGTGGCCAAGCAGGTGTTGTTCGCGGTCGGCGAACACGGCTTCTGGCCTACGAGGATCTCGGCGATACCGACCGCGAGGGCATCCTCACCGAGATAGCAAGCCTCGCCACGATCGACGAGTACGCCATCCACGCCTTCCTTGCTGGTCCTTCGGCGATCTACCCGGACGAGGTCCTGCAACTGCTGAAGCGCAGGTCGGCGGCGGAGACCCGGCCATGCACGGGCGGTTACCGCGGGTTGCCTGATCGATGGCACAAGAACTTGCGGTTCCGCGACTCGCCGCGATTCGGCGAATTCCTGTGGGATGTGATCGCCTGGATCGCCGAGACCATCGACGGTGCCGCGCCAGATCCTGGTGCGGTCTTCGGCCCAGCCGCGGTGACCTACGACGGCGAAGTCTTGGAGGTCCTCGATCGGGCACTCGGCGTTGGTCTGCATCCGCTGCCCGATGCTGAACATCAATCCGAAGATGCTGGGCAGGCTCGCCGAGCTCGAGGAAGACCTGCAGGCCCGGCGGTCCAGGGCAGAAGCCGAAGGATGGGCGGGCGAGATCGAAGGCATCGACCTGACCCTGCGGCCGACAAGCGGCAGCAAGCTGGACGGCTGCAGAAGCTTTCCGGTGCCGTCGCTCTCGCGACGCCCGCTCTGCGCTCGGCAGCCGAGCCATCGGCCTGATCCCGCGGCGGTCGTCGCCATCCGGGCTGTAGGACGGCGACGACCGCGGTGACACCCCAATGCCTAGTTGGTAACGGTGGCCGCCCGGGAGTTGCCGGCGGGCAGCAGCAGGGGCACCAGCCGCACGTAGGCGACCATGCCCAACACTTCCACCAGGGTTTGGGTGACCACGACTGTCGCCGCGACGCCCAGTTCGTCGGGCAGGGCCAGCGCCAGCGGCAGCACCACCAGCGAGTTTCGGGTCGCACCGGTGAACACCACGGCCCGGCCCGCTGCGATGTTAAGGCGGAACAGCCGGGCGACACCCCAGCCGGCGAACGCCATGACCACCAGGAACAGCACATAGAACGGCACCACCCCGAGCACCCCGGCGAAGTCGTCGCCCAGCTTCGGTACCTGGGAGGCGACCACCACCAGCAACGTCGCGGCCATCAGCGGCACCATCACCGCGCTCATCGCATTGCTGACCCTGGCGCCGGCCCGGTGTCGGCCGGCCCACGCCTGCGTGGCCCAGGCCAGCGCGAGGGGAATCACGATCAGCACGATGAACGCCTCGACGAACGGCCGGACCTCGACCGCCTCAGACAGCTCCGACCCGAGGAACATGAACAGGAAAGCCGGGAGCAGCAGCATCTGCGCGATCAGCAACAGTGGGGTGGCGGCCAGCAGCCGCTGGCTGCTGCCACCGGCCAGACCGCTGAACACGATCACGTAGTCCACGCACGGGGTCAGCAGTACCAGCAGCACACCCATCCGTACCGCCTGATCGGCGGGCAGGAACGTGAACATCGCGGCGACCACCAGCGGCACCACCACGAAGTTGACCACTAGCGCCGCGGCCAGGAACCGGCCGTCACGCAGCGAGCGCATCAGGTCCCGCGCCGGCACCTGCAAGAAGGTCACATACAGCAGGACACCCAGTACCGGGTTGATCAGATGTTCCAATCCAGGGCCGGCACTCGGCGCTGCCCAGCCGACGACAGCACCCGCGACGATAGCGCCCAGATACACGACGATCTGGTGCTGTTCCACCCCGGCCAACAGGCCCCGCGTTTCCTGCCCCACTCAAGAGCTCCCTGCTCCTCAACGCGCCGACCGGCATGCCGTTCCTGCTCAATCTTGATCGGCTCGGCGGAACCCCGGCGCACCGGCCCCAGCGGCCCGAGATGGGTCAGCAGCCGCAGCCGGTGCTACCGCACCCGCACCCCGCCGCCCCCGCTCGCTGGGCGGAGCGGCGCCGGTGCCACCACCACATGCCCAACGCCAGCACGACCAGACCGGCCGCGACGGCGAGCAACGTCTGCTCCAGGATCGCGGCGCCAGCGCCGGTGAGCACACCAGCGGCGATCAGCAGCGGCAGAGCGCAGCAGGCGGCGCACGCGAGCGCGGCAAGACCGCCGGTGATCTTGCTGCGGCGCGGCGGCGCGTTATCGAGGACCACGGGTGACGGGCCGGCGGTGCGGGGCGGCGGCGTGACGGGCTGGCTCATGCAGGCTCTCCAGAAGGTCGCGTGGTGGCGATGGTCAGATACGGGATCGGGCAATCGGTGCAGGTGCAGTTGGTGAGGCTGTCGCAGCGGGCGTCGACGACCTCAGTGAGCGTGCCGCGGATGGCGGTCAGGTCGGCGATCTTCCGGTCGATCTCGGCAATCTTCTCGATGGCGCGTTGCCGCAGGTCCGCGCTCGGGTGCCGGCGCCGGCCGGCGTCGAGGAGGTCGGCGACCTCGTCGAGGGTGAACCCGAGCCGCTGGGCAGCTTTGATCACATTCAGCAGGGCGACCGTGTCCGGCGGATAGAGCCGGTGCCCGCCGTTTGACCGGTCTGGTTCGGCGAGCAGCCCGCGGCGTTCGTAATAGCGCAGGGTTTGGATGTTGACGCCGGCCTGCTCGGCGACCTCGCCCGTGCGGAGTCCGTCCATCAGGACGCCTGCGCCGTCGAGTGGGAGCCGGCGAACGGCAGGCCGGCCTGCGCCCAGTCGGCCTTGCCGCCGTCGTAGACCCGCACGTCGGTGTAGCCGAGCCGCCCGAACGAGGCCGCGGCGACCCTGGACCGGCCGCAGGACGGGCCGGAGCAGTAGGTAACGACGGTCTGGTTCCGGTCCGGGGCCAGCCGTGCTGCCAGGTCGGCGGTCAGCTCGCCGGGCAGGTTCACTGCGCCAGGAAGGTGTTCTGCCTCGTAGCGCGCCTCGGGCAAGGCCTCGACGAGGGTGAGGTCGCCAGCTTCGAGCAGGACGCGGAGCTGGTCACGATTGATCCGCTGCACCACTGACCTCCATCCCAGCGGGCGTGTCCGGGAGACCGACCACGGCGGCGAACGTACCGGCTGCGTCGGCAGGCATGCGGATCTCCAGGCGCAGCCCAGTGCCATCGACGATCAGGGTGTAACTGCCGAACGAGCAGCACCGGTACTCCGCGGCGGCGAGCCGGCCCAGTGTGCCGGCCAGATCGACGTCGAACGGGACCCGCTGCCCGACACCACCCCGTGGGTGGTGTCGGGCAGCGGGTCGCGGCTCTCGGCGCGGGCGAGGACCTGCTGCCACACACCGATCCGGTGGTGCACGTCGCCGCCGTCGGCGCCAAGGTCACAGGCCAACGCCCCATCGCCCGCCGCCGGGTCGTGCGGGAAGTGATAGGTCGTGCCCGCCGCCGCCAGCGCGGTGACACAGCCACAGCTCTCCCCGCACGGCCCGTCATGTGCCGTGGCCGTCAAGGCGGCAACCACGGCCTGCAACCGAGCCGCGTCCTCGGACAGCGACGCACTCCGGCTGATCTCCGACACCCACCCGGGGGATCCCGGACCGGCGTCGGCGGCCTGCCTGTTCCGCGCCTCAATGTCCGACTGGACGTGGTCGAGACGGGCGGCCACCGCGTCGGCCAACCCCTGCTGCGTCGTGACGCAGTCGCCGTCACGCCAGGAAACGGCCAGCCCGGTGAGCGTGTCAGCGGTAAAGCCGAGGTCCTCGGCGCCGGCCAGCATCCGCACGGCGGTTACCTCCTCGGGCGGATAACCGAGCCGGTCGCCGTCGCGGCGGGCCGGCGGCAGAAGTCCCGACTCGGCGTACCCGCGCAGCCGCGGCGCGGGCACGCCAGACGCGGCAGCCAACTCGGTGAGTTCCAGCAGCCCCGCGCTCATGACGGCGCCCCAGTCGAGACGGCGCTGGCGCGCTGGGCGAGGGAGGCCAGGACGTCGGCGTGCGCGGCCGGGACCTCGATGTCGAGAGTCACGGCCTCGCCGTCGGCGGCGGGTGCCGGGGTGGTGGTGAAGGTGAAGAACGAACAGCACTCGGTCTCCCGGGCGGTCAGATCCCGCACCGTGGCCGCCAAGCCCGCAGGGCCGGTCAGATGCAGCCGGGCGTGCGTCGCGTCGACCTGGTCGACCGCGCGAACGGCGGTAGCGAACAGCTCATCGAACTCCGCCAGCCGCAACGGCTGTTCCGCCGTCGGCAGCGAGCAGGCGTCCGGAACCAGGAAAGACATGCTGACCTCCTCGAACAAGGCACCGTCGGCGCCGTCCGTTCGACGGTAAGCCTGTACCCAAGTACCGGATGCAACCCCTCGAGCCCGAAATCTCGGGCGAGGCCTGAACACACCGAGCCGAAATCCGATCCCTACAACCACGACGGCAACAACGCCGCCGAAGCCACAAGCGGGCTCGACCTTGCCGTCGACCTGGTGCTCGGCGGCCGGCTCGCCCCAGCACCGTCCTGGCCCACCACTGGCCCGACGGGGCGAACCTCGGCGACATCCGGACCGTCGACTGGAGCACCGTCGCACCGGTCGACATCGTCACCGCAGGCTTCCCGTGCCAGGACATCTCCAACGCCGGGAAACGCGCCGGCATCACCGGTGTCCACAGCAGCGTGTGGACAGCCGTCGCGGCCGCCGTTCGCGCGCTTCAACCGGCGTTCGTCTACGTGGAGAACGTGGCCGCGCTCCTCCGGCGCGGACTCGACCGAGTCCACGCCGATCTGGCCGCGCTCGGGTACGACACGAGCTCGATATGCCTACGCGCATCAGACATCGGCGCCGCCCATCGACGCGACCGCCTGTTCCTGCTGGCCGTCCGGGCGGATCTCCTCGGAGCCGATGGCCACCCTGCCGACGCCGTGCGCTCGTGACGGTAAAGGCCCGGGCATGCCCCGCAGTCTGCCGGACCTCATCGAACCCGGCGGCAGCCGGAATGCCCTGCTGCCAACCCCGACGGCCGGCGGCGGTACCGGCTATATGAGCGGCGCCAACCCTGGAGCGGGGCTACATCACGGACCGGGGACTGCCGCGTACCGCCGCGCTGCGAGTGCTCGGCAACGGGGTCGTCCACCAGCAGGCGGCAGCCGCGTTGCGGCTGCTGCTGTGCCCGCACCGGCGGGCGGTGCGCCGATGACCGACCACCACGCAGCCGAGCCGTCCCGCTGGACGGCCACCGCTATCGAAGGTACGGCCATCGCCGGATAGTGGCCGCCAACGCGACGGGACCACCTCCGGGTTCTCCGCACCTCGCTGATCAAGTCGCACCGTCACAGGCGGCACCGGCGCCGTTGGGGCCGAGCAGCGCGACGACCTCGCCGGCGGCGATGCGCAGCTCGACGTCGAGGCGGAAGGTGCCGCGGTCGTCGACGAGGTGGGCGTCGAGCGCCGCCGGGCCGGCGACCGGAGCTGTCACTACGCGTGATTGAGTGACCTGCCCAAAGCCAGGCAAGTCCCCGCCCGGACCACAGACCGAAAGATCAATCACTCTTCACGGGACAGAACCCGCAACTCGCGAACAAACCAGACGGGCGAGCCACCCGAAGCGGCGTGGTCTCGAAGGCCGATGGACTCGGAGGCGCCGGCCGAATCGCCATGCTCGGACGGTGGTCGCGTCGGCGGTCACGCAGCCGTTTCGAGGCCGCCGGGTCGTCCGGCGGTGAGCAGCTCGTGCAGGGTGCTGATCGGGGCCGGCCGGGCGAAGTGGTATCCCTGGGCGAGGTGGCAGCCGATGCGGCGCAGCCGCTCCGCCTGTCCGGGGGTCTCCACGGCTTCGGCCAGGGTGACCAGGTTCAGGCTGCGACCGAGGGCCACGATCGTGCGCACGAACGCGATCTCCCGCGGGCTGCCGTCCTCGATCTGATGTGAGGTGAACGAGCCGTCCATCTTCAGGATGTCCACCGGCAGTTCGCGGAGGTAGGCCAGCGATGAATAGCCGGTGCCAAAGTCGTCGATGGCGATCCGGATACCGTGGTCGCGTAGCTGCTGCAGTTGCGCGATGGTGGTGGCGGCGTCGGTCACCGTGGTGATCAGGACGGTTTCGGTGATCTCGACGATCAGGGACTGGCCAGGCAGGCCGGCGGAGCGGAGGCGGTTCAGCAGACGGTCGGCGAACCCGGCGTCACGCAGTTGATGCGCCGACACGTTCACCGTCACGGGTACCCGGTGCGCTCTCCACAGGTCGACCAGATCGGCGCAGACCTGGTCGAGTACCCAGTCGCCGATGACGGTGATCTCCCCACTCTGCTCGGCGAGCGGAATGAAGTCGGCCGGTGAGACAGGCGTGCCGTCCGGGCGGGTCCAGCGCAGCAGGGCCTCGGCGGCGATGATGCTGCCGGTGTTCAGGTCGACGATCGGCTGGTAGTGCATGCTGAACTCGCCCGCCCCGACGGCGCGCTGCAGGTCGGCGACGAGGTCGCGGTTGGCCCGCCATTGCGCGTACGCGCTGGGGTCGAAGATGGATAGCCCGTTGCCCTCGGCTCGGGCGTTCTGGAGAGCCAGGTCGGCGTCGCGCAGCGCCGTGGTGGCGTCGCCGCCTGCCGTGATGGTGACGGCGCCGACGCTGGCCTGGACCCGGCGGCTGGTCAGGCCGGCCACCGGATACGGCTCGGCGATGGCCTGCAGCAGCCGCTGGGCGAGGCCCCGCAGCTCAGCCTCGTCGCCGCGGGTGAGTACGGCGAAGGCGTCGGCCTCGAGCCGTACCACCACGGCGTCGCCGGGCGATGTTGCGCGCAGGCGGTGACCGGTTTCGACGAGCACGGCGTCGCCGGCTGGATGGCCGAAGGCGGCGTTGATCTCTCGGAAGCCGTCGAGATCCATCACGAGCAGCGCCTGGTCATGGTGGGTGCGACGGTGGAGATGGTTCTGCAGTACGGCTCGGTTGCCCAGGCCGGTCAGCGGGTCGATGTGGGCGCGCCGGTTGAGGGCCGCACCGAGCTGTGCCAGCCGGGCGATCAGGAGAACCGACGTGGCGCAGCCGAGGCACAACACCACGCTCAGCCGCAATGTCTGATGACCGGACCGCAGGGTCGCCGCTACGAACACACTCAGGGCGGCGATGAGCACCGTCAACGTGACATAGCCGGCCAGCCTGGTACGCGTCAGCGGGGCAGCATTTCGCGGCATACTGCCGGTGCTGCGCGCCATGGACGGGTGCATTGCCGCAGCACCGATCAACAGGTATGCCGTCAGCCCGCCCACCGATGCCCAGCTGGCCGCCTGCACCGCGCCGACGGCCTGCGCGGCGTAGTAGATCGTGTCGGTCACGATCCACAGCGTTGCGGCAGCGACCATCAGGCGGTACGACATGGTGCGTACGCGGGAGACCACCGCGACCCGTACCGTCAGCGCCAGGAGCAGTAGATCGAGGCCGACGTACAACAGGTAGGCACCCAGCCGTAGTCCGGTGAACCGGCCACCGAAGAGCAGCGGATCCAAGATGATCACCCAGGCGACGGCGCCGCCGCCGGCCAGGACGATCGCCGCGTCGATGAGTCCGCCGCGATACCGGCCCGGCCGGATCCACCAATAGGCGCTGGTGATCAGAAGACACATCGTCAGCGCGTAGGACAGATCGCCCAGGGACGGGAATCGCACCACGCCGGCCGGTGTCATCGCGGTGGCCCATCCGAGGTTGGCCAGCACCGACATCCCGATCGTGGCCGCCATCAACCACCACGGCCGTGACCAGGCCGGTCGGTATCGGCGTATGCCCATGATCAGGGCGGTCAGCACCAAGGCAGCCAACGCCATGTACAGCGAAACCCGTATTGCCGGCGATGCCGCCGGAACGGCAGCCAGAATCAGGCAGCCGAGGCCGAGGTACCAACGAGGAATGCCCTCGCGGCCCTGGGCACGCCGAACAGCCGGTCTCTTCCGTCCCGTCACGTCAGCAAGCACACCAGGCCACGGGTGCAGCGGCGGTACGAATCCGGTGCGAACGGGCGGCGGGACACCGCCGAGCATATGGGGAGTCCCGGCGTGCCGAAGTCCGGCGCCCCCGCACCACCTCGTCAGACACCGAGCACGTAGGGATGGGTCGGCCGGCCTACTGCAGTCCGGCCGCGTAGACGGTCCAGCGTGCGTTGCGCAATGTCGCTCGCAGCGTGATGCTGCCGTCCAGGACGTCTGAGTGCATGGGGTTGTAGTAGGCGACGATGAACGGGCGCGGCCACCGGGCGAGGGTTTCCTCGATGCGGTCGACGACCGCTCGTAGGGTGGCCTCGCCGAACGGGTTGAACAGGAACACCACGACCGGCTCTACTGGGAACTCGTATCGGGCCGCATCCGCCTGCACCACCTCGATGACACCGGCGCACGCCGGCGCGACCAACTCGTACGCTGCGGCGTTACGGCGGGCTGCGTCGGCGAGTTCCGGGTCGAACTCGACGCCGAGTGCCCGGCCGAAGCCGTGTTCGGCGGCGACTAGCAGGGTCCGGCCTTTCCCACAGCCGAGATCGACGAAGGTGAAGGCCGACGGTGTCCGGATCGGCAGGCTCCGCAGAATCTTGCGGAGCTGCCGCGCCGGCGTTGGGGAGTAGGCGACGCCGTCCTGGTGTTGCGCGGACGCCGCGACTCTCGGGTCCAGAACGGGCTCGGCGGTGGTGCGCTCGGTGCCGACGCCGAGGCGCTGGTCCAGGAGGCGGTCCTGCCGCCGGGTGATCGGTCGCAGCAGGATCTCCGCGACCAGGGTCGCGCACAGCCGCGCCGAGGCCCCGGCCCCTTTCGTGCGGCGGGTGTGATGCAGGGCTCGCAGGAGTCGGCGTGCCTTCTCCACCAGCGGTGTCGCGTCCGTCCGTCGGGTATTCACGGTCACACCAGCCACGCTAGGGACCACCCGGTTAGGGGACGGCCAGCATCACCCCAAATCTCGGCCAAGGTTTCCCGCGCCGTCCGATGGCATCCTGAAAGCGTGGACGTGCTGCTGGTCGAAGACGACGACACCATCGCCGAACCGCTAATCGCCGGCCTGGCCCGCTACGGCTTCACCGTCGAACGGGTCCGCACCGGCCGTGCCGCGCTGACCGCCGCCCCGGCCGACATGGTGCTGCTCGACCTCGGTCTGCCCGACATGGACGGCATCGACGTCTGCCGCCAACTGCGAGGTGGGTCGGCCATCCCGATCATCATGATCACCGCGCGGGGCGAGGAGATCGAGAGGGTCGTCGGCCTAGAACTCGGCGCCGACGACTACCTGTCCAAACCATTCGGCCTACGTGAACTCGTCGCCCGCATCCGCGCAGTCGCCCGCCGCACCGCTCCCGCCAGCGGCGCACCGGGGCAACCCGGCGCCGAGCAGGTGCTCGGCAACGTTCGCATCGACCGCCGCACCCGGCAGGTGCACGTCCACAAGGTCCTTGTTGCGCTCTCGCCCAAGGAATTCGACCTGCTCGCCGTCCTCGCCGAGGACCCCGGCGCCGTCTACTCCCGGCAACACCTGCTCGACACCGTCTGGGACCCGCACTACTTCGGCCCCACCAAGACCCTCGACGTGCACGTCGCCGCGCTGCGCCGCAAACTCGGCGCCCCCGCCCTCATCGAGACTCTGCGCGGCGTCGGTTTCCGGCTCACCGCCGGTGGCGACACCGGCCCGGGCGTGCCGTGACCCGGCGCATCCTGCTGAGTTACCTGTCGCTGACCGCCCTCGTCCTGCTCGCCCTCGGCATTCCCCTCGGCACGATCTACGCCCACCACGAACGCGACGGCTTCGCCGCCGATGTCGAACGCGACGCCGTCGTGTTGGCCGAACAGGCCGAACCCGACATCGCCGCGGGCCGGTCGGAACCCGTCACCGCCCTCGCCGCCGAGCACAGTTCCGCCACCGGCGCGCGGGTGCTCATCCTCGACGCCGACGGACATGTCCTCGCCTCGGTCGACGCCGGGCTCCCGGCCCGGGATCCGGCGATCGACACTGCGCTGACCAACCGACACGCCGTCGGCTACCGCGAGGCCCAACGTGGCGGCACGGAACTGTACGTGGCCGTGCCCGCCCGCACCGGCGCCGACGTCCGCGGCGCCGTGCTCCTGACGTACCCCACCGATCTCGTCGACGCGAGCGCGACCCGCTTCTGGCTCGCACTCGCGGCGAGCGGCGCGCTCACCTTGACCGTCGTCACGGTCGCCGGTTTCGCCCTGGCCCGCTGGATCACCCGCCCCGTCCGCATCCTCGAAGATGCCACCGCCGTCATCGGCCACAGCGCCGACCTGCCCACCGCCGAGATCGGGCCGCCCGAACTACGCCGCCTCGCAGTCCGGCTCACTGAGACCTCGCACCGCCTACACCGGCTCATCACCGCTCAACGGACCTTCGCCGCCGTCGCCTCCCACCAGTTGCGCTCCCCACTCACCGCCCTACGGTTACGGCTGGAGAACCTGGAACCCAACGTCCCGCAAGGCGCCCGCAGCGACCTCGACGCCGCCATCGCCGAGGTTGACCGACTCACCCGCATGGTGCTGGGCCTACTCGCCCTGGCCCACCTGGAGAACACCACCACCGACCGCCAACCCGTCGACCTCGACACCCTCGTCACCGAACGCATCGACAACTGGTCCTCCTACGCCGCCGAACACGACATCACCCTCGCCCGCCTCCCAGGCCGGCTCGGCACCGCCTGGGCCATCCCCGGCGCCGTCGAACAGATCATCGACAACCTGCTCTCCAACGCCGTGCGGGCCGCACCACCGCACACCACCATCACCCTCGGCGCAACGCCGGAGGAAACAAGCGGGTCCACCGTCGAGGTGCACGTCACCGACCAGGGACCGGGCCTGAGCGAGGCGGACCGGGCACGGGCGTTCGACCGTTTCTGGCGCGGCCCCGCCTCACCGGACGACGGTACCGGCCTCGGACTGACCATCGTGCGGCAACTCGCCCAGGTCAGCGGCGGGGATGCCGAACTACGTGCCGCACCAGGCGGCGGCATCGACGCCTTCATTCGGTTACGCCGAGCCTCGGCTCGAGTCCCCTTGCGCTGACAACCACTCACCAGGTGTACGCCGCCGAGCACAAGGGTGTCGAACCCGCCCGGCCATCGTGGCGTTCACGGCCCACCCCGGATCTGCCCGATCCCGTTGCTCATCACCGCAGGCGTGCTCACCGGCGCCGTCAGGCGCTGACGGCTGCAGCGTGCACATGCCAGTCCCCAGCAGGGTGAGGGTCATGACCAGATCGTCACAGCAGGTCACGTAAGGCCGGCCAGTCCGGAGCTTGCCGGGCGTCAGGAGTCCAACCCGCTGCCATTTGATCGCCGTACTCGGCTATCATCGCACTATGGCGATGATTGAAGAGGGGTGCGTGACGGCTGCGGTCGCGGCTGGGATGACGCCGGCGGTGGCGTTGTTCCGTTCTCTCGGCGACGAGACTCGGTTGAAGATCGTGAAACGGCTTGCCGCGGGCGAGGCCCGTGTCGTCGACCTGACCGGCGAACTCGGTTTGGCGCAGTCCACCGTCTCCAAGCACCTGGCCTGCCTGCGCGACTGCGACCTGATCGACTACCGCATCGAAGGCCGTCAGTCGTTCTATGCGCTGACCCGCCCCGAGCTGCTCGACCTGCTGACCGCTGCCGAAGGGCTGCTCGCCGCGACCGGCGCCGCCGTGACGCTCTGCCCTACCGATGACACCGGCGAGCCGGCGGTGACCGCATGAGTAGCCCGCTGAGCCTCAGCCGGCAGTGCGACGACTGCGCCCTGCCCACCATCGACAGCGAGGCAGGTGACTGTGGATGCGGGCCGGGCTGCACCGACGTCTGCTGCACCGATACGCCAAAGGCCGGCCGATGAGCTCCAACATGGCCGCCGCCGTCGCGCTCGCCGTCTACCTCATCGGCCTCGCCGCCGCGTTCGGCTGGCAGACCCTGACGCACTGGCGGGCCACTGGCAGCACCGGCTACCGCGGCATCTCCGGCCAGCCCGGAAGCTTGCAATGGTGGGGAGGCATCCTCTTCCCGGCCGCCTTGCTGCTCGGCGCCGCCGCACCGATCCTCGTCCTCACCGGCGTGACCGCCGTCCCCGCCTTCCCGGGCCGGCGCATGCTGAGCGTCGTCGGCCTACTGATCGCGCTTACCGGCATCGCCGTCACGCTCGCCGCGCAGCGGCAGATGGGCGCCTCCTGGCGCATCGGCGTCAACACCGGCGAGCGAACCGCGCTCGTCACCGACGGCCTGTTCGCCCACATCCGCAACCCGATCTTCACCGGCATGCTCGCCGTCACTCTCGGCCTGGCAGGCATGGTCCCCACCACGATCGGCCCCCTCACCGCACTCTGCCTGCTCGCCGCCTTGCAGATCCAGGTCCGTGCCGTCGAAGAGCCCTACCTGATCGCCAGCCACCACGAGGACTACCGCGGCTACGCCGCCCGCGCCGGCAGATTCCTGCCCGGCATCGGCCGGCTCACTCCCAGCCCTTCGCCCCACTGATCACCGTGTGACGGTCCAAGACCGAGAGCGGATAACGAGTAGGTAACGAATTCGGTGTTGTGAGGTGGATTCGGTCTGAGGTTTTCTCGGCTGGTCGGTCACCCGAGTCGGCCGCGAGGGGCCTGGGAATGAAACCGGTGTCAGCATGGTCGCTGAACCGACGGTGGTGGGCGGCGGCAGCGGGCGTAGCCATGATCGCGGGTGTAGCGGTCACACAGCTGGACTCTGACCCGCAGCCGCAGTCGGTCGCAGGCGTGTCGGACGGGGCGAGCGAGCGTGAGGAGCTTGTCGACTACGACTCGCGTGACGCGCTGAGCACCGCCGGCCCGGCCGGAACGACGACGCGGACCGGCCGTCCACGAATTGCGGCAAGTCCGGCGACGCCCCCAGTTAGCCTTTGGCCTGGGACTCTGTGATCGTATGGGGGTCGAAGGCCGTGAAACCGGGCAGTGCTGCGGGACGGCCGGAAGAGGCCCCGGTAAGCCGGGCTTTGTGGGTGTGCGCGGTCGCGGTGATCACAGCCACCCTGCTCGTCGTGCCGATCGCCGACTACCGCCCGCCCGTTCACCCGAACCTTGCACTGGCGGTCTACGTCCTCATGGCGGCGGCCGATCTGCTGACCGCGCATCTGCTGGTGCAGCAGTTCCTGGCCGGTGGCCGGCTGGCGACACTGGGCCTTTCGTCGGCCTACCTCTACACCACCATGATGATGCTGCCTTACGCCGTCGTCGTCACCCGGCTGCAGCGCTGGGGTCCCAGCTCGATCTGGGGAGAGGTCTGCTCACCGTGGATGGCGGTGATCATTTTCTCCGGGTTTCCGGTGCTGGTGGCAGTGCAACAGCGGGTCGTCGCCGCGCTACCGGCTCGATGGAGCGAACAGGCCCGGAACCGGCGGCGAACCGCCACCGCGGTTGCGGCCGCCGTGATGCTCACCCTGGTGGCCACGGTTACAGGCATCATCTTCGGTGCCGCGGACCACCTGCCCCGGCTCTACCAGGACGGAACGCCGACCGCACTCGGCCTTTGGACGGTGGGCGTAGGGCTCCTGGCCACGGCCGTCAGCCTGCTGGCGGTGACCAGGGACCTGCGCAACCGGCCACCGGTGGAACGGTGGGTGGTGGTGGCGATCAGCGCGTCCCTGGCCTCCGCGACCCTCTACATGTTCGCCCCACAGCGCTACACGCTCGGCTGGTATGCGGGACGGGTCGCCCTGCTGGTCTCCTCCGGAACGGTGCTTCTGGCCCTGCTCGCCGAGACCGCCAGTCTCTACCGCCGGCTCTCGGCGGCGCACGAGGATCTCGACCGCGCGCACCGCGAACTGAGCCGCCGCGC